>JAIOPT010000061.1 GCA_021413765.1 Betaproteobacteria bacterium
CCCCGGCAGCCTTATTCTGGTTTCGCATGATCGCGAATTTCTCAATGCCTGCGTCAACCGCATTGCCCATGTCCACAACCATGTGATTGATTGTTACAGCGGAAACTACGACGATTTCGAGCGTGCCCGCGCCGAGCGCATAGCACAGCAAAATCAGGCTTTTCACCAGCAGCAGGAAAAAATTGCGCACTTGGAAGATTTTGTCCGCCGCTTCAGTGCCAAGGCAACCAAGGCCAAGCAGGCACAGAGCCGCGTTAAAGCACTGGAGCGGCTCACGCGCATAGCCCCGGCCCATATTACAGACGGCCATTTTGAGCTGGAAATCGAAGCGCCAGAGCGTAGCCCCGACTTATTACTGCGCGCCGATAAAATGGGCTTTAGTTATGGTGACAAGGCCCTATTTCATAACGTCGACTTGGTGCTGCGGGCAGGCGCGCGCATAGCCCTGCTCGGGCCGAACGGCGCCGGAAAATCTACCCTGATCAAGCTGTTGGTGGGCGAGCTTAAGCCGACCGCAGGCAAGTTGGAAATTACGCCCGATATCCGCATCGGTTACTTCGCCCAACATCAGCTGGAAAACCTGGACAGCGCGGCTACTCCTTTGCAACACATGGAAAAGCTAGCACCCAAAACAACAACACTGGCACTGCGCACTTTTCTCGGCCGCTTTGGTCTGGCTGGAGACAGCGAAGATCGCCCGGTGGCCAGCTTTTCCGGTGGCGAAAAAAGCCGTTTGGCGCTGGCCCTGCTGGCTTGGCAAAAGCCTCATTTATTGTTGCTCGACGAACCCACCAACCACCTTGATTTGGACATGCGCGACGCCCTCACGCTGGCGCTTGAGGAATACACCGGCGCAGTGGTATTGGTGTCCCACGATCGCAGCCTGATCCGCGCCGTAGCCGATGAGTTATGGCTGGTTGCGGACGGCAATGCCAAACTGTTTGATGGCGACTTGGAAGACTACAAAAATTGGATTGAAACACGCCGCCCGCGTGAAACGACTCAAGCTCAACCAGAAAAATCACGCCAGCCAACCGTTTCCAAGCCAAATAAGAAGGTGCTGCTATCGAAACAATCCAAACTCGAAGCCGCGCTGTCAAAAGCTCAGGCGGAACTGACCGAAGTCAATCGCCAGTTGGCCGATCCAGCTACTTATGTCAACCCTGACCGTGATGAAATCATCAAGCTGAACGCGCTGCATACAACCTTTGAAAAAAAAGTGGCCGAATTGGAGGAAAGCTGGCTGGAACTTGAAATGGCGATGGAAGAAGGTATTTAGCTTCGAGGATCCAGGATTCTTAGGGCCACGCTGAATAAGTCCCTCCGTTCGCGGTGAGCTGGTCGAAACGAGCTTGTCGAAATGTACCCCTTGCAAATCAATAAGTTGCAAATGTATTCGACAGGCTCAGCCCGAACGGAGCTGGGGCTGCCCTATTTCTTGCCTACGCCTTTCGGCTTGCGGACGAATATCAAACTCAGCTAGAACTGAGGGACTTGTTCAGTATTGCCTTAATTACAAAAGCAAGCACATCAGGCCGGAAACACACCTGTACTCAAATAGCGATCTCCACGATCACACACAATGAACACGATGGTTGCGTTCTGCACCGTCTGCGCTACGCGCAGCGCCACTGCCAGCGCGCCGCCAGATGAGATGCCGCAGAAGATGCCTTCCTCGCTCGCCAGGCGACGAGTCATTTCTTCCGCCTCTTGCTGACCAACGTTCTCCAGCTTATCTACACGTTTGGTGTCATAAATTTTCGGCAGATAAGCTTCAGGCCATTTGCGAATGCCGGGGATTTGTGCACCCTCTTCCGGTTGTGCGCCGATAATTTGAATGTGGGGATTTTTTTCCTTGAAATAGCGCGAACAACCCATGATTGTGCCGGTTGTGCCCATGCTGCTAATGAAATGAGTGATATTGCCCTGCGTGTCTCGCCAAATTTCCGGTGCGGTGCCCTGATAATGAGCCAAAGGATTGTCCGCGTTAGCGAATTGATCGAGGATGACCCCACGCCCTTCGTCGCGCAGCTTCTCCGCCATATCGCGCGCCAATTCCATGCTACCCTCTTTGGACGTCAGCACCAATTCCGCGCCATATGCGCGCATGCTCTGGCGACGCTCGATGCTCTGGTTTTCAGGCATCACCAGTATCATTTTGTAGCCTCGCATGGCCGCTACCATTGCAAGCGCAATGCCAGTGTTGCCACTGGTAGCTTCTATTAGCGTATCACCCGGTTTAATGTCACCGCGTTTTTCGGCCTGCATGATCATTGAGAGTGCCGGACGATCTTTCACCGAGCCGGCAGGATTGTTGCCTTCCAGCTTAGCCAACAGCACATTGCTCGTCGCACCGGGAATACGTTTTAGCCTGACCAGCGGTGTGTTACCAACGAAATGTTCAATTGTGTGATACATCTATACGTTCCTGAAATGGATTTATTATCTTACCATTACATACAAGTACAAATAACTACCCCGTCAAGCTCACGCCAGACGGGGTAGTTATTTGTACAACGTTGCAAATGTAAAAAAAACCTAAGTTACAAATTATTTCTTAACTTCATTTTTTTTGTCGGTTGCTTTAGCTGCAGCTGGCTTGACGTTAGTAACACCATCCACAGTAAATTCTGAACGTACTTTTTTTACCGACTTGCTACCAAAACCTTTAACATTTTCCAATTCATCCACATTCTTGAATGAACCATTTTTCTTGCGGTAATCGATGATCGCTTGAGCCTTCACCGGGCCTATGCCTTTAACTCTATCTAAATCTTCCTTTGTGGCCGTATTTAAGTTCACAGTTGCCATCGCAATGCTGGTAGAAATAATAAATGTAATAATCGCCAGTAACAATCTTTTCATTATAGCCCTCTTACAAAAATGAACGACGAAGTCGCCCTTTCATCAAAAACGCATAGCACCGTAACAACGTTGACTGACTTACCAAAACTCACATAATTTACCTGATTTTCCAGTGTACTAAGCTCGTCTAGTCAATATTATTAAAATTAATTCGAGGCGGACGATTGCCTTTGAATGACTGCGTGTTTAATGCCATGCAAATTTTGCATGCGTAAGTATCAAAACCAGTTATCTAGAGATGTGCAACAATTATCATTATTCTTCAGAAGCAATCCCATGAATATCAAACAAATCTTGAATCTTATCCAAGCCACTTTTTCAGCGTGGATTGATGACCATGCATCAAGCATGGGAGCAGCACTTGCCTATTACACAGTGTTTTCGATTGCCCCACTTCTACTAATTGTTATATCAATAGCTGGGCTAATTTTTGGCGTGGATGTGGCCAAGGAAGAAATTATTGCTCAGCTACAGGGCTTAATGGGGAAAACCGGAGCGTTGGTAGTGCAAGGTTTGCTCGAAAGCGTTAGCAAACCTACAGAGAGTTTAACTGCCGCAATTATCGGCGTAGTTTTGCTCATGATTGGTGCAACTACAGTATTTGTCGAGTTGCAGGACGACCTGAATAGGATATGGCGCGTACCTAAAAGAACCGAGGATGCAGGGATATTTGGATTAATCCGCACGCAAGTGCTTTCTTTTGGAATGATCTTAGGAATAGGTTTTTTATTGATTGTTTCGCTTATTTTTAGTGCTGCGTTGGCAGCACTAGGAAAATGGTGGGAGCCTTTATTTGGCAGATTTGGGCTTCTCGCAAATTTAGTCGATGTAACGCTAAGTTTTGTGCTAATTACTATTGCATTCGCAATGATCTACAAATTAATGCCACGTATGAAGATAGATTGGCGCGATGTATGGATTGGTGCAGTGGTTACCGCGTTTCTGTTTACGATAGGCAAATTCCTGATCGGTTTTTACATTGGCAGAAGTGGCATTGCTTCAGGATTCGGAGCGGCAGGTTCGCTCGTTGGTTTGTTGGTTTGGATATATTACTCTGCTCAGATTTTTTTGATGGGCGCTGAATTTACGCGGATCTACTCTTATACGCTGGGATCACACAAAGATCAGCCCACACAACCCGCATCCATTTCAGCTGAGAAAATGGTAACTCGTACTCCTTGAATAACCGCATACGTATGCCATGCAAAATAGTGTTGCCGTTGAATAAGGCCCCCGTTCAGTCAAATTTTCTCACCTGGTTTGAGATGTGCAGGGAGTACCACGGTAATCGCTGCGTAATCATAAGGCAGCGGTTTAACCATGACAAACATCACATGACTCTCATTGAACCCGCCATTACGAACAGAAACTTTGCTCCAAGCTGGCATGCCATCGCAGTCAACTTTTGTGGCCAGCCACAGTCCATGGCTCGATATCAAGATTTAAACTGGGCTGCCAGTACTCAGGAATCCGGGTCCCCAAGCAAGCCCTATGATTTTATTGAGTTCAAACATGTCGAGTTGAGGTGGTTAGACTTAGCGTTTAGTCATCGCCATTGAATATACCACCCAAGATGCCACCTTCCTCGCGTCCTCCTCCACTACCCAAACCAAATGCGCTAGCTACACCGCTACTTTTTGGTGCTGCGGCAAAAATGCGCGAGGCTAACCGATTGAACGGTAAGGACTGGATGATTACCATACCAGGCCCACGTAATACGGCGAAAAACAGGCCTTCGCCGCCAAATAATGCGGTCTTGATCTTACCTACATATTGAATATCGTAGTCTACTGTAGGTTGCATAGCCACTAGGCAGCCCGTGTCAACGCGTAGCGTTTCACCCGGTGCCAAAACACGCTTCATCATAGTGCCACCGGCGTGAATAAATGCCAAACCATCACCTTCCAGCTTTTGCATAATGAAGCCTTCGCCACCAAAAAATCCGGTACCAATTTTTTTCTGGAATGCGATCGACAGCGAAACCCCTTTGGCAGCACATAGAAAGGCGTCTTTCTGACAAATAAGAGTGCCACCGAGTTCAGACAAGTTCATCGGTAATAATTTCCCCGGATGAGGCGCGCCGAACGCAACTTTCTTTTTTCCATGGCCTTTGTTTGTATAGACAGTGGTGAAAAGGGATTCACCTGTAAGCACACGCTTACCAGCCCCTAGCAGCTTGCCAAAAACACCAGATTGTTGTGCCGAGCCATCACCAAATATCGTGTCCATATCAATGCCATCTTCCATGTACATCATGGAACTGGCTTCGCCCACAGCGGATTCCTCAGGATCAAGCTCAATCTCAACGAACTGCATTTCTGAGCCGTAAATTTTGTAGTCAATAACATCCATGGCCATGTAATACTCCTTAAATTTGCTGATTTAATAAGCCGGTTTTTTCAAAGACAAGGTATCAAGTTTTATATTTACATACAATATTCATTCTTATCACTTTGATAGTATTGAAACCTAAAAAAATTAGGGCTATCTATAGGATATAACGAAATTATCATACCTTTTCCTCGAATGAGATTGACACCATAATACGCATACATCAGCACTTACCTTATATTGTTATTGATAAGAACTAAAAAAGCTTCATACGACTAAATGATTATTAAAGATGCTCCAATAGTGCACATTCATAGTTTTCCGCCAATCGAAAGTAACCATTCAAGCATCCTTATCCTTGGCACGATGCCAGGCAAGGCATCCTTACAAGCACAGCAATATTACGCACATCCACGAAATTTATTCTGGAAGATCATTAGCGAAATTATTGGCGTCGACGCCGAAAATTCCTATGAAGCCAGAACATCATCAATTGTCGCGGCAAGAATTGCACTCTGGGACGTTCTGAAGTCATGCACGCGGGAGAGTAGTCTCGATTCTGATATAGACAATGACTCGATAATATTTAATGATTTTGCAAGCTTTTTCAACAATCACTCGCGCATTCATCGGGTGTGCTTTAACGGTGGAAGGCAATAGCAAGTTGATGCTTAACGATCTTCATGAGCTCGCTACTCCACAAATTTTTTGTCCAAATCTCAACTTAAAGGATCACCTTTATATGATATAAATCCCTCTCATGAAACCTAATCTTTAATCAATGATCCGTCGATTGAATCACAGGATTCGTTTTAAATTTCTCGATAGACTACTAGCGAACAATAAAACAAAGGAATATCTATGACTATCAAAAAGTTTTTTAAACTACAAATTTTTGCACTGCTATTTGCCGGAATTACTTCTCCCCTAAGTGCACTTGCTGCCACTGATTCAAAATTGGCAACGATTAAGTTTGTCTTGGGTACGAACGAAGTTACAGTTGGAAAAACGGAGTGCGGTCCTTCTTATTATGGTGGCAATATTACTGGGATAGGAACTGGTAAAATGACTGTGGATGAAAAACGCACAAATTTAGGTGTACTTTCTCTGGCAGCCGATGATTGCATTACTCCGATGGTTAATTATTTTACAGCCAAAGGAAATTTGACGCTTACCACTAACACTGGCGACACGATCATGGCCAATTATTCTGTTTCCTTTGTTCCGACCAATAATCCATTAATCTTTAAGTATGAGAATTTCACTCTCCGGATTACCGGAGGAACGGGTCTTTACACTGGAGCAACTGGATCTGGCACCGTGGAAGGAGTGTCTAATATCCAAACAGGACTAGGGGTAGTTGAAGGTACTGTGACTATTTCCAAATGAACGTAAATTTTCAAGTGCGTCTAGCATAAGGCGATTTGCTTCTGTTTTCCCGTGGCCGCCCATTTTCAGTTGAATACGCAGCTTAAACTTGGCGGCCAACCACTAAGCGACTTACCTTTTTAAACCGATTCAATTAATTATGTAGTCGTCCATCAAGCACCTATTCAATGTACACAAAATCCTGATAGCTTCACCGCTATTAATTATTTACTTATCAATGGAATAAAAATCATATTTCCATCACGCTGCACGAGCAAAGCGGCGCGCATGCCAACTTCGGCCATGACAGTACGGAACTGCTTAATGTTGGAGATGCGTTGGCTATTGATTGTTATAATGATGTTTCTCGGATGAATGCCTGATTCTGCAAAAAAATCACCCGAGCGTGTCAAAAAATACTTTCAGGATGCTCGCGTGAAATTTGCAGCATGAAACTTCAAACTTCAACTGGCCGGGTCAATAGGAAGTAATCGAGAATAGTTTGTCGATATATTCTTGATCTACCTTCAATACCAAGTTCAGGTAACATTGGAATACAAAACAATGAATACCAATTACTTGGCCTCCAGCAATTGCATATGAATTCCTCAGAATTTCAGAAAAAAGTATTTCTACTCCTGTTAATTGTAGTTTCCATTGCATTCGGCTGGATCGTATGGCCCTTTTTCGGTGCAGTTTTTTGGGGTACCGTCCTTGCCATAATGTTTGCGCCCCTCTACCGTCGCCTGCTCGCTGTAACACGCGGCAGGCAGAATCTGGCAGCGCTCGCCACCCTGGTGCTTTGTTTGTTTATCGTAATTTTACCGCTGACATTTATTACTGCTTCACTAGTGCAGGAAGGAATCAGTTTTTACCAAAAACTGCAATCGGGAGAGTTGCATTTCATCGCAAATCTTCAGCAGGTCATTAACGCACTGCCGCGATGGATGGTCGATCTGCTGGATCGTTTCGAATTCGGAAACATTTCTGCGTTGCAGGAAAAGTTATCTGTCAGCGTGATGGAAGGCAGTAAATTCATTGCAACTCAGGCTTTCACTGTCGGTCAAAATACATTTGAGTTCATCGTCAGCTTTGGCATCATGCTGTATTTACTTTTCTTCCTGTTACGTGATGGCTCCACTTTGTCTGGGAGGATCAGGCAAGCCATTCCATTATGCATGGAACATAAACGGTATTTGTTCAGCAAGTTCATCACGGTCCTTCGTGCGACAGTAAAAGGAAACATCGCTGTGGCCGCGGTGCAAGGGCTGCTAGGCGGTGTAATCTTCTGGATTCTTGGTATTCAAGGACCGTTATTCTGGGGCGTCCTGATGGCATTTCTTTCGTTATTGCCTGCAATTGGTGCAGCATTAATATGGGCGCCGGTCGCAATTTATTTTCTCGTTACAGGTGATATCTGGAGCGGCGTAATCCTGATCGCATTTGGCTTGTTTGTGATTGGACTGATTGATAACATTCTTCGGCCTATACTCGTCGGTAAGGACACACAAATGCCTGACTACGTAGTACTTATCTCAACGCTTGGTGGCATAGCTCTTTTTGGTTTGAATGGTTTCATCATCGGCCCAGTGATCGCAGCGATGTTCATTGCTGCATGGGATCTCTTTTCTTCTTCGAAAGAAACAGATAGCGAATTAAAATCATAAATATACAATCATAAATGTGATGCCACATTTAGATGTGTGATCAGAATATAATTTCTTTTTGAGAAACTGTAAATGGAGGGGTTGTTATGAAGTGGGCAGTGATCTCGATTTATTTGATATCAATTTTTACCGTGCATTTTCGGGGCAAGGTACGTCTACCTCTATTTCGTCAGTTATTCGATCACTCATCCATCGTGGCTCCGATGAATCTGTTTATGTACCTGTTTTCAGGGGTTCCTTACACGGCCTATTTTCCTGTCAGTAACTTTCGAGGCTTGGAATTGCTGGAAGAGAATTGGGAAATAATCAGAACTGAAGCCCTTAACCTGCAAGCTTTGCATAAAATTCAATCTGCGCAAAAAAACGATGATGCAGGATTTAATTCGTTTTTTAAAAATGGGTGGAAACGTTTTTATCTAAAATGGTATGACGCCAGCCATCCATCAGCGGAATACTACTGCCCAAAAACTGTTGCACTGTTGCGTGCTATCCCGTGCGTGAAAGCCGCCATGTTTGCTGAATTGGGGCCAGGCGGGAAGCTCAATGAGCATCGCGACCCTTTCGCGGGATCACTGCGCTATCACCTTGGTTTGGTGACGCCCAACAATGATCGCTGCTTTATAGAAGTCGATGGTCAGCGCTATAGCTGGCGAGATGGGCAGGCCGTTGTCTTTGATGAAACCTATATTCATTGGGCTCAAAATGGATGCGACACCAACCGCATTATCTTGTTTTGCGACATTGAACGTCCAATGCGCTACCACTGGGCACAAGTGATTAACAAATGGTTAGGCAGAACAATCATGACCGCCGCGAGCTCACCCAATGAAACCGGGGATCAGACCGGCGGTATCAACAAAGTATTCCGTTTTGTTTGGTTGGCAGGCCAATACCGTAGAAAACTGAAAGCATGGAATCGATCTTTATATTACGTGATCAAAGGAGGATTAATTCTAGCCGTGGCCATTTTGATTATTTGGATTTGACCTCGCTTACAATTTTCCCTTTACCCAAGCCGATACAGATGCAAGCGCAGTGGCCAGATATTCTGGTTGTGTACCCCCCCCCGCTTGAGCCATATCCGCACGGCCACCACCTTTCCCACCCACCTGCTGCGCCACTGAATTAACCAATTCTCCCGCCTTCACCTTGTCAGTAATGTCAGCGGTAACACCCGCGATAAGCATCACTTTCCCATCAGCCACTGCAGCTAATACGATGGCCGCAGATTTAAGCTTGTCTTTCAGCTTGTCCAATGTTTCACGTAAAATTTTATTATCTGCACCTTCCAAAAGTGCAGCGACTATCTTGACGCCGTTAATTTCTATAGCCTGACTTGCCAAGTCCTCACCTTGCGAAGAAGCCAATTTTGATTTCAAGGTAGCGAGTTCTTTTTCCAGCGCTTTTATTCCATCCTGCATTTGCGCAACGCGTTGAGTTATTTCGTGTGGCTGTACCTTAAGCGCGGCGGCGGCTTCATGTATTCTCGCATCTAGCTGTTGCACCCAGCTCAGCGCACCTTCCCCGGTGATCGCTTCGACGCGGCGGATGCCAGCAGCCACACCGCTCTCCATTACAATCTTGAATAAGCCAATGTCGCCGGTGCGTTGTACATGTGTGCCGCCGCATAGTTCAGTGGAAAACTCACCCATGCCTAACACGCGCACTTCATCGCCATATTTCTCACCAAACAATGCCATAGCGCCGGATTTGAGTGCATCGTCATAAGCCATCACCTGCGCGCTTACCGCAGCATTCGCCTGTATGGCATGGTTCACACGACATTCCACCTCGCAGATTTGCGTATCGGTCATCGGTGCGTTGTGGCTGAAGTCAAAGCGTGTTTTTGCCTGATCAACCAGCGAACCCTTCTGTTGCACATGCGCACCCAATACATCACGTAGCGCCCGATGCATCAGGTGCGTGACTGAGTGGTTGCGGATGGTGCGCGCGCGCGCAGCTTCATCGACAATAGCGTCGACCAAGTCGCCCACCTTGATAACACCACTCTTTACCTGTCCGTGGTGCCCAAACACATCGGGTTGAATTTTCTGTGTATCTTCTACAACAAAAAGCGTTGGATTATTGGAAGATATCTGCAGCACGCCCACGTCACCAACCTGCCCACCAGATTCCGCGTAGAACGGCGTGTTGTCTAGCACCACGATACCTGTATCTGAAGCGGACAGCTCTTGCACAGTCACGCCATCCTTGTACAACGCCACGACCCTGCCCTGTGTGGCCAGTTTTTCGTACCCGTGGAATTGTGTTTTCACGCCCTCGTATTCCAACCCTGCGGCTATCTTGAACTTACCCGCCGCGCGCGCCTGTTCGCGCTGACGTGTCATGGCATCATTAAAGCCAACTTCATCAACTATGACACCATGCTCACGACATACATCCTGTGTCAGGTCGAGCGGAAAACCATAGGTGTCGTGCAAAGTAAAAGCAATATGTCCCACAAGGATTTTGGGTTGAAGTAGTTTGCCTTCACCTCGATCCTTTCCACTGCCCGATCCGGCGTCAAAACCAAGGCCATCTGTTACGATTTTATCAAGTGCTACTTCAAGCATTTTCATACCATGCTCAATAGTCTCAAAAAAACGCTCTTCCTCGATACGTAGCACCTCAGTTACCCGCGTTTGTGCTGCGACCAACTCGGGGTACGCCCCGCCCATTTCCCTGGCAAGATCAACTACTATCTTATGGAAAAATGCTGCGCGACAACCCAGTTTATAACCATGCCGGATAGCACGGCGGATAATGCGGCGCAACACATAGCCGCGCCCTTCATTGCCGGGAATCACTCCATCCACGATTAGAAAGGAACAAGCACGAATATGGTCAGCGATCACCTTGAGCGAATTGTTGGTAAGGTCGCTGGTGTTCGTTTCACGCGCCGCCGCGCAGATAAGATTTTGAAACAAGTCAATATCGTAGTTGGAATGCACGTGTTGCAATACTGCCGCGATGCGCTCCAACCCCATGCCAGTATCCACCGATGGCTTGGGCAACGGGTGCAGCACACCGCTCTCATCGCGGTTGTATTGCATAAATACCAAGTTCCAGATTTCAATATAGCGATCACCATCGGCCTCCGCACTGCCCGGAGGACCGCCCCAAACATCAGGTCCATGGTCGTAAAAAATTTCCGAACATGGGCCGCATGGGCCAGTGTCAGCCATCTGCCAGAAATTATCTGAAGCATAACGCGAGCCTTGATTATCACCGATACGCACAATACGCTCGACGGGTACACCTACTTCATTAGACCAAATGCCAAATGCCTCATCATCCTCGGCGTAAACTGTTACCCACAGCTTGTCAGCTGGCAGCTTATAAACCTCAGTGAGCAATTCCCAGGCGTATTTGATGGCACTGTGTTTAAAATAGTCCCCAAAGCTAAAATTACCCAGCATCTCGAAAAATGTATGATGACGTGCGGTATAACCCACGTTCTCCAGGTCGTTGTGCTTGCCACCAGCACGCACACAGCGCTGCGAGGACGTAGCGCGAACATATGGACGCTTGTCGTGGCCAAGGAAGCAATCTTTGAATTGCACCATGCCAGAGTTGGTAAACAACAATGTAGGGTCATTGCCCGGTACCAATGGACTAGAAGACACAATAGTGTGCTCTTTGGAGGCAAAGTAATCCAAAAATTTCAGTCGGATTTTGCTACTATTCATCTGTTCACCAATCTTAAAAAAAGCAGTTATTCATATGTTTCATAAGGTGCGAATAATACCATCCGACACTATCAGGCTGCACCCCCATTTCTTATAGCAGCCAGACGGTCCAAGCGACGAAACCAGCTTCAGCGGAATTTAAATGATAGAGCTAATCTGATAAAAATATCAAACGAGTCATCTTGGATGGCGTTTGCCATAGTGCAAAATATATTGCTTAGTTTAAAAATAAATGCCTGACGAATCGAATAACATCGAGCGTTTCTCCTGAATCCGAAAGAAAATGATGTCCATGCAGACCTGTTTCCGCTTAAAGCTCAAATAACCCCCTGCCAGAAGAAAGAAGCTTGGTGAATTCCTCAGCACTTACCGGTTGACTGAAATAGTAACCCTGTATCTCATCACATCCTTGCTGTTTCAGGAAAGCCAATTGTTCGGCGGTTTCCACCCCTTCGGCGATAACTTTAAGCTTGAGACTATGAGCCATTGAAATAATGGTACTTACAATCACCGCATCATTCGTGTCTGTCGCCAAATCACGCACAAACGATTGATCAATCTTGAATTTATCAATTGGAAAGCGCTTGAGGTAACTTAAACTGGAATAGCCCGTGCCAAAGTCATCAACCGACAGCTTCAGCCCCATCGCCTTCATGTCCTCCAGCAATAAAATTGCGGCTTCCGCATCCTGCATGACGACACCCTCGGTAATTTCAAGCTCCAGACCAGACGGAGACAAACCACTTTCATGCAGAATATCCTTAATTATATCGCCGAGATTTTTCAGGCGGAACTGCACTGCCGAAAGATTTACCGCCATGGTAATTTTCATTAACCCCAGCTTGCGCCACTCCTGGTTCTGACGGCAAGCCTCGCGCAACACCCATTCTCCAATTGGTGGAACTAGGCCATTTTCTTCCGCAATAGGGATGAACTGCGCTGGCAGGACTTTTCCATACAGGGGATTATCCCAGCGAACCAGCGCTTCCGCACCGATGATGCGACCGCTTTGCAAATCCACTTGTGGCTGGTAAAGCAGAAATAATTCGTTCCGTTCCAAGGCGTGACTCAACTTATTCTTGATCGCCATTCGTTCAAGTGTACGTCGGTTCATTTCACGGGTGAAAAACTGGTAATTATTTCGCCCGTTCCCCTTAGCTTGATACATCGCGGCATCAGCATGTGCTATCAGAGACTCGCTGTCGTTCCCATCTTCTGGGAACACACTGATTCCGATGCTGGTGGTCACTTCAATTTCATTGCCATCAATTACACAAGGGCCGGCAATGGACATCAGGAGCTTTACGGCAATCGTTGCAATATCATCCATATTTTCTATATATGGCAACATGATGGCAAATTCGTCGCCGCCTAGCCGACTGACCGTGTCACTAACTCGAGCAACACTGCTAATACGGTCGGCAACAATCTTTAACAGCTTATCACCGACAAGGTGGCCTAATGTGTCGTTGATACCCTTGAAGCGATCCAGATCAAGGAACATTACGGCTACCTTGCGCTGCTCACGTGCAGCATGGGCAATCGCCTGTGTTAAGCGGTCATGCAGCAACATGCGATTGGGGAGATCGGTGAGAAAATCATGCTGCGATATATAGACCATGTGCTCTTCTGCCGCTTTGCGCTCGCTGATATCGGAAACCACTGCAATATGATGACTAAATTCGCCCCTTTCGTCCTTCATCGTACTGATGCTCAACCACTCGACGTAACTCTCTCCGTTCTTGCGGCGATCTGATATCTCGCCCTGCC
The DNA here is from genome assembly GCA_021413765.1 of Betaproteobacteria bacterium. GTDB lineage: Bacteria > Pseudomonadota > Gammaproteobacteria > Burkholderiales > Gallionellaceae > Nitrotoga. The sequence goes on from JAIOPT010000061.1 coordinate 13,691, forward strand.
AGCGGCCATTTTTTTTGATACTCTGCCACATCTTGTCGTAAAACGACTTGTCCATCAGACCGGAGTGAAGCATTCGCGGGTTCTTGCCAATCGCTTCAGCAGCACTGTAACCGGTAATGGTGGAAAAGGCCGGATTGACTGACACAATATTGTTAGCTGAATCTGTCACTACTACGCCTTCATTGATAGTATCGAATATACGCGCGAATAGTCTAAGCTGTTCCGTGGCCTCTTTTCGTTCGGTAATATCCTCGATCACCTCAATAAAATAATCCGGCTCACCAGTGGAAGTGCGAGTAAGCGACCATGTAAGACTGACCCAAACCAGCGAACCGTCCTTGCGCTCATAGCGTATTTCTTTAGTAGAGCTAGGAACCTCACCGGCCAGTAACTGCTGCATGCTGCCAAGTTCGTCGGGTATATCGTCGGGGCAAGTGATGCTCGGACGATCGCGTGTCATTAACTCTTCCTCAGTATAACCAGTGATGAGGCACAGCTTGTGGTTGACGCGCAGCCAGCGGCCATCCAACCCAACATGGGCGATGCCAACCGCAGCCTGCTCGAACGTCGCGCGGAAGCGCTGCTCGGACTGGAAATGTGTGCGCCGCGCCTGTGCCGCCTGCAACTCGCGCTCAATGGCAGGAATCAGACGCTTCAAATTGCTCTTCAGCAGGTAATCATGCGCCCCAGCCTTGATCGCCGACACCGCCAGGTCTTCACCGATGGCACCGGAAACGATAATGAACGGCAGATCGCGTCCTCTTTGCTGCACAATTTGTAACGCAGCAAATGAGTCAAAGCCTGGCATAGCGTGGTCGGAAAGCACCAAGTCCCACTCACCCTGTTGCAAGGCCTTATTCAAGCCATCTGCGCTGTCTACTCTCACATGAATGAGTTCATAGGTTTGCTGCAAATATCGCGTCAGCAGTAGTGCGTCATCTTCCGAATCCTCAATGACCAGCGCACGTAATATCGGCTTGTTCATTTCGCGCGCCTACCACTTGGAGGGGTTTCGTTGATTGCCAGCCAATACACACCAAGATTGCGCACCGCCTCAGTGAATTGATCAAAATCCACTGGCTTGAGAATATAGCTATTGAGGCCCAGTTTATAGCCCGCTAGCAGATCACTCTCTTCGCGCGAGGAAGTAAGCATCGCCACCGGCAACAGCGCGGTTAACGGATTTGCACGCAGTTGTTTTAATACTTCAAGGCCATCCACTTTAGGCAATTTCAAATCAAGTAAGATTAGCGCTGGCATCACATTCAGGTCACGCCCCGCATACTTTCCTTTTCCAAACAGATAATCGAGTGCTTCCGCCCCATCGCGCGCCACTACTACTACATTGTCAATACGGTTTTGCTTGAGCGCCCGCAGGGCAAGCGCCTCGTCATCGGGATTGTCCTCGACCAGCAAAATAAATTTATTACCCATGCTACGGCTCCCTTGTTTGGCGCACACATCTACATTATGGCAAAGTAAAATAAAATGTCGCGCCCTTGCCTGGCTCCCCTTCCGCCCATACCCGACCACCGTGGCGGTGAATGATGCGCTGCACTGTAGCCAATCCAATCCCAGTACCGGGAAACTCGGCCATAGCGTGCAGCCGCTGAAACGCAGCAAAAAGTTTACCAACGTATGCCATATCAAACCCTGCTCCATTATCACGAATGAAGTACACAGATGCCCCGACTTTGTGGGTAACACCGATTTCTATACACGCTTGTTCGCGTTTAGAAGTAAATTTCCACGCATTGCCCAATAGATTCTCCAGCGCTATTTTCAGTAAGTGGGCATCGCCCCGCACCGTCATTCCTTGCATACAGACGAACTCCACGCGACGCTCTGGCTGTGCTTGTTGCAATTCGTCGGCCACTGTCTGTGCCAACATGCTCAAATTTACCGTCTCAAAATTCATTTCACTGCGTGTAACGCGCGATAGATTAAGCATATCGTCAATCAACTGCCCCATGCGCTGGGTAGCAGCGCGTACCCGCTGTAAATAATCTTTGCCTACTTCGTCCAACTGCGCACTATAGTCGTCGAGCAAAGCTCGGCTAAAGCCATCTATGCTACGTAGCGGCGCGCGCAAATCGTGCGACACCGAATAACTGAATGCCTCCAGCTCTTGGTTGGCCGCAGCCAACTGAGTGGTGCGCAGCTCTACTTGATCCTCCAATTCTACGGACACGCGCCGTAAACGCGTAATTACCAGTGCGAGTGCCCCCAACCCCAGCGCCAAAAGAATGCCAAAGAGAATGAAGATGTCGCGCAGATCGGTACGACTTTGCGCCACCACACGGTCTAATGGCCGAATAATTTCTAATACACCTCGCACATCGCCTACTTTCCAGTCATGCTTAGGGCTGTCCAGACGTGCGTTGTGGCAACTTATACATTCTGCATGCATTACATCCGCCGTAGCGTAACGTAGCGATGCACGCCCCTGATAATCTTCAAAACGATAATAAGGCTGTTGCGGATGCGCCTGCAAAGCTTCCAAAGCCTGCTGCTCAAAATCATCATGCGCACCGCCATCTTTGCGCCAAGGAAAGGGGTAATTGCTGTATAACCGCACCACCATTCCGGAGCCGTGCAAGCTAATCCTTCGGCCAAGTTCCATACTGAAAGTAGCGGGTAATGGGATAGCCCCCGGCTTGTGCAGGTAGTCGTGTGTCACCTCGATGTCACGTCCGCCAACACGATCTACAACTTCAGAAGTGTATAAATTGCGCAGTTCCATCAAAGACTCTGCATGCAAAGTAATGCCCTGTAATGCGGCTGATTGCACCAAGGTGGTAGTAGCGTGAGACAAATACCACATAGCAAGCAATGTACCGCTACAGAAGATAATGCTTAACACCAGAATGGTGTGCTTATAGAGCGGGGTCAGGCACGCTGCCCAACATTTTTTCAATTGTTGACGCAAGTCGGATGAATTTACTGGTGACTTTGCTGATCGCATGGCGCATCCCCCTCCAGACATACAGCTAAAATAATTGGGAACTTACTATAAATTAAATTTTTTTGCTTCTGCCTTTCCACCTACAGTTAATACAAATTCTGTGTAAACTTATATAGATCTTAATATTGCACTCTACGCTGGCAGAACTAGTTGAGCAAGCTGTCGGTAGGGTGACTCCGCGCAACTGGACCGTATTTCCCATTTCTTAAATGGAAATCTTGCGGTTAATACCTACACTGCTTTGGGAAGTGCATATAATTTGTCTAAACAAAACTCATCTTGCGCTTTTTCACCATCGCACGATAATAAACGACCGGATGTTGTCAAATTGGCCTATATAACACCTTTGGGCCAGTAACGTTTCGGTGCTTCAAATCGGTCAAATGAAGCTTTTTTGGGGTAACTGGCAATTTCCGGGAAAAAACTGATCACATAAAACTATTTACACCCTCTGGTTAACTGGTACTATACGCAATATCAAGGCGACCTTGATCCTATATCACTATCCTTCCAACTTCATATTTAGGAGCTTTTCATGAAAAAGAGTCTTATAAATATCACAATACTGTCCTGTTTTGCATTGGGTGCTTCCTTGGCGCAAGCTGATAACATGACTGGTGTTACTGCCTCTGGTGTGTCTACCAACACTGGGATATCCTATGGCCCCTCTGGTGGCAGAATCCAGCCTATGGGCGCAGATGGCCGTGTTCAGCCAAGTGCAGCCGGATTTGAGGTTCAGAACCAACCACCTGCAGGTTACCGTTATTCACATGTTTCCAACCAAACCAACATCGTTCAGTCCGGACCTAATGGCCCGTTCAATCAATTGGGAAATCCAGGAATGAGCCAACAAGAGCTTTATCCCATGGGCAGGTAGTAAAATACGTTTAGTAGCAATGAATGAACAAATTCGTTTAATAGTAAGGCCGGCTTAATGCTGGCCTTATTTATTCTCACCGAGAATTTTCTACGCACACAGTCAGACAAAATCCTGCCCTACTCATGATGAGTTGGAAAGACGTCTAAGCGCACCCAGACAAACGCGCATGTTCCTGCGTGCGCTCCTATAGTTTGAAATAAAGCAGCCGCATTAACCAATTGACTTGCATGGCAAAGATAGGGTATTGCTAGTACTATCGTATCGAGCAAACATTTAAGCTAAAACGAAAACTCATGGGTAAGCACTACCTTAGCGCCCTATTTTCACCCAAGTCTGTCGCTGTATTTGGCGCAAGTGACCGGCCCGACTCGGTCGGTCAAATCGTGTTTCAGAACATGCTGGAAAGCGGTTTTGATGGCCTGCTTTATCCGGTCAATCCCAAACACGCTGAGGTGCAAGGCAAGCGCGCCTATGCTTCGATCGCCGACATCGGCGAACCGGTTGAATTGGTCGTGATCGCCACGCCGCCGCAGACCGTACCGTGCATCATCGAGAGTTGCGGCATCCACGGCGTAAAGGCAGCGGTCATCATCACTGCCGGATTTGGTGAAGCCGGCCATGAGGGTGAGGAGCTGGCAAAGAATTTGCTGGAAACCGCACGCCGCAACGGCATTCGCCTGATCGGCCCGAATTGCCTGGGCATCATGCGCCCATCCATCGGCCTCAATGCCACCTTCAACAAGGGCGGTGCAAACACCGGCAACATTGCGTTCGTTTCCCAGTCCGGCGCTCTATGCACCGCGATCCTGGATTGGGCACAGAACAACGACGTAGGTTTCTCCAGCCTGTTATCCATGGGCTCATCGATCGATGTTGATTTCGGCGAAATACTCGATTACCTGGTGTCAGATGCAGATACCCACAGCATCCTGATGTACATTGAAGGCATCCGCAACGCGCGCAGCTTCATGAGCGCGCTACGTGCCGCCGCGCGCATCAAGCCAGTGATTCTGGTCAAGGTCGGTCGCCATGCGGCAGGCTCCAAAGCAGCGATATCACATACCGCCTCACTGGTTGGCGCGGACGATGTGTTCGATGCAGCAGTCAGCCGGGCAGGTGTGGTGCGGGTGCAGACTATCACGCAACTGTTTGCCGCTGCCAAAGCGCTGTCATGCGGCTTCCACCCGATCGGCAACCGCCTTGCCATCGTCACCAATGGTGGCGGCCCCGCTGTGATGGCGGCAGATCGTGCCGCCGACTTGGGGCTTACGATGGCCACTTTGTCGGATGCCACGATTCAATATCTCAACCAGCATTTACCTCTGAGTTGGTCGCACAGCAATCCGGTTGACATCATCGGCGATGCTCAAGCAGATCGTTACCATCATGCAGTCAAAGCCTGCCTGGAAGATGAAAACGTGGATGGCGTGCTGGCCATCCTCACGCCTCAGGCGATGACCAAGCCGCTGGAATCGGCGAAAATCCTGATTGAACTTTCCAATACGCACAGCAAACCGCTGTTGGCCTGCTGGATGGGTGAGACTCAGGTCGCGGATGCACGCAATGCATTTTCCAAAGCGCGCATACCACACTATTGCACGCCGGAAACAGCGGTGGAGGTGTTCTCGCATCTATCCAACTACTACCGCAACCAAAAGTTGCTAATGCAGATGCCTGGCCCGCTCTCGCACCACGTCGAGCCTGATATAAAAAGCGCGCAGCAGATTATCGAAGGCGCACTCCAGGAGCATCGCAAGGTACTGACTGAAATGGAATCCAAAGCCTTACTGTCCGCTTTCCATATCCCCATCGCAAAAACCATAATCGCCCATTCGCCCAACGAAGCGCTGCTGATTTCGCAGCAACTGGGATTCCCGGTGGCGATGAAAATCAATTCG
>JAIOPT010000048.1 GCA_021413765.1 Betaproteobacteria bacterium
AGTAAGCATGATTGGCTATGCATCGGCCGGGGCCTTTCTTGGGCTGTCTAATTTCGATCTCTATTACCATTTATTGATGATTGTTATACTGACTAAAATAATCTTATTGAAAGAGCAAGCGCAGAAGACCAGTGCATTGGCAACTACGCGTTAACCAGGAAATCTATAGGACTCATCTAAAAATTCAATTTTCGTCACAATACGGCGTTACTCGAAAAAATTATCGCTTACATATTAACTACATGCCGCGCTCAAATTTTTTACTCGTGCCTTGCCTAGAAACTTAAATTTATTGTTTTACATCTCCCAACTTGACAAACATATGACAAATACACTTAAAATCGGCCTTATTTCAATTAGCGACCGAGCCAGCAGCGGGGTTTATCAGGACGCTGGCTTACCCGCATTGCAAGAGTGGTTCACACAGACGCTGACTAGCCCATGGCAATGTGTCACACGTTTAATTCCTGATGAACAGACGATGATTGAGACGACCTTGATTGAATTGGCAGACCACGAAAAATGCCATCTGATCTTGACTACAGGGGGAACCGGTCCAGCGTTACGCGATGTCACTCCGGAGGCAACATTGGCCGTCGCACACAAAGTATTACCTGGTTTCGGAGAACAAATGCGTGCAGTCAGCCTGCGTTATGTTCCTACGGCAATTTTGTCACGCCAAGTTGGCGTGACACGTGGACAGTCCCTGATTCTGAACCTGCCTGGGCAACCGAAGGCAATCAAGGAAACACTGGATGGAATTTTTGCCGCCGTGCCTTACTGCATAGATTTGATTGGTGGCCCCTACATAGAAACCAATCCAGACGTATTAACGTCATTCCGTCCCAAGTCAGCGCAACGACAAAAATAAGAGCGCCTCTAAAAATTCAAGTCTCTAGGCAAGAAAAGGCACGAGTAAAAAATTTGAGCGCGGCATATAGTTGATATGTAAGCGATAATTTTTTTCGAGTAAAGCCGTATTGTGACGAAAATTGGATTTATAGAGGTGCCCTTAAGTTATGCAGCTTGCCAATGCCCCGAACGCCCACCTTTTTTTTCCAGTAAGCGTAGCCGGTTAATTTCCATTCCACGATCAACCGCCTTGCACATATCATAGATAGTAAGCAGGGCGATACTTACTGCGGTCATGGCTTCTATTTCGACACCGGTGCGGCCAAACGTTTCTGCAGTGGCGATACATTCCACCGCGCTGCTCTCATGGTTGAGATTAAACTCCACCGCAACATGAGTCAGATACAGCGGATGACATAATGGAATCAATTCAGCGGTACGTTTGCTCGCCTGTATCGCAGCAATGCGCGCAATACCCAGCACATCACCCTTCTTGGCGGTACCGGAAGCAATCAAATCCAGCGTACTGGGGCTCATTTTGATACTACCTGACGCTTTTGCAATACGCTGGGTCTCGCTCTTGCCAGCAACATCCACCATATGTGCCTGTCCGTCTTGATCGAAGTGTGTCATGCCATTTGTCATGCTGATTTCCTGACTGTATCGTTATGCCAATGTTCCATGCGTTTCACGTCAGTATCACGTGTTTCCAGCCACTGTGAACCTTCCCTGGTTTGTTCTTTTTTCCAGAATGGGGCGGCAGTTTTCAGGTAGTCAATGATGAATTCACAGCCTGCAAATGCTTCACCGCGATGTAATGCCGTAGTCGCCACCAGCACGATCTGGTCATTTGCAAACAGCTGCCCAATGCGATGGATTACACGGACATTTATTAAGCTCCAACGCTCAGTCGCCTCAGCAATGATTTTATTCAGCGCCTTTTCAGTCATGCCGGGATAGTATTCAAGATAAATACTTTCTATCGTTTCATTATGACTAAAATCGCGCACTAAACCGACGAAGCTAACCATGGCACCCACTTTTGAGTTTCCGGAACGCAGGACTGTCAATTCGGCGGCAAGGTCAAAATCATCTTCCTGTATTAACACACTCATTATCAACCTCCCGAGATAGGCGAGAAAATGGCGATCTCGTCATGCTCGTTAATAGCGGTAGGCAAACCAGCAAACTCTTGATTGATCGCGCAACGCACGCGGCTGTCAGCCAGCTCCTGCGCCCAAATGTCTCCGCGCAAACGCAACCATGCCAGAAGACCAGCGAGTGTGGATGCCTCTGCTGGAACATCTGCAGTTTCACGTGATATCTTCAAATGCTCTCTCGGTCGACCAAAATACACCAGTTCAATTTTCATAGTTGTTCCTGGAAAAATAGTTCAAAATAAATACGGCTAATTTTTTTGGGCATGTCTATATCAAGTATAGATGCGGCGGACGAAAGCTATGCACTGAAATTTGTAAATTTACGAAAAAATCAAGAACAAATATTCTGATTAAAGCGTGGCTCAATTTTCCTTAAACGTGGATCATCAGTCCAAAATTCTGTACAGCCATGGTAATGGGCGGTGATGGCAATCTCGTCGTTTTTATTCAATACTCTTGCCAGACCGGCAAACTCCTGATTAACCGCGCAGCGCACTCGATCTTCGTCCATTTCTTGTGCCCATACTCCACCACGCAAACTTAGCCACGCAAGCAGACCGGCAAGCGTCAACGACTCTTCCGGAACATCGACAGTTTCCTGTGATATTTTCAAATTTTCTCTCGGCTTACCAAAATACACTATCTCAATTTTCATGATTTTCCAGGGAAAAATAATTCAGAATAAACGCAGCCACATCCTTTGGCGCGTCAATATCAAGCACAGGTAACGGGAATTTGTCTTTGCTATTTGTCACGATTGCAATAATACCCGGTTCGGTTGGATATAGACTTTCGGCCCCGGTTTCTTTGCGATGCACTTCCAGTTTTGGTATGGCTGCATGCTTGTAACCTTCCGCCAATATAAGGTCATAGCCTGAAAAGCGCGAGCAAAGATATTCAAGACTAGGCTCCGATTCATCATTAAGCTCATGCATTAACGCCCATCTTTGCGATGACACAATCAATACCTCGCTTGCACCTGCTTTACGATGACGATATGTATCTTTACCCGGTTTATCAATGTCAAAATCATGGTGGGCATGCTTGATAACGGCAATGCGCAAGCCTTGTGCAGTCAGAAAAGGAATAACTTTTTCCAGCAACGTCGTTTTGCCGCTACCGGAATAACCCGCGAAACCAATTATTTTTTTATCAAACATAAAGTTTATTTAAATGCGCATGACCAAAATGTAGTATCAGCGTAGCGTACAGTGAACCCATCCGTCAAGATAGAAGCCAATCTGGCTTAAGCTGTATTGCCTACCCCAGCGCAACAGCACTACACCACCTCATTTTTACTAACCAGTTTGCTTATCCTTGAACACCGATTTCATAATTTTTGTTACTCCGGACTCTAACGACTTACCAGTTGTCATGTAAAATATTAGCCAGACTCTGCAAAATTGGACATGCACATTGTTCCGAATGAAACGATCTTGCCGCATTTCGGATGCCGGTCTCAGAAATTACAGAAATCCTTCTGCAAGCTTACGACTTCCATTATGAGCAATTACTGCACAGCCCAATTTTGCTTATGCGAGGCCACTTCTTGAATCCAGAAAAGCGCCAGGAAATTTTCTTGCGCCTGCAAGCAGCTAATCCGCATCCTACCACTGAGCTGGAATACTGCTCGGCATTTGAGTTATTGATCTCGGTGATTCTCTCTGCGCAAGCTACCGACATCAGCGTCAATGTCGCCACCCGGCAATTATTCCCAGTGGCTAACACACCGCAGGAC
>JAIOPT010000049.1 GCA_021413765.1 Betaproteobacteria bacterium
GTAACATTGTGCACGCAGTAGGTATGGAATTTGATAATAAAGCGCGCATAGTAAAACTGCTTGCGCAAGTTAAAAGTGAATATGTGCCCGAAAAAAATTAAATACATCACTCTGCTCTGCATGGGGCTTATCTGCCATATGCCAATCAGCCATGCGGAACTTGCTGACCGTGATAAACCAATGCATTTGGAAGCAAATCAGCTCAGCATTGATGATGTCAAACAAATCAGCGTCTTTGAAGGTAAGGTGCAACTCACTCAGGGCACGATGCTTGTTAACGCCGATAAAATTGTAGTGGTACAGGACAAGGAAGGATTCAAGCACGGAACGGCAACAGGACAGCCCGCCAGTTTTCGCCAGAAGCGCGATAATGTTGACGGATATGTGGAAGGGTATGGCGAGCGCATTGAATATGACACCAAGACCTCAGTCATAGACTTCTTCGGTCAGGCGCGCATGAAGCAGGATCAGGATGAGGTGCGTGGGGAACATATTACCTATAACTCAAAAACTGAAATATTTCAGGTGAACGGGACCTCCAACAAGGGGCGCGTGCGCGCTGTTATCCAACCTAAAAACAAGCGCTCTCCGGTCGGCGAACCCCTGTCAATCAAGCCGACAGCGACACTAACCAAGCCTAACGAACATCAATGAGCGAGTTGCGTGCCGTTGCACTGAAAAAACGCTATCGTTCCCGCACCGTAGTGCATGATGTTTCGTTGTCGGTACAGAGCGGCGAGGTGGTCGGACTGCTTGGACCTAACGGTGCTGGAAAGACCACCTGCTTCTACATGATTGTCGGGCTGGTAGCTGCGGACGGGGGCGATATTTTCATCAATGGACAGAACATTACTCATCTTCCCATCCATCGCCGTGCACGTTTGGGGTTGGGTTATCTGCCACAGGAAGCCTCTATTTTCCGCCGCTTAACGGTCGCACAAAATATTCAGGCTGTGCTGGAGTTACAAGATTACGATAGCAATGAAATTCAAGCACGGCAGGATGAGTTGATGGAGGATCTGCATATTACTCATATACGTAACAATCCAGCTATCAGTCTGTCCGGGGGCGAGCGACGACGTGTCGAAATCGCTCGTGCGCTGGCCACCAATCCACGCTTCATTTTGCTAGATGAACCCTTTGCAGGGGTAGACCCGATTGCCGTGCTGGACATTCAGAAAATCATTCGCTTTCTTAAAGAGCGTGACATCGGCGTGTTGATTACTGACCACAATGTTCGCGAAACATTGGGAATATGTGATCGCGCCTATATTATTAATGCCGGGTCGGTAATGGCGGAAGGCAAACCTGACGAAATCATTTATAATGAAGGCGTGAGAAAAGTATATCTTGGCGAGCATTTCAAACTATAAATGCACACTATACGCCGCTCTTGCCCGTAAATTGCGTAATGAAACCCACATTACAACTTAAGCAATCCCAGCAACTGACGCTTACCCCCCAGTTACAGCAAGCCATACGCCTGTTGCAACTCTCCACTCTGGAAGTCAACCAGGAGGTGGCACGCTTGCTGGATGAAAATCCATTGCTCGAACGTGAAGATGAAGACGCCATGCAGCCCTATGCGTATGGAGATGCTGCCGCTACCTCCGCTGTAGATACTACAGAAGTAAAAGATGAAATGCCGCAGCAGGCCGATGCAGAATGGGAAAAAGAAGACTGGAATGAATCTTCTTTTTCCGCAGCAAGTGGGCCAGATGATGAAAAAGAATCTCGTGCCGAAGTTGCGGCAGATACCCCCAGCCTTCGTGAACATCTCATCTGGCAACTAAACATGAGCCAGCATGATGTGCGCGACCGAAAAATTATCGGCCTATTGATCGACGCATTGGATGCCAATGGATATCTGGCGCAGCCGCTGGATGAAATTGTCGAAATGCTGCCAGAACAACTCGAAATTACTTTGGATGACCTGGAAACTGCACTGGTGCAATTGCAGCACCTGGATCAGCCAGGCATAGCTGCACGTACCTTGAGCGAATGTCTGGCTCTACAACTCAAAGCACTTCCGGAAGATACCCCATGCCGTGATCTGGCTCTGCGCCTGGTGACGCAGCACCTTAACCTGTTGGCGGCGCACGATTTTGCGAAGCTGAAGAAAATTCTTCGCTGTGACGATGATACATTGCGCACAGTGCAATCACTCATCACCCATCTGCAACCAAGACCTGGTGCTGAATTTGAACAGCGAGCTGCAGACTATGTAGTGCCTGACGTGGTAGTAGAATGTCGCAACGGTAGCTGGCATGTACGCCTAAATCAGGGTGCCATGCCTCGCCTTCGTGTTAACCAAATGTATGCCAATATTTTGCAACAAGGCAACGAAAAAAGCGGACAGCAATTGGCCGGCCAATTGCAGGAAGCGCGCTGGTTCATCAAAAACTTACAGCAGCGTTTCGATACTATTTTGCGTGTGTCGCAGACAATTGTTGATCGCCAACGCAATTTTTTCGAGCACGGCGAAACCGCCATGCGGCCGTTGGTGTTGCGCGAAATCGCAGAACAACTTGATCTACATGAATCCACCATCTCCCGCGTGACTACTCAAAAATTCATGCTCACCCCGAGCGGCATCTATGAGCTCAAGTATTTTTTCTGTAGTGGAATCGCGACCGAAAGTGGCGGTACGTGTTCCTCCACAGCGATTCGCGCACTCATCAAGCAGCTTGTCAACCAGGAAGATGCACGTCACCCCCTAACCGACAACTGCATGTCAGGAATCCTTGCACAGCAGGGCATATCGGTTGCTCGGCGTACCGTAGCAAAGTATCGGGAATTGCTAAACATCCTCCCAGTTAATCTTCGTAAATCACTCTAACTATAAGGAGCAGGCCATGAACCTCAATCTCAGCGGACACCATTTGGAAATTACTCCTGCCATTCGCGAGCACGTGGTAAGCAAACTCGAAAAAATCGAACGTCACTTCGACAATATGATTGATGTCAATGTCGTCCTTTCGGTGGAGAAATTGAAACAAAAGGCCGAGGCTAACGTTCATCTAAGTGGTAAGACGATTTTTGTAGAATGTGATGATACGAACTTATATGTCGCGATTGATAATCTAATCGAAAAACTCGATCGCCAAATTATCAAGCATAAAGAAAAAAATACCGCTCGTCGTCATGACGATTCTGGCAACCCCCCTTTAGTGGGGCAAGAATGATAGCAGGGCGGTTTACGGCCGCCCTTTACTTTTTTTGAAGCGCTTATATGAACCTGATCAGCAAAGTCTTGCCTTTTGAGAACGTCATATTGGATGCCGATTCCACCAGTAAAAAGCGGGTTTTCGAAAGAGTGGGGGTGTTATTTGAAAACACTCAGAAAATCGCACGTAGCCAAGTATTCGATAGTCTGTTTGCGCGCGAGAAGCTCGGCTCAACTGGCCTGGGACACAGCGTGGCTATCCCGCACGGCCGCATCAAAGGCCTGCGAGATGCGACCGCCGCTTTCGTCAAGACACAAGCATTGATTCCGTTCGACGCGCCGGATGGCCAACCGGTTAACCTGATTTTCGTGTTGCTGGTGCCGGAGCGGGCAACCGATCTGCACCTGCAACTACTTGGCGAACTGGCGCAAATGTTCAGCGATAAAACCTTCCGCGAACAAATACAGAATAGCAATGACATAGCGGTAATTCATCAATTGTTTACTAACTGGGCGATATAACAGAATGGCACAGGTCAATATCCAACAGCTGTTCGAGGACAAACAGGAGCAGCTGGCATTGAGCTGGGTAGCCGGAGCGAATGGTGCTGCGAAAATACTTGATAGTGATTTAGTCAGTGTCTCTAACAAAGGTTTGATTGGCCACCTCAATTTGATCCATCCGAATTGGGTGCAGGTATTGAGTGAAATCGAAGTCGACCATCTTCAAGGGCTTTCGTCCACCGCGGTCACAGAGGCGCTGACGCAACTTGAACGTGGAGGTACGCTATGCCTGATCGTGGCCGGTACGGAGAAGATCCCGCAGGAATTGATCGTTTACGCTAACCGCACACATACACCGCTGTTCCGATCCCCTCTGCCCAGCGTGCACTTGATGTGGTTGGTGCGTCATTATATTGTCAAAGCGCTGGCGGAGTCGACCACGCGCCATGGCGTGTTTCTCGATGTGCTGGGGGTGGGGGTGCTGGTCACGGGTGATAGCGGAATAGGCAAGAGTGAACTGGGATTGGAACTTATTACGCGCGGCAATGGCTTAGTGGCAGATGATATTACCGAGCTGCACCGTATTTCTCCGGAAACGCTGGAAGGGCGTTGCCCGGAACTGTTGCGTGACTTCCTCGAAGTACGAGGGTTGGGTGTGCTTAATATTCGCACCATGTTTGGCGAGACAGCGGTGCGACGCAAAAAAAGTTTAAAGCTTATCGTACACCTGCAGCGTCCTCTGCGCGGCGACCTTTCCCATCTGGAACGCTTGCCGCTAGCGGCTAGTCATCAGGAAATCCTAGGAGTGAAGATTAGCACAGTGAGCATCCCGGTCATGGCCGGGCGCAACCTTGCGGTGTTGGTAGAAGCGGCAGCACGCAATTTTGTGCTACAGCAACGCGGTATCGATAGCATGCAAGAATTTCTCAGTCGTCACGAGCAGCAGATGCAGGAGCAATAACTCATGCAATTATTTCTGATCAGCGGCCTCTCCGGCTCAGGAAAAAGCGTGGCACTTAAGGCGCTGGAAGACAGCGGCTACTATTGTGTGGACAACCTGCCCTCTGCATTGTTGCCCGTCCTTATGGAAAATCTGCATCAGACCGGTAACACGCGCATTGCTGTCAGCATAGACGTACGTAGCGGCGACAGCGTGAAACAACTACCGCACTATATTGAACAACTTAAGCAACAGGGTATAGATGTGCACTTGCTCTTCCTTGATGCGCAGACCGACACGCTGGTGAAACGTTTTTCAGAATCGCGTCGTCGCCATCCGCTGCGGAATGCTCTACCTCCGGGTCAGACCAATGAAGGGCTTACCTTGCCTGAATGCGTGCAGCTCGAGCGCGAAATGCTGGCCGAGATTAGTAACATCGGCCATCGTATTGATACTAGCGAGCTCGGCGCCAATGCCTTGCGTGCCTGGGTCAAAGATTTTAAGGGTGTTGATCGAGCGCGCATTACCTTGCTGTTCCAATCGTTCGGTTTTAAGAATGGCATTCCGTTTGATGCCGACTTTGTGTTCGACGTGCGCTGCCTACCCAATCCACATTACGATCCCGTGCTTCGACCACTAACTGGACGCGATGCGGCGGTAATTGAGTTTCTCGAACACAACCAAAATGTACAAGAAATGTGCGAAGACATTCGCAGTTTTGTCGATCGGTGGCTGCCCTGCTTCATCGCTGATAACCGTAGCTATCTCACCGTCGCCCTCGGTTGCACAGGTGGTCAACATCGCTCGGTGTACTTGGTGGAAAAACTTGCGAGTTGTTTTAAGTTGCAACAGCAAGTACTGCTGCGTCACCGCGAACTCGGTAACACATATTGATTTTTGTATAATGTATGACAAATTTCATTACAGTAACCGTCATATCCATGCAGGAGCAAATCCGGGCTTTTCAGAGCAACTTTGTTTTATGTCCACTGGATGCCCTTCAGTGCAGGAATGATGGAATGTTGCTTAGTATTGCTATTCACGATCAATAATCATGTTGCCATTATCATCCATAAAGATTGGCGATTGGATGGTGCTGTTGCTCGGTGTGCTTAGCATTACATGGATCACCGTCACACTATGGCAAGGCGGCGTAGCGGATAAGGCGATCATTCGCAGCGGCGGCAAAATATTCAGTGAAGTCCCGCTATCCCGTAACCAAGTTATTTCTGTGCCTGGCCCGCTCGGCATTAGCCGAATTGCCATACACGACCGGCAGGTACGCATCACTGCCGATCCCAGCCCGCGCCAATATTGCGTGCATCAGGGCTGGCTGAAGCAGGCTGGCGAAATTGCCATCTGCCTGCCCAACCAGGTCAGCGTTGAATTGAGTGGCAGGGGCAAGCGTTATGACAGCCTTAACTATTAAACTTGCAACTACCGCAGCGGATCACCACATTGCGCGTATGGCGGCATTGGCGCTTGGCCTGTCAATGCTGGAAGCAGTCATTCCCTCGCCATTGCCCGGCGTAAAACCTGGTTTGGCTAACATTGTTACTCTCATCGTGCTTATACGCTACGGTTGGCGCATGGCAGCATGGGTATCGCTGTTGCGAGTGCTGGCGGGCAGCTTGCTTATGGGAAGTTTTCTTACGCCGGGATTTTTTCTCAGCTTAAGCGGTGCGCTATGCAGCATCACCATACTGGCCGTCAGCCAGCATTTGCCAGCGCGCTGGTTTGGCCCGGTCACCCACAGTATCTTCGGGGCATTTGCACACATTGCGGGCCAATTATTGTTGGTGTATTTCTGGCTTATTCCGCACGCCGGGCTGGTGTATCTGATCCCTATTTTTGCCACGGCAGCACTGCTGTTTGGTGCAGTAAATGGTTTGATCGCGACACACTACCTGGATGCACCAAACACTGAGTTAGAAGCACCAAAACTGACTGGTTGAAAATCACATGAAAACTATCGTACTCGCCCTAACCGGTGCATCCGGGTTGCCTTACGCCATGCGACTGCTTGAGTGCTTGCTCCAAAGTGGTCAGCGCGTTCATTTAGTTTATTCGCAAGCGGCACAAATTGTCGCCAAACAAGAGCTGGATTTCGTGTTACCCAATCGTCCGCAAGATGCGGAAAAAATTTTGGCGGAACGACTCGGCAAAGTGAGCGGCGAACTGCGCATTTTTGGGCGTGATGACTGGTTCTCACCGATGGCTTCAGGTTCTAATCCTGGGGACGCGATGGTAATTTGCCCCTGCACTATGGGTACACTGGCGGCGGTGGCGGTGGGGTTAAGCGACGATCTTATCACCCGTGCAGCCGATGTCATGCTCAAAGAGAAGCGCCCCCTGATTTTAGTGCCGCGCGAATCACCGTTTTCCGCCATCCATCTGGAGAATATGCTCAAGCTGAGCCATGCCGGTGCGGTCATCCTGCCGCCCAATCCGGGCTTTTACTATCATCCGCAAAGTGTGCAAGACTTGGTAGATTTTGTGGTGGCAAAGATACTTGATCACCTGGGTGTTGAACATATGTTAGTGAAGCGGTGGGGAGAGAGTAATAGGTTGTGCTGAGAAGCGATGCATAACTGCTGCACTTGCAGTCACCCCCTACACATGAAGGAAACTACAAGTTGAAAGGTGGCGATAGAGGTTGCGCAAATTTTTTGGTGGTTCAATTGTGTAATCTAAACTGACCCGTCAAACTGACTCAAGCTCCGGATTGCTTCCATGAAACATGCGTATTAAACAGGCCGTTGGCGGCACAACAAAAAATTATTTTGGTTACTCATTTGACGGGTCAGGTTTCTTTAAACTATAGTTCGCTTCATGCAAGCAGAATTAGACGCATTGGAAAGCAAGTTGGCTCGATTGGTGCATTTGACTAAACATCTGCGCGAAGAAAACCATCACCTGCGTCAAGAGCTGGCTCAAGCGCTGAGTCAAGGTCGTCAAAGCCACGACAAGATTGACGCTGTCAAGGTGCGTTTGGAACGGCTGCTGGCGCAATTACCTGAAGAATGAACATGAGCAGAGAAAGTGCAAAAACGCTTGATGTCACAATCCTCGAACGGGAATTCCGCGTCGTCTGTTCGGAGGAGGAACGCCCAGAACTGCTTGATGCGGTCGCGTATCTTGATAAAAAAATGCACGAGATTCGCGATATCGGCAAGGTTGTCACGATTGAGCGCATCGCAATCATGTCTGCCTTGAATATTGCTCATGAACTATTAACTACACGTATCGGCACAGGTTTTGATGTGAGTCAATTTAAGCGTAGAATGAATTCTATGGAGGCAACAATCGACGCGGTACTTGCGGAACAAGATGAGTTGTTTTAGGTTTCCCCTGCGGTGTTCGTCAGGCTCATAATTCTTTGAACCAATAAGCTCTGCTTAAGTCGCGACCCTTGATGTTACTGTTGTGCGCATCCCTTGCGGATGTACCTGATGTAACAGGGAACCGGCTCTCTTGAACCCAGGTTCAAGATATTGGGTCAACGGCACAGGCGGGGGATTTTTATTTAAAATGCGGCTTTACGCCGCATTTTTTTATCGGTGCGCCATGCATGGCGCGTTACGTGCAAGCTTAACTAGCGGCCGTGGTGACTCTGCCTTTTACCCAATCCAAGATTCCAATCTCAATAATGGTAATGACGTAACGGTGAATGCTGCCCCTAGATTTTTATCAAGCTATCGCTTCCTCAAGAGTGTTCTCACAGATCGATTCACTTTATTAAAATTTTAAATGGAATAACGTGCGCTATTGGCTAATGAAATCTGAACCGAGCGACGTCAGCATAAATGACCTCGCTAACCTGCCCAACCAAACCGTGGCATGGTACGGTGTTCGTAACTATCAGGCGCGTAACTTCATGCGCGATCAGATGTGCAAAGGCGATGCGGTGCTTTTCTATCATTCCAACTGTGCTGTGCCAGGCATCGCGGGCATCGCGCGCGTTTCCAGCACTGCCTATCCCGACGCCACTCAGTTCGAACGCAATAGCAAATATTTCGATCCCAAAGCCACGCAGGAAACGCCGCGGTGGCTTAATGTAGATGTGCAATGGGTAAAAACAATCGAACACATTTCATTGGCAGAGCTGCGCCGCCATCCACAATTGGAAGGTATGCGTATTTTGCAACGCGGCAACCGATTGTCCATCACACCGCTTGATCCCGCCGAGTGGAACTTCATTCTGAAACATCTGGTACGCGATTAATATGGAATGGGCGTTCGCCTATCTTGCGTTGGGTGCATTGGTTGGACTCTTTAGTGGAATGTTCGGCATTGGTGGCGGAACCATTCTGGTGCCAGTGTTGCTGATGCTGTTCAAAATGCAGCTCTTCCCCGCCCCGTATATCATGCATCTGGCGCTCGGTACCTCTATGGCAACCATTCTGTTCACGTCGCTCGCCAGTATGCGTAAACACAACCAGCATGGTGCGGTGAACTGGGCCGTGGTTCGCACTATAACTCCCGGCATTTTGTTCGGAACAGCACTGGGCGCGCTATGCGCCGCATCTGTTTCGCCACGTGGACTAGGAATATTTTTTGCTTTGTTTGTGTATTGTGCCGCAATTCAAATTCTGTTTGAATTGCGGCCGCAAGCCACACGCCAATTGCCCGGTATGGCCGGCATGACGCTGACAGGCACGTTCACAGGCTGGATCAGCAGCTTAGTATCCATTGGCGGCGGCACGGTTGTAGTCCCATTTCTAATTTGGTGCAACGTGCCGCTACGCAATGCAATTGGTACCTCTGCTGCGATCGGCTTTCCGGTCGCCGTAGGTGGCACAATAGGCTATATTGTTACGGGCCTTGGGTTCCATATGCTACCCTCACCTAATCTGGGTTTCGTGTATCTACCGGCATTGTTGTGGGTCACGCTGGCCAGCGTTATTACCGCGCCGCTGGGCGCAAAAGCAGCACATCGCATGAAGATCGGGCTATTGCGCAAACTTTTTGCAGTGCTGATGCTGATCCTGGCGACACATTTGCTAATAAAATTTATTTAGTAAAAAATACCCAAGCCTATGCGGGCAAACTGTGCCGGGCTTGTCATGATGATGAAGCGTGAGGTGTGTTGCTGCATTATGATCGTGCACTATTCGAATTGCCTGACATGACGCGCATAAAAAATCTTTGCTATGGGATGCATGTAACTGGCATGACAAACCACCATACAATGGACTGCTTTAGGTATTTGGGATTATCAGAGATGAAGAGATGAGATTAAAATTTACCAAGATGCACGGTGCCGGTAATGATTTCGTAGTCTTTAATGGGGTGCACCAGCGTATTCAGCTTTCACCGGAGCAGTTGCGCCTGTTGGCTGACCGGCACTTTGGCGTGGGCTGCGATCAAATTCTGCTAGTAGAAGTTGCACAGCACCCCGATGCGGATTTTCGTTATCGCATCTTCAATGCTGATGGCGACGAGGTGGAGCAATGCGGTAACGGCGCGCGCTGTTTTATGCGCTTTGTGCACGATCAAAAACTGACACTCAAGCGTGAAATCGTTGTAGAAACAAAAAGTGGTCTGATTGCGCCGCGCCTAGAGGACAATGGTCAAGTAACTGTAAACATGGGCGCGCCGATTTTCGAGGCGGCACGCATCCCGTTCCTCGGTAGTAGCGATGCTGTTATCCAAACGCTAGAAGTGGCTGGCGAGACAGTGCAAATTACGGCACTATCGATGGGTAATCCGCATGCGGTACAGGTGGTGAATGACGTGGAACATGCACCAGTCGCCATGCAGGGGCCGCTCATTGAACATCACCCGCGTTTTTCGCAACGAGTGAATGCAGGCTTCATGCAGATAGTGGATCGGAATCACATCAAATTGCGAGTGTATGAACGCGGCGCTGGTGAAACCCTGTCCTGCGGCACTGGCGCGTGCGCCGCAGTGGTAACCGGCATCCGTCGCAACTTGTTAGACGAGCGCGTGAATGTTGCCACGCACGGTGGGGTGCTGAACATAGCTTGGGCCGGAAACGACACACCGGTATTTATGACCGGACCAGCGATTGCTGTATTTGAAGGCGAAATAAATTTATAAGAGGACGACATGAAATCCGCAGAGATCGCACTATATTTACAAAATAATCCACAGTTCTTTGAAGAGCATGCCGCTATGTTAGCGGACGTTACTATCCCTCATCCTTACAGCGGACGCACCATTTCATTAAATGAGCGACAGTTACTGACTTTGCGTGAGCAAAACAAAATCCTGGAAAAAAAGCTGCACGAGATGGTAGCGTTTGCTCAGGACAACGACGCATTACAGCAAAAAGTGCATCAATTCACCCTGGCGTTATTTGGCGTGCGTGACCTGATGAGTTTGCAGAATGTCATTACGCAGAATTTGCGAGAAATTTTTGCCGTGCCGCATGTTGTGTTGCATATCTGGAAAGGATTGCCGCCCAGCTTGGAAGTGTTGGCCTTCGCTGATCAACAATTGCAACCCGTCTGTGTTCATCACGCTCTTCATGATACTTTGGCCTGGTTTGGCGAAAGCGCGGTTCATTTGCATTCGTTTGCTTATTTACCGTTGCGCGCGGACGAACAATCTATCGGCCTGTTAATATTGGCTAGTGAGGATGCGCAACGTTTCTATCCCGACATGGGTACGCTGTTCCTGCAACGTATTGCGGAAATTGTGAGCAGCGCGCTACGCCCCGCTCTATAAAACGATGTCAAGCAGCACCGCGCAGCAGGCATCCGCTCTCAATCAAGATGCACTGCATGGATTTCTTGATCATCTGCGCAACGAGCGCCGTTACTCGCCTCTTACTGCGGAAAATTACTCCCGCGATATTTGCCGTTTGTTTAAGCTTGCTGGTGTTACACCACTAAACGAACTAAAAAACCATCAAATTCGCCGTTTCATAGCCCAATTGCATGGTGGTGGTTTGGGTGGCAAGAGTTTGGCGCGCATGCTGTCGGCTTGGCGTAGTTTTTACTCATATTTAATACGCGACCACCAGTTTAAAGATAATCCGTGCATCGGGCTGCGAGCGCCCAAATCGGCGCGCAATCTGCCGCATGCACTTTCCCCGGACGAAGCTGTGCGCATGATGGAATTACCCACAGCAGGCGACATTCTCGCGGTGCGCGACAAAGCGATGTTTGAGTTATTTTATTCTTCCGGTCTGCGCTTGGCAGAGTTGGTCAGCCTCGATCCTGTTGCGCTTGATTTTGCAGATGCATCTGTGCGCGTTATAGGTAAAGGTGCTAAGACACGCATCGTACCGCTGGGCAGCTATGCGATCGCCGCGCTGCAAGCTTGGCTGGCGCTGCGCGGACAATTGGCCAAACAAGATGAAACGGCTTTGTTCGTTAATCGCAATGGTAGCCGCATTGGTGCGCGCGCGGTGCAATTACGCATGTCAGGCTGGGGCATCAAACAGGGCGTTACCAGCGGTGTTCACCCACACTTGTTGCGCCATTCGTTCGCCTCACATGTGCTGCAATCCAGTGGAGATTTACGGGCAGTGCAAGAAATGCTCGGCCATACCAGCATTTCTACTACGCAGGTTTACACCCATCTTGATTTCCAATACCTCAGTAAAATTTACGATGCAGCGCATCCGCGGGCCAAAAAGAAAACCCCATGAATAAAATTATTCTTAAAGAGGGGAGGGAAAAATCCCTTCTGCGTCGGCACCCCTGGATATTCTCCGGGGCAATTAAATGTGTGGAAGGCTCGCCTATTGATGGTGACACGGTACAGATAAACTCAACACAAGGTACTTTCCTCGCTCATGCCGCATACAATGCACACTCACAAATTGCTGCGCGAGTGTGGTCATGGCACGCGGAGCAAAGCATTGATGCAGATTTTTTCCGTAAGAAAATCATTCAAGCTCTGGCATTGCGCAAAGATCTTAAATTGGCGCAACACAGCACTGGCATGCGCCTGATTCATGGTGAATCCGATGGCCTGCCCGGTCTGATAGTAGATCAATATGGCGATGTGCTGGTTATGCAGATTGGCAGTGCGGGAGCGGAACGCTGGCGCGACACTTGCGCCGACATACTGCAAGAGATGTGTAATCCAGTTTGTATTTACGAGCGTTCCGATTCTGACTCACGTGCATTAGAAGGCTTGCCGGAACGCAATAACGTACTACGTGGCAACTTGCCCGAATCTTTAACCATTGTTGAACACGGGCTGCACTTTGCCGTGGATGTGGCACACGGGCAAAAGACGGGCTTTTATCTCGACCAGCGTGATAACCGTGAACTGATTGGAATCTTGGCGCAAGACAAGGATGTTCTGAATTGCTTTTGCTACAGCGGCGGCTTCTCGCTGTATGCACTGCGTGGCGGCGCGAAATCAGTTCTATCAATTGATTCTTCAAATGAAGCCCTGCAACTTGCGCTGCGCAATGTGGAACTTAATGGACTGGATGCCAGCCGCGCTGAATGGCAATGCATCGACGTATTCCTGGCACTGCGAAAGCTGCGTGATCAGAATCGCAAATTTGACCTGATCATCCTTGACCCACCCAAATTTGCGCCTACCGCTGCCTTTGCCGAAAAAGCTGCGCGCGGCTACAAGGATATTAACCTGTTAGGTTTCAAGCTGCTCAGGCCGGGAGGAATGCTCGCCACCTATTCTTGTTCCGGCGGCATAAACGATGACCTGTTCCAGAAAATTATTGCCGGTGCCGCCTTGGACGCAGGAGTGGATGCGCACATCATACACAAACTGCATGCCGCGCCGGATCACCCGATATTATTGAATTTCCCGGAAGGCGCATATCTCAAGGGACTTGTGTTGCGCGTGGCAGGTTAAATAAGGTTTGTGATTGAAGTTATGTCAGAAAAACGGAGAAGTAATACTATGCGAACAACAGAGAAATTGGATTGTTGAATCTAATTCGTCATATCCAATAATTTTTTTGTTTAATACAGTCCTCGGCTATTTTTTTAAAGATAGCCAGTTCGCAATCATTTTGGCAATTACTATTGCATCGGGCGTAACGGTGGGGCGTCCCGCTGCAACAGAGGGCAAGGGCAGTTGGCGACGATCCCCGATATAGAAACCAAGTGCGGTTTCCAGCGCCTCACTGGCATACTGCATTGCTTCGTCCTTATCGTCACCTTGGGTAATTGCTTCTGGTACATCGGGAAAAGTTACGATAAATCCGCCTTCCTTGGCAGATATCAACTCTACTGGATATTCAAACATCGCAAGCCCCCTAATTCAACCCTAGCTGTTTTTTAATGTAGTCGATAGAACCGATTTTCAGTTCCGTGCCATGCATCGGCAGAACCGATTGGCGGCCATTAAGAAACACCTTGATGTGAGTCCCCTGGCCTGGCTGAAATTCAGCACCTTGCTTAACAAGCCATTGTTTAAATTCATTGCTATCCATTTGTCAAATTTAACAGAAATACTCCGGTCGGTCAAACTCCTACAATTCGCGGGGCGGTAAACAGCGATGGCTAAGTCTCGTCCTGATCGCCCGTCTGCTGCTGCTCGTAGGGCTGCGTTTTTATACTTGGGACTTGAAGTCGCCCTATCAATTAGCTGTTGAATACTGCCGTAATGGGCAATCTCATGCAAACATTATTTATGAACCGTAAATGGTATTATTTGAAATAAGTGGCTGCAATATATATCTCCGGCATTTCGATCATTTACTGTTGGTTTGTGGAATGTATTTTCCTCAATATCCGTCACTGAATATTCGTTCCAGTGCCCCTTTGAAGTTATACCATTAACAAACGCCATGTAATGATTAACTACCTTAATAAAAAATTGCTACTAACTGTAATTGTAACTGTGTCAGTTGTTGCTATTGCCGGAGGCACCACCAGTCTTGTTTGGCCGCAAATAAAAATGGCGGTGGGATCACCCGTCTGCGAGGCGCGTGGCTCGGTGGATACGCCTAAAATAATCGATACTACCGGCCAAGCCAGCATTAATATTGAGGGTTGGGTAGCTGATGCCGCCGGAATAAGCCGTGTTGAAATGTGGGCGAATGGCAAGTTGCTCGCCAGTATCAAGCCTAGCATCGCCAGAGCCGATGTGACGTCAGCCTTTCCGCAATGCAAATTCCCGTCCGCTTCCGGATATGCCTTTACATTTGCACGCGGCGTCATTCCGCCGTATACCTCAATGTTGGAAGTACAGGCAGTGAATAGCATTGGCAAGGTATTTAACGCCGGACGGGTGCTCGTTGATCTTTCAAAGCCATTTGGGGTATTAGATGTAACCGAGCCGATCAAGGCGGATGGCCGCAATTTGATTAGTGGTTGGGTGGTGGCTGGGCAGGTGCCGGTGAAAGTACGGGTATTGGCGCAGGATAAAGAGATGCTGGTTTTGTTAGCCAGCAATCATCGCGATGACGTTGCCAAGATTTTTCCAGCTTGGCTGCAGGCAGCAACCAGCGGTTTCGAGGGGGTGCTGCCAATGCATAAGTTGCCGCGGGGCAGCTATCGCCTTCGAATTTTGTTCGAAGATGGAAAAGGACATAACAGCGAAATCGTCGGGCCGCAGGTGATCAATGATCTGCCGTTTGGCAAGATATTGGCGCAACATGACAAAATGATGTCGCCCGGCGCAATAGAACTGCGCGCCTGGTTGGCCGATGAGCAAGGCATTCGGGCTGCATATGCGGAAACTGAAACGGGTACGCCTCTCGGAAAAATGACGCTGACAAAAAAAGTGCAGTTGCTATCGGCTTTTTCAGACCCCCGTTTTAACCGTGACAAGGCGGGCGATGCGCCGCTTCGGGAGGGTGATCTGTATGGCCTGACTGTGCCCTTCGTCGCCATACCGTCCGGCTTGCAGCGATTACAGGTGCGAGTGGAAGATAATGCAGGTAATACTGCGATATTGCCCGGGCCGTTGGTGCTCGACAAGAATCCAGACACAAGGCAAGCCTGTTCTGGCGAGAAATTGCGCGTATTTTATCCCGGCGGGGCGGTAGATTTTCGCGATAATTTTCGCCAGTTGCAGGAATTACGCGATATGTCACAAGGCGGCTGTGTAGAAATCGGTTTCCGAGGTCGAGTTGAATACATGCGTACCACCAAGGGTAAGCAGGCCGATTATATATTTGACCCCAATTTCCCTGAGCACCTGCGCAATCGTAATGGCAAAGGTATGAGCGGTGAATCGTTGAGTGAATTACTCGATACTGCGCTACGTTTCCGCGCGCCGTCGATGATTACGCTGGATGGCGGCGTCTGGGCCGATTCAAAGTTCGCTGCGCCGGATCTGGATATTGTCGATATGCTGGAGCAAGACGAACGTACCGTGCAATGGAACCAGTTCGGCAAATCTGAGCCAGACGACGCTCTGAAAAATTTGGCTGGTGCCACCGACAGCCCGGAATTGGCACGCATGATGAGTCTGAACCGCTACAACCGCCGCTTTCTCGATTACAAGAAGCGTAACCTGCAAGCTGCTGTGCGCGAGATTGTCAAATTCAACCAGACGCATCCCACCAGTTATGTGATGATCAACCTCGACCCGGATGAGTATATCAATCCGTGGTTCTATCTGACCCAATGGTACGACTACAATCCGGACACATTGCGCCAATACCGCGAATGGTTGTTCCACCTCGGCCCGTATGCAAATGGCGGCGAACTCGCTTTTTCGCGACACGAACCCGGATTGACCTTGGCCGACGTAAACCGTCTTGCCAAGCAATCATGGAAGGACGTTGGCGCCGTTGAACCACCACGCAAATCCATCGATTACGGCGATCAATGGCAGCAATTATGGACGCAATTCAGGCGCCATTTGGTGGCACGCCATTATGATGACCTCGCTGCCTGGACAGTAGAAGCGGGTTTATCGTCAGAGCGCATTTATACCAGCCAAACTTTTATTCAGGCGGATGTCGCAGTAAGCATCACCGATCGTGCCAATGGCTGGAACGACCAGGCTGGGGTGTCGATAGAAGGTGCAAAGCCACGCCAAGGCCATTTGGGTGTAATTTTGTATGGCCCAGGCAGCCGCAATGAAGGCAAGCCGCGCAGCGGTAGCAGCCTGATCGACAACATTCGGCGCGTCGATCCTGAATGGGGTGTGGTGGAATTCCATCCCGCCACGATCGCGTTTCCAGAAAAATTGCCGGATCACGTTGAATCATATGCCACCATGCAGGCGCTAATAAACGGCGGTGCGCATTTCCTGTCACCGATGTGGGGCAGTTACGTGGGTGATCGCATGGTGCACCCAAATAACTTCAAGGCCTATGATGTGATGGAAGGCTCGGCCTATGAGTACCAGTTCGTCTGGTGGCTGCGCGCAATGCAAGCGTGGCCGGTCGGCAGCCTGTTTTACCCGTTTGGCAATACTTTGGTGAAAAGCAGTGATGGCTGGACCCCGGCAGCAGGAACACATCTGATAAACGGTTATGGAGAGCTGCACCTGACGGGCGAAGGTGAGCACATTGGTTTGATTTCACCGCAATGGGAAATGCGCTATTTGACGGCGCCGACTGAACTTGTTGTAACCGGGAGTTGGCCGCAGCAAACCAGAGCATCAGCCGAGCTATTGCTGGAGAATGGCGAAAAGCTGTCTTGCGTACTCCAGACAACTGAGCAAAACAGGGCGCGTTGCCTTTTTCCCGCGTCTCAAAAAAGGCAGATGTCGCGTTTGACGCTGCAGTGGCAGCTGCCTGCTACGCAGCAAAAAGTGGGTGTAGCGATAAGTGACGTCGCGCTTAAACTTGTTGATCATCGTTGATTATTTTGTGCAAACTTGCAATATCCTCGAATCAATTTTTTTGGATGCTATTTTTTAAGAATTAAGATTTTTTTCCGGTTTTTGAACTGTTATGTAGGGCTCTTCTACAGCCAAGTCCAGAATACTATATGGTTGTAATGCCGCATCATACTCAACTATTTCGCTGGTTCTGATTGCTGCGCGGAGTAATATGTATCCATAGCTACGCAATTCTTTTTCAAAATCAGCCAGGCGAATAGGATTAAGTTCTTTATAGAAACGCCAATAATCTTCATTGGTGACATTAAAACCGGAACGATCCATTATCGTAGGTTTTGTGGTCATTACCATTTCCTTCAAATCAGCCTCTGGAATGCGCAAATGTAGATGAGGCGTTGGATCGAATTCGCCCAAGTGGCTTCCTATTGCCGAATAGTACAAGCCAGGGGCGACGAAAAACAATCCGCCCGGTTTCAACACCCGATAAACTTCATCCAACGTTTTTCGATATCCCCCTGCAATATGTTCAAGCGAGCCCCAAGAGATCACCACGTCAAAACTCTCATCGGCATAGGGGATTTCCTCGCAGCTATGCTGTAAAAAAGTAAAGTTGTCAGGCATTTTGTGCAAAGGCAATCCATTTTCCCGTGCAACTCTAGGTAATTCTTTTATGTAATCCACAATATCCAGGGCGACGAGTTCTTGCGGCTGATAGCGCAGAACAATGCTCAAGTCAGTAATTCCTTCGCCCGCACCGATATCCAGAATTCTGCCATGTAGCTTTTCAGAATTAACGAGACAAAGCTCGCCAATGACTTTTGCGGCATGACAAAAATGACGATGAAACCAATTAGTCATGCCTTGACGCCATGACAGTTGATTTAAAAGAGTGTCCGTTTCCGGGTTAATACTCCATGTTCCCAACAATACCTGCTGTGCGGACTCAGTCCCGTGAATGGAAAACAATTGTAATGAATCCGGCGTACGAACCTTGCTTACCGTTCCCCATGAAACTCCAAGTTCATAACTGCCCGGAGGAAGTGATACTGGCCATTCAAAGTTGAAGAAGAACTCGCCGCGTGGCAACCAAGGCAGAAATATTCCACCTTGATGCGTATCAGAAGCCACCAAATAGGTGTCAGTCCCCTCATGACGAATGAACAAGCGCATTACAGGATCAAAAACACATATGTCCAGAATTTGAAGTCTTATCTGAGCTTTTATGATCTGCCCTTCTTGATAAATGTTAGCGATAGGCTGGACATTTAATTCTGCAGGATCAATATTGTTTGGTTGATTCATTTGGACTCTTCGATAAGTTTAATTAAATTAAAAGGTCTGAGATTGGCTTCGTTGAAACTTGGATGACGACTTTATGTTCAAAATTACGGAGTTTTTGAAAGCTAATTTCTGGCCGTATTTTTGGCAAGAAACGCGCAAATTTTTTATAGCAACGAATCCATGGCCGACAGAAATGAATGCGACTTGCCGTATGTTCTTGGTGTAAGAACAGGTACTATTTTTGGGGCACTCAAATAAATCAAAGATAGCTGTGGAATCTGACGGGACAGCTTTTTTGCTATACTGTGTTCTTGGTTTTTGGCATTTGGCATTGCGTTAATGTCTGCTCTAGTCATGGCTGAGGCGCGTCTCGTTTTAGCTTGCAAAAGACTGTTTCACTTTCTTTCCCTTGTTCGCGCTCGCTGCAAATTATATACGCAATCACTGCTATCCGGAGATTTGAGTATTCATACTCAATAACTCACACTTTCTCCTAGTCAGATAAATAGTGAAGGCAATTGTTTGAGAAAGCAGTGAGATGTTGCACTTTGAATTCAGGATTCGCGTCAGATTAAGGCATCAAAAATGCAAAATGAAAATCAGCCAATTCCTACTGGCGCTTCTATTCTCCCAGAGGCTTTGTATCAGATGGGATTAAAGACTTTTGGTTCAAAAAATTTCGAACAAGCAGCAAATTATTTTAACCAGGCAATACAGGCTGATTCAAAGCAGCCACATTATTGGTTTGCTTTGGGTTTAGTTTCGCAGGCGCAAGGGAAGCTTGACGAAGCAGCAGGATATTTTTGTAAAGCACTTGAACTGAATCCAAATTTTGCACAAGCATATAATCAGTTAGGTACGTTATATCAAATAAAGGGGAGTCTCGATGAGGCGGCTGCCAATTTTAATTTAGCGTTAAAATTTCTTCCCGATTTCCCCCAGGCCTGGAATAACTTGGGAAATGTACTTAATTTGCAGGGGAAAATTGACGAGGCAACGGTTGCTTTTCTCGAAGCAGTTCGGTTAAAACCGGACTACGTACTCGCTTACAACAATTTGGGCAGCGCATATCAATCACAAGCAAGAATGAAAGAGGCTGAGAGCTGTTACCGTAAATCCATTGAACTTCAGCCGGATAATATTTATGCCCATTTTGGCTTGGGGCATGCCCTTCTTGTGCAGTTGAAGATGGAAGAGGCCGAGAAAGTATTACGCCGAGCGCTTTTTCTCGATCCAGATAATATTCAAGTGCTAAACAACTTGGCTTATTCTTTAAAAGAACAGAGCAAACATGCCGAAGCAGCATCCGTTTATCAGCATGCCTTGTCATTAAAGCCTAATGGCTTGAAGGCATTCATTGGCGCTCATCTGATGTTGCCCGCGATTTATTCCAATGCCGCAGAATTGTTCGCGGTACGCAAACGTTACACTGAGGGTCTGAAGACTTTACGTGATAACACCGAAAATTTCCTTGAAATAGAATCGAAAGAATTATTGTCGGGATTGAGCTGGACAAATTTTTATTTGGCTTATCAAGGTCAAGATGACAAGTTGTTGCAAGTGGAATATGCACATTTTGTGGCAGATATTCTTCAGGTTGCAGCGCCGGATTTAATGCAGCCCATAAAGCAGGATCCCACAGCCAGCCAACGACGTTTGCGCATTGGCTTTGTGTCGAGTTTTATGCGCGATTGCACCGTAGGATCGTATTTTAAAAGCTGGGTTACTTCTCTTGACCGGCGAATGTTTGAAATCTATTGCTATTACATTGGGCATATGCAGGATCAAGTAACTCAAGAGTTTACCAATGCTTCTGACAGCTATAAACATCTTGTTGGCGACGTTGATTATATTGGCAGACAGGTCAAGAAAGACCAGCTGGATATTTTGATTTATCCGGAAATTGGTATGGACCCGGGGGCATTCGTATTGGCTGCCATGCGCTTGGCGCCAATACAATGTGCTGCCTGGGGACATCCGGTAACCACTGGTCATGCCAATATGGATTATTTCTTTTCCAGTGCATTAATGGAGCCAGAAAACGCGCAGGATCACTATAGTGAGCAATTGATATTGCTGGAGGGAATCGGAACGTGCTATTTAAAACCGGCACTTCCTTCTCCTGCCGAGCGCTCAGACTTTTCATTGCCAGAGGAGCGTGTTCTTTATCTTTGCCCGCAATCGTTATATAAAATTCATCCCGATAACGATAGGCTGATGCTGGAAATTCTGGCACGGAATAAAAATGCTGTGCTGATATTTTTTCAGGCCACTGATATTTCAATTACCCGTGTTTTTATGAAGCGGCTTGAAAGTGCATTGGATGAAAGCGGGATGGAGAAAAGCGGCCAAATTAAAATTTTACCACGCATGGATCATGAAAATTATTTGCGGGTCAATATGCTGTGCGACGTAATGCTCGATACCCTGCATTGGTCCGGCGGCAATACAACCCTGGATGCGCTGGCCTGCGGTTTACCAGTGGTAACGATGCCAGGCAAATTCATGCGCGGGCGGCAAAGTTACGGTATGTTGAAGTGCATGGGCTTGAATGAGCTGATCGCGCGCGATCACAAAGATTATATAGAGATAGCAACCAGACTCGGCACAGACAGGGCTTGGCATCAGCACGTTGTGCAACAAATAACTACAAGTAGCGACGCCATCTTTGCGGTGGAGACGCCATTGCGTCAGATGGAGCAATTTTTTGCAGCGGCATTAAATGCTCGACTATTAAGCCCACCTTCTGATAACAATTGTAATTAATAATCCATGAATAATTCCGACCAATTGTTTCAACAGGCAGTGCAGCATCATCAAGCAGGACGGTTAGTGGACGCCATGATGGTCTACCGACAAGTTCTGGCGCTTCAGCCCAGGCACCCACAATGCCATTACAACTTGGCATTGGCATTGCAATTCCTGAATCAAACCGATGCGGCAATTGCCAGTTATCAGCGCGCCATCGAAATCAATCCCGGTTTTGCCGAAGCACACAACAATATGGGCAATATCTTTCAAAACCTGGAACGCCTGGAGGATGCTCGGCAATCATACAGCCGTGCATTGGCAAGCAATTCCCGGCTGCCACAGGCGCAATTCAATTTAGGCCTGATACTTAAAAAACAGAAACGGTTCAGTTTGGCGGTGGAGCACTTCCAGGCGGCGCTAAAAATTGCGCCGGACTATGAGGAAGCTTATGACAATCTCTGTTCACTGCTGAAATTTCTCGACCGCACCGAGGAATGGCTGGATGCATTCAAGAAATATGAGCGCCTGGATAACAAAACTGATTGGTTTTTTGTTGCCGGACTTTCCGCTTGTCGCTATCTGGGCGATTTCACCCGCGAACAAAACTACCTGCAAGCCTTGTCGGCACATCCACTCAAAGATGGCGACATCGGGGTGCTGGATAATATTTTGGGAGTGGCGCAGTATTTCGATCTGCCGCAAGCGCAGCTGCTGCGCTTATACCATGCCTACAACGAGGTAGTTAAACGCCAACATTTCTCCGAATTCCCGTTGGTTTCTCCCTATCGGACGCAGAGCACAAAATTACGCATTGGCTATTTGTCGGCGGATTTTCGTGTACATGTGATGGGCAAGCTTATGGTCGAAGTGATGACGCGCCATGATCGCAGCCAGTTTGAATTGTATCTGTATTCCCTGGCGAGCCAGGAAGATGCACTCACCAAGCAATTTGTTACGGTCAGTGATAAGTTCGTTGATTTGCACATGCTGTCCGCGCGGCAAGCCGCCAAGATGATCGCCGAAGATGATCTCGACATATTGATCGACCTGTGCAACCACACCTCCTATTCCAATGCATTGATCCTTGCCTACAAACCGGCACGGGTGCTGATCACCCATCTTGGCTCTCACGGTGGCATAGGCCTGGATACGGTTGATTACAAGCTGACCGACCATTATGCCGACGTGCCGGAAAATGCGGCATATTTGATCGAAAAGCTGTTACCGATGGAAGGCTGTCTTTTCCCCTTTCACCATGTTGAACCTGCCTCGGATATCCATTTAAGTCGGGCCGAGTTAGGCATTGCCGAAAATGCAGTGGTATTTGGCGTATTCGCTAACATAATGAAATTCAGCCCGCGTAGTCTACAGACTTGGGCTGCCATCATGACGCGGGTCGAAAATGCCGTGCTGGCATTTTCACCGCTGAAAGAAAATGAAAAAGCCAGCTATTTACGTCAAATTGCAGCGGCCGGAATTGATCCGGCGCGAGTGAAGTTCATCCCTGCGGCAAAGGATGAGACGTTTAACCGCGCACGTTATGCACTGCTCGATATAGCGCTCGATACTTTCCCCTACAGCGGTGGTGATACGACGCTGGCAGCGCTGGACATGGGGGTGCCGGTGGTCACATTGTGCGGCCAGCGTCATAGTGAGCGCACCTCCTACAGTATTCTGATGAACCTCGGCGTGCCGGAAACGATCGCCCACAGCGAAGCCGAATATATCGATCTCGCTTGCCGTCTGGCGAGTACCGCTGGATGGCGCGGCACGGTGGTGGAACAGATCCGGCGCGGTCTTGTCGATTCGCCGCTCGTTGACATGGACGCTTATACCCGGCATCTGGAAGATGCTTATCGCCATGCTATCGCCCAATGCCCCCTAAAAGATTCAGTCGCAAACGACGATAATAAAGCGCTGTTCCAGAAAGCAGTACGGCAACACCAAGCCAACAACTTGATGGAAGCCGCAGACCATTATCGACAGGTACTATTGCATGAGCCCGACCATGCCGCCGCCCTATATTTATACGGCGTACTACTGGAACAAACCGGCCAGGAAGATGACGCCATCGTGCAACTTCAACGTGCAATTGCGATTAGCCCAAGCTATCTTGATGCGCATCTGGCACTTAGCAGCCTTTATTTGAAGCAGGGACAGATGGAGGAAGCGGTCGCCGGTTTCAACAAGGCGCTGCAAATCAAGCCCAGTCATTTTGCAACTCTGAACGGGCTGGGCTGCGCCCTGACCGCGGCAGGCCATCTGCCGCAAGCCGTCACGAGCTTGCAGCAGGCGATCCAAAGTCAGCCGCAGGAACCGTCCGCGTATTTCAATCTTGGCGTGGCATATCAAAAGCAAGGCATGTCAGACGCGGCAATGGCCGCCTATCATCGTGCTCTGGCACTGGAGCCAAGCAACACCGAGGCCTTATTCAACTTGGGCGTACTGTTCCAGCAGCAAGGCAAGGCCGAACGCGCTGCAGCCTGCTACCAACAAATCCTGCGTATTCAGCCGGATCATGCGCCGGCCTATTACCATCTGGGCGATGTATTGTTCGATGCCGGCAAAATCAATTCGTGGCTGGAAAATTTTAAACAGTTCCGGCGCCACGCGCCGCCTTCCGTCATGCTCGCGGTGTATGGCCTGCAAGCCTGCCAGTATCTGGGTGAAGTCGAACAGCAACAGGCGTATCTGGACGACTTGCTGAGCGATAAATATCCGTTCTTCAATGCCTCCGATGCACTCGACCGGCTGGAGGAAATACTATATCTGCTGTTGTTTTTTGACGTTCCCCCAGAGCGTTTGTTTGCCCTGTACCAGCGCTACAACCAGTTGAGCAAGCAGGCGTATACCCCCCAATTGTCGCTGCCCGCGCGCGCCGCTGGCGGCAAAATCCGGCTGGGCTATTTGTCCGCCGACCTGCGCGATCACGTGATGGGAAAAATGATTTATCAGGCCGTTTCCCGGCATGATACCGGGCAATTCGAGGTGTACTGCTATTCGCTGTCATCGCAGCAAGATGCATGGACCGAGCGCTTCCGTGCCTGCAGCCATCGGTTTGTCGACATCGCAATTCTTGACGCGCTCAGTGCGGCAAATCGCATTGCCGAGAACAACCTGGATATCCTGGTAGATCTGTCCACCCACACCAAGGGTGGCCTGCCAGCGATTTTGGCGTACAAACCAGCGCGCCTACAGATCACCCACATTGCCAGCGCTGGGGCAGTGGGGCTGGATAGCATCGATTTCAAGCTAACCGATCAATACGCCGACACTACAGAAAATCAGGCGTATCTGCTGGAGCGCCTGTTGCCGATGCAGGGCTGTGTATTTCCTTATCGTCACATCGCACCAGCCAGCCAGCACAACTATCAGCGCACAAAACTCGGCATAAAAAAGAACGCTATCGTACTGGGTGCTTTCGTTACCTTGATGAAGCTGAGTCCGCGCTGTCTAGCATTGTGGCGCCGGATACTGGAAGCACTGCCGAGCGCGGTACTCGCGTTTTCGCCGCACAACATTGAAACTAAAGCCAGCTACCTGCAACGACTCAAGACCGCTGGCATAGCAGCAACCCGCGTCGTCTTCATCCCGCCCGGCAAGGACGAAGCCCACAACCAGGCGCGCTATACCTTGGTCGACATGGTGCTGGATACACTGCCGTTTGGCGGCGTCAATGGCACGCTGGAAGCGCTCGACATGGGCGTGCCGGTGGTCACGCTGCGCGGGGAACGGCATGGCGAACGTACCGGCTTCAGCATTCTGACGAACCTTGGCGTAACGGCAACGATTGCCTGCAACGAACAGGAATTTATCGACATCGCCAAACGCCTCGCTAACGATCAAACGTTCTACACCAGTGTTACGGATGCTATCCGGCGCGGTTTGGTCGACTCGCCGCTAGTCAACATGGATGATCATGTAAGTCATCTGGAAGAGGCCTATCGACAAGCATTGCTACAGAAAGGCATCGTAACATCATGATGAATATTCAATGGAGAGTCCTCTGTAGCCATGACTAATCCCCCCGATTTCCTTAATCAGGCCGAGGCGCTGCAGCAGGCAGCCGCACGGGCGCGGCAAACCGGCAATTTGCAGCAGGCGCTGGCGTATCTTGATCAAGCCATCGCTCTTAGCCCGCAAGAGTCGCGCAATCATTTTCTGCGCGGACTCATGCTGGAAGATCTGCACCGGCCAGACGAGGCCATCGCTAGCCTGCAAAATGCAATTCACCTCAAGCCAGATTATGCCGAGGCTTACAACACTATCGGCATTATTCTGCATGGTCAAAAACGCTTCGAGCAAGCCGCTGCAAATTTCCGCGAGGCAATACATCACAAGTCGGACTATCCCGGGGCTTATAACAACCTGGGCACCTCACTTAGTGCGCTGGGCGACGTCGGTGGCGCCCAGCAGCAGTTTGCACAGGCGGTACAGCTGAAACCGGATTACGCGCTGGCTCATTACAACCTGGGCATCGCTTGCATGGCTATGGAGCAACTCAATCCGGCGGAAACCAGCTTCATCCATGCGCTTCGCTTGAAGCCGGATCACGTTCAAGCTTACAGCTATCTCGGTTCCATCCAGCACGCGCTGGGTAAGCTCGATGAAGCGGAAGCCAGCTTCACCCATGCCGCGCAAATGAAGCCGGTCAAGAATGGCGCGGAACTCAACAAACTTGCCCGCGTATACTGGGAGCAAGGCCGCATCGAACAAACGCTTGCGGCCTATCGGCAAGCGCATACGCTGAATCCGCATGAACTGAAATCGGCACTAGGTGCCTTGCTTTCGTTGCCCGCCGTATATCGCAATCAGATTGATTTGCTGGAAGCGCGCCAGCGAGTCGCTCACGGGCTGAAAATCCTGCACGCAAATATTCCGAACTTTATTTCTCACAACCAGCCCGAGCAACTGTTGGACGAACTGCGCTGGAACAATTTTTACTTGGCCTACCAGGGTCTTGACGACAAGCAACTGCAAATGGACTATGCGCAATTTGTCGCTGCCATGCTGGACAAAATCGCACCGCAATTCATGCAGCCGCGCGCGAAAAAAGATGCAGCGGGACGCCGCTTACGCATCGGTTATCTGTCAAGTTTTTTCAAAAATTGCACAGTTGGGAAGTATTTCCGCAGCTGGATCACGAGACTCAATCATGAGCAATTTGAAATTTTTTTCTATCATACCCGCCAGGAAACAGACCCTGTCACTCAGGAAATTATCAATGCTTGCGACCATTTTCGCCATCTTGTCGCGGGTCCTGTTTCGCCTGGCAGCATCGCCACATCCGTGCTGGCGGATGACCTGGATATACTGGTTTACCCGGAACTCGGCATGGATAGAACCAGTTTTTTGCTGGCTGCCATGCGACTGGCACCGGTGCAATGTGCCGGCTGGGGACACCCAGTGACCAGCGGTCACGCAAATATCGACTACTTTTTTTCCAGCGCCGCAATGGAGCCCGATAACGCCGAGCTTCATTATTCAGAAAAACTGATATTGCTCGAGGGCCTAGCCACTTATTACAGCAAGCCTGTGCTACCCACGCCCGGGCGACGCGCCGACTTTGCATTACCAGAAGGTAAGTCGCTGTATTTATGCCCGCAATCATTATTCAAGATCCATCCGGACAACGATGCGCTGCTGGCGCACATTCTTGAGCGTGACCCAAATGGAGTCATCGTGCTGTTTGCCGGCCGCCACCCCAATATCACCAACGCCATGTTTGTGCGCCTGGCGCAGGCCCTGCGCGCTCGTGGCCTGGAACCGCAAGGGCGCGGTATTTTTCTGCCGTCAATGGCGCACGATGATTATCTACGCGTCAATATGCTGTGCGACGTAATGCTCGATACCCTCCATTGGTCTGGCGGCAACACAACCCTGGATGCGCTCGCCTGCGGCTTGCCAGTGGTAACTTTGCCGGGCGAATTCATGCGTGGAAGGCAAAGCTACGGCATGCTGAAATGCTTGGGACTGGATGAGCTGATAGCGAAGGATCAGGATGACTATATCGAGATAGCCCTCAAGATCGGCAGAGACAATGCATGGCGCCAGCAAGTTGTGCAACGTATCAATAGCGGCAGCAATAAAATTTTTGAGATGGAAACGTCATTACGACAAATGGAATCGTTTTATCATTCTGAATTCAACCTGCAATGTGGCGGCTAGGAGCCATGTCTCGATTGAAACGGAGCCATTAACATGCTTTCAATTATCATCTGCAGCATCAATCCGGAAAAATTCGAGCTCGTCTCGAAAAACTACGCCGAGCTGCTGGGTGACGCGCCGTTTGAGATAATCGGCATCCACGATGCGCAGTCACTGTGCGAAGGCTATAACCGCGGCATCACCCAAAGCCGGGGCGACATCCTGATTTTTTGCCATGATGACATCGAGATAATCTCGCCTGATTTTTATCCCCGGTTGAGCCAATATCTGCAAGTCTACGATGTGGTCGGCTGTGCCGGCACCAGTCATTTAGTCGCCAGCAACTGGGGGTATGCGGGAGACCCCTACTTGCACGGCACTGTTGCCTACCCGGTTACTGGTGATGAATGGCCTGGCAATCGCTTCGACTTGTCGGTTTGGGGCGAGATAAATTCTGTGGTCGTTGAAGGGGTACAAGCATTGGACGGATTTTTCTTTGCCGTGACCCGGCGGGTGGTCAATGAAGTACGCTTCGATGAACAAAATTTCGATGGCTTTCATATCTATGACACCGACTTTACCTTCGCAGCCTATTTGGCCGGATTCAAATTGGCGGTATGCAACGATATTTTGATAGCCCACCAGTCGCGCGGAAATTATTGTGAGAAATTCGCAGTATTTAGTGCCAGGTTTATGGAAAAGTATCAAGGCCGCCTGCCAGTTCAAGAATGCAATAACCGCCAAGTAGCCTTAGCGAAAAACCTTGATCGCGCACAAATGCTACGCATCGTTGGCAGTTTTCGGGTAAATCGAAGCTGAGTTAAGTAAGCTGTAAAGGGTAGCATCCTTTTATTTTTTGGCGATTACGAAGAACTAAACCTAGGCAAAGAAATGCAGTTGCTTTACTATCCGCACCTTCCGTTTAATGCCCTGAGCATTCATTCATGGTTGAAAATACGCTGTCTGAAACCGGATGGTCGTCAAGTTCCACCATATATATGAATAGCAAGCAGTTCGATTTAGAATTCGCGTAAGCAGGATTTGAACAATTATTTATAAAATCAATCGATGGGGGCAACATGAGCGCCAGTAGTTCGCCAGTTAATCTGAAAGACGCCATACAGCGCTTGGAAACGTTGCCCGCTATGCCGGCTATAGCGCAGAAGATACTCACTCTTGATCTTGAAAGCGACGAGGGTGAACGGACAATGCTCAAGTTAATTGAAAAAGACCCACAAATCGCAGCGAAGATTATCGGATTGGCAAACACGCCGCTATTCGGCGCTTCCAGGCGCGTCGCCTCAGTTGCGGACGCTTCGATGTTACTTGGCATTACACGCGTCAAAACTATCACCATGAGTATTGCGGTGATGTCGTCATTGATAAAAAATTCGGCGGGCAAGCTCGACGTCCAAGGTCTCTGGCTACACAGTTTGGCCATATCTCTGGCCGTGAAAATTCTTTCACGAGCAATGCCGCGCAACACACGTCCACTTGATGACGAAATATTTTTGGCGGGACTGCTGCATGATATCGGTTACATGGTGCTGAATTATCTCGACCAGAACCGTAGTGATGAACTGCAAACCCGGTTCATTTCACAGCCGGATCGATCATCCACTGAGATTGAAGCCGAGCTGCTGGAAATGAACCACTGTGAACTGGGTGCCGAGCTAGCCCGTTTTTGGAGTCTTCCGGACAGTATCATTGCTGTGTTGCGCTACCACCATGACCCTGAAAATGAGCTTGCGGCTATTGGCCAACCTCTGGTCAGCATGGTTAATCTTGCGGAAAAAGCGCTAGTCACCTTAGGTATCCCCGAGCATGGGCCAACCGAAATTAGCACTGAAGAATGGCAAGCCCTGGGCATTGATCCATCAAAGGCAGATGAGTTGATAGCGCAGATAAACAAGCAAGCAGAAGAAGCCAAGCAGGTGGCAGGTAATTTCTCCTAAATTCGAGCTATGGGATAAATTGGTGCTTGATCGGGGCGAAACGGGTGCCTTGAGAAGTATGATTTTTACCCAGTGTATTTCTGATTAGGACACGCCTAGTTAACGCAAGATGAATAAGCGCTGGGGCAGGTTGGATCAAGTCCACCGGCAGGATCGCTTGTTTGATCTTTCCGATTTAGCATCTCTAGTACTTGCGGAAAATATTCTGGGTCCCGCGTCCAGAATATATAATTAGCTTTTAGTTTGTCCCGTGCAAAAGCGAGCAGTTCCAAGATAGTTGGTTTATAGCCTGTTCCATCCCATTTAGTATTCTTGTAGTTTGCCTGCATTACAGAGGGTGTCAGGGGAATGATCCCAGAAAGTTTAGGGTAGTGAGAATACACTCCACTTGGAGTATATTTATTTCCCGGGTGATTAAGTCCTGGATCTTCGATAAAAATATCTGGCCCACCTAACCCTGTCCCCATTGCACTCAGGTTATTTATGAATGACTCTAGAATCGGACGCGGATAGTTTGTGAACTGGAATGTCATAGTATTGGGGAAAAATTCCTCGCGCATTTTTTTATTCGCTATGAGCAGGTTGCTGTAAAAGCCGTCAACTTGAGTATTGGATAGCGGTGTTATTGGCGCTCCCATGGCTGTTTCTGGCAAGCCAATACCCTCAAAATAAGGGTGGGAGTTGTAGCGCTTTCCAAGCTCTTGAAGTAGCTTGTTCATGCGCGAAAGCACGTTCGAATTCCACAGCTTGATGTTGTATCCTTTAATGATGGCGCTTTTACCATTATTAAAAGTGAATATCCCCCCCTCATACGCATCTGTTTTTAGATAGTCTGGGACGGGAACTATTTTAGGGTCGAATGATTTTGTTTGTAGCAAAATGACAAGCCGTTTATTCTGTGCAGCAAGTTCAGCCAGACGCTTGTCAATGGACGAAAAATTATACACATCATAGGATGTTTCCAGTTCTGCCCAAGTATAACGGATCTGCACTCCGCGCAGAGCTGGCGTGCTTTTTAATTCGTCGTATACTTTTTCCAGATAAGTAGGATTATTTTTATCACCCATAAGTGTGTAGTAATGACCCGGATGCCATTTGACTGAGCTGGACGTTGCGGTGGCGGCATGCACTGTTTCGAAGGGAACCAAAACCATGCTGATGAGGAATAATAATATAAGCAGTAGGGCACATGCCTGCCCAGCCTTAGTATTGATGCTTGAGGCATTATAAAAAATGCAGCGCTTTATAATGTCACTTATGTTAGCTTTGCTCGTCTGAAAAGTTTGGCTGGCGGTCAAAGTCAGTGAGTCGGCAGTCTGTAACACTTGAATGTTAATGTTCATCTTAGATCCTCCGCGGATTCAAGTTTAAAGTGCAACAGCCATTTGATGTCAGTTTTGCAG
>JAIOPT010000050.1 GCA_021413765.1 Betaproteobacteria bacterium
ACCCGTTAAATCAGCTTGGGTATCGATGTCCACCAAAATGCCAGGGTCTTCGCACTCGAAAGCATGTACCTTATCTTGATGGCCTTTTACTATCGATCGTGCGCCTTTATCTCCCTGTAATTTTTCAAGCTCACCCCGAAACTTTGCCGCAAAGCCTACAGGATGTCCCCGAGAGCCATGATAGGTTGGCAACACAATTGGGTTCCCTTGACGAAGCCTGTTGGCCACCATTTCAATGGTAACCGGCCGAATAAATGGCATATCAGCTAAGGCAATTACAAAGCCACCACTGGATTCGGCAAGCATTGCAGAGTATTTCGTTGCAGTGGCCAAGCTATATGCCATCCCCTGTTCTATCATGCACGTCACTACCTTGAGCCCAGCCAATTCAAATTGCTCGGCCAGTTCCTGATTGTCAGGTTGAACAACTGCGATAGATACTGGAAGCACGTCAATTAGGTTTTTTGCTGATGCATAACCAATTGAAAGACCATTGGGCAAGACATGGAGAAGCTTGTTGGCTGGACCAAATCTGCGTGAAAATCCTGCTGCCAACAATATGCCTATCATTCAAGGCTCCCCATGCAATGGTTTATTTTATTCATTAGTATCATTCAAATTCATGAAGGTTTTCTGAATAGGTTGAGCTGACTAAAACAACTGCATATTCAGTATCCCCTGGCAATTCAAACCATTCCTTCTTTCCAAGAATGGTTTGAATCGCTAGGTATTCCAAACAAGATTTATGGGGTAAAAGGTAAGGAAGTAACCCGTTTACCGGCTGGTGTGGTGGCCGTTGCCAAAACTCTTGCGTAAGCATTAGCAATTGCAGGCGCAACCGGCGGCACTCCCGGCTCACCGGTGCCAGTAGGCTCGAAACTATTTTTCATGATTTCAACTCTGATATCAGGAGCTTGATTAAGCTTCAGCATACGCAAGCTGGTAGATGTGCTTCCAAAATTGGTTTGTTGAGCCACACCCTTATTAAATGTGGTTTTTCCATACAATGCAGCGTTCATGCCATGAATGATCCCTCCTTGCATTTGCGCTTCAACCGAATCAGGGTTGACCACAATTCCGCAGTCCACTACGCATAGAACGCGATGTACTTTTATGGATCCTGTCGAACTCAAGGATATTTCGAACACCTCCGCTACGGTTGTACCAAATGCTTTGCCGATAGCCATCCCCCAGGCATGGGAAGGATTGAAACCATCCCACCAGTCATGAATCTCAATCTTTTCTAAAATTTTCCTTGCCCGATCATCCGAGACAATTTTCAGGCGGAAAGTCAGCGGGTCAATTCCAGCTTTTTGAGCCAGCATGTCTATCATGCTCTCGTAGGCAAACACATTCAGAGAAGCTCCAACTGAACGCCAGAACCCGATTGGGATCGCTGCTGAGTCATTATCCATCGGTACCCACTCCGTGAGGGAGGAACCCATGTTATAAAGCGACTGCACTGCACCCTCAACCGCCTGTGAGTCCAAGCTGGTTTTAATGCCGCTTCTTTGCCAACTAATCGAGGGGGTAACAACCCGATAGGAGCAGCCGGCAATGTTATTGCTTTCAGTAAGCCCCGCTTTGACATTGATCAATGCCATCGGACGATATAAATCGTGTGCAGAGTCCTCTTCGCGTGACCAGGTTAATTTGACGGGTTTTTTAACTGCCAATGCAACTTGCAACGCCTGATAAATATAGTCTTGCTCTATTTTTCTTCCCAAGCCGCCACCAAGAAACGTCGTATGCACGACGATCTGGTCTTTTGTGAGGGGGGTCCCCATGGCAGTCAAATAATTGAAAGCGGTGGTCTGAACTGCAACTGGATTTTGGCTCGGCGCCCAAATCTCGCATTTCGTAGGCGTTGTACCCGAAAAAATGATGCTGACTGTGCAGTTCATCACTTCCATGGTGGCGTGCGCAACATAAGGCAGGCTAAATGAAGCCTGTATGGTTTTCCCGAATGCGTTGATGGCCTCGTTGACCGAAGTCTCGGTACTAACAATGGTATCTGCATTGGTGGTAATCAAGTTACTGATCGGTGCAGTAACATGGCCGCCGGTGTCGCGTGATTCTGCAAGCCAAAGCGGTGTTGTGCTGTTGGCTGAGGTACTCATTAATGTCGTCGCCTTGGAAAGGATGCTCGCGCTATCCACCGTCGCTGTGGACGCAGGCAGCTTCCAGCTGACGCTCAATCCTTTTGCCAGTTTCATAGCAGTCCAAGTATCGCTTGCAACGATCGCCACTGCATTGATACTGTCCTTGACAATTGCCCCACGATTATCCAATGCCTTGCAGGGCACAAGAGCAAGAGCGCTTGAGGGCTTGATAGGTGTAATACCTAGCGTGCCCCCGATAGTGGGGCAATGTTTGATTGTGGCAAAAACCATGCCCGGAAGCATAATGTCAATTCCAAATTTGGCGCTCCCGTTCACTTTCAGGGGGATATCAGGTCGTGGAAGAGGTTGCCCAATAATCTGGAATGCATCTATCGGCGTTAAATAGGTATTGGGATCAATTTTTGAGAAATCAACAGTAGCAAGGGTTGTCTCTACCAGTTGTCCATAAGTCCACTGATTGGAGACTTCACCACTCAAATAATTAACAACACCCTTAGAAACGCTGTAGTGACTTCGCTCGGTATCTCCCTGACGATCCATTGCCTGCTTCACCAGAACTTCACGTGCTTGCGCACCTGCGATTCGAAGAGGATACCAACGGCGGGAGATACCGCTGCTGCCCCCAGTTCCATACCAGAAAGTGGTTGAAGCCGGCGCCTTAGATGTTGGAACAATGTAATTGAACTTGGCTGACGCCGAAGTTGTGGGGAGTTCGCTGGTATCTGGGCGTCTGATATCGATCTGATCCCAGCCAACCTTAAGTTCTTCGGCCAACAGTTGTGCTAGACCGGTCATTGTGCCCTGTCCCATTTCGCAACTGCCGAACAACAGTTCAACCGAACCAGATGTACTAATTTTGATCCAAGCATTCACATCCTGAATTGTCTGCCCTGCTAGCGGGTTATCAAGCGTTGCGGCCTCTGCTTCTGACAGTTCCCATCTTAATCCGGTTGTTGGAAGCGTAAAGCCGATAAACAATCCCCCTAACCCGCCTGCCATGCTTACTAGAAATTTTCGGCGTGAGAGCTG
The DNA here is from genome assembly GCA_021413765.1 of Betaproteobacteria bacterium. Taxonomy (GTDB): domain Bacteria; phylum Pseudomonadota; class Gammaproteobacteria; order Burkholderiales; family Gallionellaceae; genus Nitrotoga. Next base: position 3,153 of record JAIOPT010000050.1, read on the forward strand.
AGTTTGATTTCTATCCTCAACAGCCATTATTTGAGTTTCAGTATTCATTATGCGCTCCAGTGAATAAGTTTAAAGTTGGACAGTAGAATCAGAGACGGCTTCACGAATGCGTTGGTAGGTGCCACATACGCATATGTTTTGAATTTCGGGAAGAATCTCTTTGCCGTGATGGCCAGCTTTTACCGCTCCTGTCACAGCCATGATCATGCCGCACTGGCAATATCCACATTGTGGAACTTGATGATCAATCCAGACTTTCTTGACTTTCTCGAGGTCTGGATCATTAAGCCCCATTTCCAGAGCTTCAATGGTTAGAATGTTTTTACCTGCCGCAGAAGAAACGTTGTAAACGCAAGCATGTTCAGGCTGGCCATTGATTAGAATAGTGCAGGCAAAGCATTTCTCAATACCGCAGCCATATTTTGTTCCTGTCAGGCCAAGGATATCTCGCAGAACCCACAACAAGGGCATATTTCCGTCTGCGACCGTGACCGTCTTGGAAACGTTATTAACTTTAAATGTATATGAAGCCATCGATAGTTCTCCTAAATAATTGGTGGTTAAAATATATAGAGCTACTTACTTTTAATCTGCAGCTGCAGAGAAGGGCTGAACAATTAGTTTCAGAAAAGAAGGAGAAAAATGTCGCCTGCAGCATGGCTTCTATCGGTACGTTAGAGTTGGTTGAATTGACGTAGTGATAATGATGAAATAGTTCACGCCTTACCCGGATCTTCCCTGAAGCTGCAAATTAAACTCAAACAACCCATTATCCGATTTCACCGGAACAGGCAGTACGGGCGGACGCCCAAAATCTATCGAGTTAAGTTCTTCGTCGTCGAGGGATTACAAGCAACAATTTGTTTTTACTCAGAGCAGATAAAGCGGAAATTACTAGAGATACAGCAAGTAGGACGGTCAAAGTGACTGAGAAAAGAAATATTACGTTCATAGAACCTCCTGATGGAATTTTTTTCAATATTCATCGCAAGGCCGTTTACCGGCAACTCCGCTATCTTGGGCTTACGTTCCAAGACCGGAAGCTTTGCGTCCCCACCTCGCGATGGGTTTGCCCTTTTCAACTTTTAACATATCGACAATATTTTTGTAAACTTTAGGGTATAAATAAAAAATAATTCCCATAAAGTTTTCGGGGATGCATTCTCAATGATGAATGCAGAATGGTTACCCCGGTTATCAAGGATTAATTAAATAGATCAAGGAGCAAAAAAGGCAGATTAAATTTCTTTTGCAGGATAAAAGCTTGAGCTTGCGTTGTATAAGCTCAAACTTTTATCCTGGCACCGTCACCGGCGTAGAAATTTCGTCGACCCTCATAATTCCTTAAAGCAAAAAATATGCCCTAAACTATCAAATCATGATTAAACAATTGCTTGGATATTTGTATTGGTGTTTTTATATAAATGATCAGTTATAAAATCAATAAAGAGTGTCGTTTTTTACAGACAATATTATTTTAAATTTTCTTAACGCAATGAATAATAGATTTAATTTTTGTCGCTAAAATAAAACATTCTCGCAAGCATCGTTCTGCCTTGTCCCCGCTTAAGGTGCAGACGCAGGTTGCGTACAGGCAAGTATTTGAATCTACGTTTTCATCACAACACACAGCACCAGCGCGTGTTCGGGGGAGGGCAAGCCAACGAAGCCCTAAGATTTTTCAATGAAATGTGAATCGTTGGAAGGTTTAAAAGACTCTACTGATGCGGTTTGAGCCCATGAGCGCGGTAGATGAGGGCAACAGCTGAAATAGAGTCTTATACGTTTTTAATTAGATGAATAAGAGGTGTGCGAGCCATTTTCGGAACAGCCATGAAGCAGCACCGAGTGCAGCAGTTGCACCCCCAAAAGCGCTCAGAATTAACTCAGGCCAATTCAATGTGACGAGCTACTTGAAGGTGGCTAGCATGTATTGGAAAACACAACTCCGCGTCGTGCCGCCATGCTCCTACCGAGCTCTTCTAGTTGGATATGATCCAGCAGTATTGCCGCTAGCGGCAATAGCTGCGTATTCTCCAAGGAAATGTGGCGATCATGCACTTGGATGAAATGCTCCACTGCCTTAATGTCTAACTCCGCCGACCGATCTTCGCGCTATTAATTTGTGCACCTCTGCGTTTGAGGTGGCAAGCAGGCGCGGAAATAAATCCTGCTCCTCATCGTCATGGTGATTCTGCCCGGCGGTATCAAAATAGCGCAGGATGGTATGCGCTGCCTGTCGTGCCTGCGTATCGCAGCCATGAGATGACAAGTGTTGCAGTAACTTATGCAGCGTAACGCACTGTGCCTGTATCTTGCCGTGACACGCTAGCAACATTTCCAGCGGGTTATCAAAGCTGGGAACAAATGCACTGCCCGCCAATAAGTCACTCATCGCTGTTCCTTGGCGCTACAGGCCAGTCAGTGCAATGGGTCAAGATTTAACTGTACCATCACGATTCTGCGCATGCTTAATAGCCAGCTCATAGATATCGACCAGATCTTCTTCGCTAACGTCGATCACGCCATCCATTTGAGTGAGTGCCCATTCGATATCAGTTTGTTTTAGTTGGACATATTTTGGCTGCGTATCTGTCTGTAGTATGGGTTGGGGAGTATGTCGCACCGGGTAATGCCGGCCAGGTATAAGGTTATTGATCAACAGCGCCAGCGCCAAGGAGATGCAGACATTCGCCAGCACGATGCACACTACCCATGGCCAACCCATAGGGTGGAATTGTGCGCTGTATAGCACTATCGTGAGCGCTGTGGCTGCACCTGGCGGGTGTAGGCAATTCAGGTAATGCATTAGAAAGATCGCCAAGCCCACTGCGCAGCCTGCGGCTAATAACGGGTCACCGATGAGTTGGCTGCATAACCAACCTGCTAGTAGCGAAATTAAATGGCCGCCGAACACAGGCCATGGTTGCGCCATAGGGCTGTGCGGTGCAGCAAAGAGAAGAACTGCAGTGGCAGCAATCGAACCCAGCATAACTAAGGGATAATTGATCTGTGGCAGATATTTGAGCGCTAATCCCAAGAGCAGGATGGCAATTCCACCGATCAAGCCGTTGCGTATTTTCTCGGTTAACGGGATGGGCGCGGTATGTGTCTTAAAAGACAGAATAAATTCTTTAAAATCCATGGCGACTGATTTCTCTTCTGACTAATTGTAAAGCATGATTGCTGATGCACTGAGCTTAATAGGGGATACAGAATTTAGTTGTCAAACAAATTCACTAACCCATCCAGCCCCACAAAGTTAAACGCATAACTGGCCTGTGCAAGTACTACCGGTTTGGCGTGATAGGCAATACTGACGCCGGCCTGCGCCATCATCTTGAGATCGTTGGCGCCATCGCCTAGAGCAATAACGTGTTCCGCCTTAAGTTTCAATTCATCGCGGATACGCACCAACCAATCAGCTTTACCTTGTGCGTCGAGGATATGCCCGAGTACTTTACCAGTAAGTTTACCGTTAATGATTTCCAGTGTATTGGCATGCGCGTAATCGAGACCCAGGCGTTGCTTTAAGCGGTCGGCGAAGAAGACAAAGCCACCCGACACCAGCATGCTCTTGATACCGTATTCTTTCAGTTTGGCCAACATGATTTCGGCACCGCGATTGAGCTGCAGACGTTCGTCATACACACGCTGCAATGCACTTTCTTCCAGCCCGGCTAGTAATGCCACACGGCGACGCAGGCTCTCGCTGAAATCGATCTCGCCACGCATCGTGGCTTCGGTGATGGCCGCCACCTGCGGTTTAATGTGGATCATATCGGCGATCTCGTCGATACATTCTATGGAGATGAGGGTGGAATCCATGTCCATCACTACCAGACCAAAGCCTGATAAAAGCTGGCTTGGACGGACAAAGCCGTAGTCGAGTTGGTGTTCGTAGCAATAGGCAGAAACGGCATCATGCGGCTTGGCATCATACAATCGGTAGGAGTGTGCTGAGGTCTGTTCAATGCGGGATGCGGTGGTTAGCCCGGCAAGGTGGCTCAGATGGGCAGGGGCAATATCTTGAATGCCTTGAATAATGAAGTTCATGTGTTTATAAAGTTTTATTTGGGTGCGATGAAAAATGGCGGCCTGTCAATTTCCTTTAAATATGGGAATGACAATGGTTGCAACGAAGCTAAATGATTCACGATAGCTCATTAAAAAAATTCTTGATCGCCAACACACGCTGGCCGACATCGCTGTATTTTAATTCAATTCTCAGCTTGTCCTGACCACTCAGTTTGTACTGGCGCTTGCTCTGGATGAGCGTGATGATGCGCATCGGATCGATGGGTGGATTTGGCATGAACTGAATTTGAATCCCCTCGCCGGAGGCATCCACCTTGATAATACCGAGTTGCTTGGCAGCAATGCGCAGACGGTGACAATCAATCAATGTTTGGGCAGGCGGCGGCAACAGACCGAAGCGGTCTATCAGCTCCCGATGCATGTCGTCCAGTTCCTCTGATGTAGTGCAGTTAGCCAGACGTTTGTACAGCACCAGTCGTTGGTGGATGTCGCCGCAGTAATCATTGGGCAGCAAGGCGGGGGTATGCAGGTTAATCTCGGTGGTAACCCCAAGCGGGTGTGCCATATCCGGTTCATGGCCCAGTCTTAGCGAGGTAATGGCCGCGTTGAGCATGTCCGTGTAGAGCGAAAAACCAATCTCATGCATTTCACCGCTTTGTGATTCGCCCAGCACCTCGCCTGCGCCGCGAATTTCCAGATCATGCATCGCAAGATAGAAACCGCTTCCCAGTTGCTCCATGGCCTGGATTGCTTCCAATCTTTTCTTTGCCTGCGCGGTGAGTCCTTCCATATTGTCCACCAATAAATAGGCATACGCTTGGTGGTGCGAGCGCCCAACCCGGCCGCGCAACTGATGTAGTTGCGCCAACCCAAAACGGTCCGCGCGGTTCATGATGATGGTATTGGCACTGGGTACGTCGATACCGGTTTCAATGATGGTAGTGCATAGCAGCACATTGAAGCGCTGTTGGTAAAAATCGCGCATGACTGCTTCCAAGTCGCGTTCACCCATCTGGCCGTGCGCTATGCGGATACGCGCTTCAGGCAGTAACGCCCCCAATTTTTCCGCCATATTGGCAATGGTATCTACCTCGTTGTGCAGGAAGTAAATTTGTCCGCCGCGTTTCAGTTCGCGCAACACCGCTTCACGGATGACGCCCTGGCTGTAGTTGCTGACGAAGGTCTTGATCGACAGACGGCGCTGCGGTGCAGTGGCAATTACCGAAAAATCGCGCAGCCCTTCCAATGACATTGCCAGCGTACGCGGGATCGGCGTGGCGGTCAGGGTGAGTACGTCAACTTCGGCGCGTAGCGCCTTGAGGCGCTCCTTCTGCTGCACGCCGAAACGGTGTTCCTCGTCGATGATGATCAATCCCAGGTTTTTGAATTTGATACCCTTCTGTATCAGCTTGTGCGTGCCGATGATGATGTCAAGCTTGCCATCTTCCATATCTTTCAGCGCTTGAGTCTGTTCCTTGGCAGAGCGGAAGCGCGACAGTTCGCCAATTTTGATGGGCCAGTCGGCAAAACGATTGGAGAAATTCTGGAAATGCTGTTCTGTAAGTAGTGTAGTGGGTACCAGCACTGCTACTTGTTTACCGTCCATCGCTGCAATAAAGGCTGCGCGCAGGGCGACTTCCGTTTTACCAAAACCCACATCGCCGCAGATTAGCCGATCCATAGGTTTCCCACTCTGTAGATCACTAACCACGGTCTTAATGGCGGCGGCCTGGTCAGGTGTTTCTTCAAAACCAAATCCGGCGGCAAACGCTTCGTAATCATGTTGTGACAGTTTGAATTGGTGACCTTTGCGCGTGGCGCGCTGGGCATACAGATTGAGCAATTCGGCAGCGGTATCGCGCACCTGCTGCATGGCGCGACGTTTGGCTTTGTCCCAAGTGCCGCTGCCCAGCTTATGCAACGGTGCGGTTTCCGGGGCTCCGCCACTGTAACGGCTGATTACATGCAGCTGTGCCACTGGAACATACAGCTTGTCTCCACCGGCATACTCCAGCAATAAAAATTCGTTCTCGCCCTCGCCGAGATCAAGGTTTATCAGGCCATGATAACGCGCAATGCCATGCTGTTCATGCACCACAGGATCGCCCGGCTTGAGTTCGGACAGGTCGCGCAGCATTCCTTCCACGTTGACTTTCTTTGTGGCGCGCGCAATTCGGCTGCGCGGCTGCGCGGCATATAGCTCACTTTCTGTAATAATTGCCAATTGTTCATCTTGCAACATGAAACCATTCTGCAGCGCTCCTACGGCAAGCATGAAGTGATCATCACTGGCGAGAAATTGCGCATAGCTCTCGCATGGTGCAGGCACCAGGCCGTATTCGCGCAAATATTCGGCCATTATTTCGCGCCGTCCCAAACTGTCGGCGAGCAACAACACCCGGCCCGCATAATCTTGCAAAAAACTCTGGAGTGCATGTGTCGGAATATCGGCGCGCCGATTTACAACGATGTCGGGCAATTTTTTGGTAGCGCAAGGAGTAAGGGTTTTATATGTTATTTCCTCTTGGGAAGGGGTACGGGGAGTCTCGCCCGCGTTTACTTTTTCCTCGGAATTGTCAATCCGGGAGGAAGAGGGTAAATCTGTGACGATATCGACGCGCTTGAAATTTTTCGCAGCAATAAAGAAATTTTCTGCGTTCAGAAACAGTTCATGTGGTTCCAGCAAGGGACGTTGAGGGTCACCGCGAAGCAGGTTGTAGCGCGACTGCGCATCCTTCGCAAAAGTGGCAATGGCAGCATCCACGTTGTGGTGCATGCACAGCGTGGCATGCGCAGGCAAATAATCAAACAGCGTGGCAGTGCGCTCGAAAAACAATGGCAGGTAATATTCGATGCCTGCGGGCGCGATGCCACGGCTCACGCCTTTGTAAATGCTTGCTTTGGATGGATCGCCTTCGAAACGATCGCGGAAATTTTGACGAAAACGCGCCTGTCCGGCCTCATCCAGTGGAAACTCGCGTGCCGGTAACAGGCGAATATCCCGCACCGGATAGATGGTGCGTTGGGTATCCACATCGAAGGTCGCGATAGAATCAATTTCGTCATCGAACAGGTCGATGCGGTAAGGCACACTGCTGCCCATCGGAAAAAGGTCAATCAAACCACCACGCACGCAATACTCGCCCGGCATCAGCACCTGCTGAACATGGGTATAACCAGCCAATGTCATTTGTTCACGCAACTTGGCGATGTCCAGTTTCTCGCCGCACTTAAGAAAAAAGGTGAACGCAGCCAGATACTCCACTGGTGACAACGGATATAGCGCAGTGGTTATCGGGACGACGATCACATCACATGACTGGCTGCGAATGTGATGCAGCGTAGCAAGTCGCTCAGAGATTAGATCCTGATGCGGCGAGAAGTGATCATAAGGCAGCGTTTCCCAATCCGGCAGCAGATGTACACGCAGTTCCGGGGAAAAAAACGGAATTTCTTCCACCAGCCGCTGCGCTTCCAGCGCGCTGGCGGCAATTACCACCAGCGGCTCATGGTGTCCGGCATATTGCGCCAGAGCCAAGGCATCGGACGAACCGTACAGATGGGTATAACGCGGACGGGGGTGTGAGGAAGAAAACAGCATGGGAAAATTAAGTACAGCCAAGTTTCAGGGTGCGGCATTATATAAGGGAAGCTTCGCAGTTGACATGGATTGAAAAATTCTCATGCTTTTTGCGGGACGGAAACTTGAATTTTAATTAGAATAAAAAACTTCGCAGCAGGTATTCTTGCGTAAACCATGCATGAAGCAAGACGCAGACTTCATTGTTGCGGTAGATCGGGAATTATCCTTCTTCAACGGCAAACAACCTTCGGTGCTCTTTGATGGCGTAGCGATCAGTCATACCGGCGATGTAATCGGACACGGTGCGGGCACGGTCGGCTTGCGCCTGCTTCTGAAACTGCGGAGGCAGCAGGCGGTTATCCTCCATGAAGACTTGAAATAGATCGCTGATGATGCGGCGTGCTTTTGCACTCATGCGCATGACGCGGTAATGACGGTATAAATGCGTATGCAGGAAGGCTTTGAGTTCGCTTTTTTGCTCATGGATCTCGGCGCTGAACGCAGCCAATGGCGGGGCAGCGCGGACTTCGGCTATATCACGCACGGCATAAGTCCGTATGTTTTTTTCAGTTTCATGGATTAAATCTGTTGCAAGAGTATTGATCATGCGCCGTATCGTTTCGTGAATCAGGCGGCGCTCGGCTAGGCCGGGGTAGGCCAGTCGTACAGCATCCAGATGATCGACAAACAAGCGCACCGAGGAAAACTGCTCCAGCGTAATTAACCCCGAGCGCAGCCCGTCATCCACATCATGGTTGTTGTAAGCGATTTCATCGGCCAAATTGGCGATCTGCGCTTCCAGCGAAGGACGCTGCTGCTTAAGGAAGCGTTCACCCACTTCACCCAGCTTGGCGGCATTTATCGGCGAGCAATGTTTGAGGATGCCCTCGCGCGTTTCGAAGCACAGATTGAGTCCATCAAAGGCGGCATAATGATCTTCGAGTACATCCACCACGCGTAGCGACTGCAGGTTGTGTTCGAAGCCACCGTAATCCTTCATGCAGGCATTGAGCGCATCCTGCCCGGCATGGCCAAATGGCGTGTGACCGAGATCGTGGGCGAGCGATATTGCTTCCACCAAGTCTTCATTTAATTTCAGATACCGTGCGATGGAGCGGGCAATTTGTGCTACTTCCATGCTGTGAGTCAACCGAGTGCGAAACAGGTCGCCTTCATGGTTAACAAATACCTGAGTCTTGTATTCCAGGCGACGGAAAGCGGTAGAATGGATGATGCGATCACGATCACGTTGAAATTCGCTGCGCCCAAAAGGCGCTTCCTCGCGCTCAATCCTGCCGCGCGTGTTGCCCTCTGTTACCGCATAAGGTGCAAGTTCAGCCATGCGCGCTGTTCGTCATCAAGGTTTGCCGCAATAATTCCGGCTCCACGTTCCCGCTTATCACCGCACTACCGATACTTTTAAGCAGCACGAAACGAATTTTTCCGCCAACCACTTTTTTGTCCAGACCCATCAATTGCAGGTATTTCTCCACTCCCAAATCAGGTGCGACAACCGGTAGGTCAGCGCGTTCAAACAAGCTTTGGATGCGATCCACATTGTCCTTGCTTAGCCAACCCAGGCGACACGATAGGTCAGCGGCCATAATGGTACCTGCAGCGACTGCCTCGCCATGCAGCCATGTGCCATAACCCATACCTGTCTCGATAGCGTGACCGA
>JAIOPT010000057.1 GCA_021413765.1 Betaproteobacteria bacterium
GAAGGTATCTTGCGCACCCAGGTAGCCAGGATGAGCCGTTTCAATTTCACCGCAGGCCACATCATCCTCATGCTTGCGTTCAAGTGCGGCAATTTGCGCATCGCAGAGTTCAATACCTTCATTCGCAACTTTGACTTCCAGCGCCCTTAAGCGGCCTTTAAAATTCTCAAGTTTGTACCGCAGCCAAATGGAGCGGATGCCACTGCCTGAAACAAATACACCGCGTTTACGAAATTCATTGCGGGTGCGGTGCTGACCATGTGCAGGAAAGTCTACTGCATAACTGATAACAGCTTGTTCTGTGCCTTCATCAACACGGTTCATAAGATTAGGTACGCGGCGCTCGCGATTGATGAGTCCGTCTAAACCATCGGTTTCAACGAGTTCTTGATAGCGATAAAACGTGTCTCGCGACACACCCATAATCTTGCAGGCTTTGGAGACGTTTTGAAGTTCTGAAGCAAGATTGAGTAATCCTGCTTTATGTTTAATGATTGGGTTGCTAGTATGAAACATGAGCGTTTCCTTTCTTTAAGTTTGATACGGATTCGACACCCATATCAAACTCGGTAACGCTCACTTTTACAAGTGCGTTGTCAGATCAGATTGAGACTAGTTCACATTAGTCATTTATTGGAACACGCGTACTTGGCAAAATTAATCAGCGCGTGACACGCGATCATTGTCCACACGCACTCGATCTCCAGTTTTTATATCATTAACGCTACTTTGAGTGACTGTTTGAATAGTACCGTTACTCAACCGAACACGGACACGATATTTCTCTTGACTGGCGGCTTTCGAACGCTTTTCAATTTCACGACCGGCCACTACACCTCCGACCGCACCAGTAACTGTAGCTGCGGTTTGTCCTCTTCCGCTACCAACTTGATGTCCCAACAGACCACCCACCACTCCGCCAATTACGGCCCCAGTAATATTATTTCCATCATCGGAAGTTTTAATGGTTTCTATATCTTCAACTACGCCATAGCCAATAAAATTGGAAGATGGTGATGAGGTGGATGGCCAAGAAGATGTGTTGGTCGGTGCGGCATGATTGCTACTGTTTGCACAGCCCCCCAATAACATCGTAGCTGTCACAGCTCCTACTAAAATAACTTGCGTCGATTTCATTTATCACTCCTAAGCAAACAAGGATAGCTCGATTTTAAAAAATTGAATTATAAAAATTCAGCAAAAGTCAGGCCTTTCACAGAACTACAGAAAAATTAGAGTGTGACCGATATATCTATGCGGTAAATTCGCGCAATTATTTTTTATCGCCTTTAGCCGCGTCTTGGATTTTATCTCCAGCCTTTTCAATTTGCTCTCCGGCTTTCTGGGTTGCCTTATCAATTTCTTTACCAGCACTCTCGGCCGGACCTTCATGTTTCTGACAACCCAATAGCGCCAACATTAAGGCACTTACTGCTAATGCCGCAGTAGTGCGCTTTTTCAATTTCATCATTTATTTAAACTCCCTGAATAAATTGTATCTCAGATAAACGATGCATCTTCGCATTCAGTTAGTGATAGATGCATCGGATGGTTATGCATTTTCTACTTTTTGAGTTCGTGACCTATAACCCCCCCAACTGCGGCACCGCCAACCGTTCCAACAGCGCTGCCTCCTGTAAGTACCGCACCGCCAACTGCACCTACCCCAGCGCCGATAGCTGTACTTTTATCCTGTGCAGACATGCCGGAACATCCACCTAAGCCAAGAAACATAGCTACAGCTAATGCATTTATTGAAACTTTATGTATCATTTTCATGTTATCTCCATTTTTAGTTAAATAAAATCAATTGTGGACGCTAACACTAATTTTACCTATTTTCCGTCCGAAGTCTCCATCTGCGCCTTTGCATCAGCTTTTGCAGCAATCATTGCAGCTTTAGCTTCGGCTTGGCATACATCTTTTGGTTTACCAGTTAAATCATCGCATTTTTCCTTGGCAATTTTATAATCCGCTTTTGCTTTGGCGACGTGAGCCTTGTAACTGGATTTCTTTGATGGTTTATATTTGGCGGCTAGTTCAGCCTCTGCAACTTCCTCCTTACCCTTGGCTTCAGCTTTGCATACATCTTTAGCATTGTCGACTAGTGATTTGCATTTAGCCTTGTCTGATTTATATTCCAGTTCAATACGACCCTTTTCAGATTTATATGCTTCTTTTGTCATTGATTCTTCTGCCATTGCGCTGAAGGTGATAGCGAGGCCAATTGTTATCATGCTGATATTGAATTTGTTCATGGGATTTCCTTTAGGCTATTGAATAAAAGTTACAATACATTTCCATTTGATGCGTACCTCAAGTCACAAACGATTTATTTATTTCTGTCTTTTTTCCCATTCAGAAATTTGCTCTTCCGCTTTTTCTTTAGTGACTCCATAAGCTTCCTGAATTTTGCCTGCTAGCTGATCACGTTTGCCCGCTATTATGTCAAGATGATCATCGGTAAGTTTCCCCCATTGCTCCTTTACCGTGCCCTTAAATTGTTTCCAATTACCTTCAACATTATCCCAATTCATATTCTTCTCCCATTTCACATTGATTAATTAATATAACTTTATTTTTTGATGCGCAACTCGTTAATAACATTATGTACACCCTCAGTTCTGCGTGCGACATCGATTGCACGATCAATTTGAGTCTGATTGTCGACAAAACCATTAAGCTGAACTTCTCCATTATGTGTTACCACTGCAATGTCGAAGCTTTTAATGTCTGGATCAGCAAGGAATGACGACTTAACTTTGGAGGTTACAATACTGTCATCAACTTTGATGCCTACGGTCGTGGAGCTATCTTTTTTTAAGTTCACTCTATTGTCCACATTCTTAACACCTTCTACTGACTGCGTGATCATAATTGCATGATCAATTTGAGCTTGGTTACCCACAAAGCCACTTAGCTGAACATCTCCCTTATGCGTCTCAACTTTTAAATCAAAACCCTTAATGTCTGGATCAGCCAACAATTTGGATTTTACTTTGGTGGTAATAATACTGTCGTCAATCTCTGTTCCCACCGTAGTGCCTGTGGCGGACTTACTTGCATTTTCTTGAGTTTTGTTACAACCGGTGAATGACAAAACACCTGTAACTGACACGATCAGAACAAGTAACCTGTAGTCAACATTCATAATTCTTCTCCGGTAAAATTTAGCTATAACAAAATATAAATCTATAGATATCTGATAAATCCATACCATTAAATATTCATCGACTTATATTGCAATATTTTCATACTTCCAAAATCTGTTCAGTGCACTAGCGAACATATTTGGCGATATTCCGATGATTATTTAGTTATCTACGTGTAGCTTCGTAAAGTGGCATGACGGCTGGCAACAACATTTCAATCTGTCGAATACGATTTGAGTCAGCTGGATGGCTACTCAGAAACTCGGGTGAGCGCTGGTCCCCTTTGTTTTTCATCATTTTCTGCCACAATGTAACGCCTGCGCGTGGGTCGTAGCCTGCTCGTGCGCTTAGTTCCAGACCAATGCGATCAGCCTCAGTCTCGTCAGTACGGCTAAATCTGGTTGCGACTAATGCCTGATAACCCGCACCAACCAGATCAGCTGCACCTCCACTTAAACCTAACAATGCGGCACCAACATTAATTGTGGTGTTGGCAGCAATTGCCTGAGACACCTGTTCACGAGAATGCTCACGCAGGGCATGAGCAACCTCATGCCCTAATACAATTGCAATTTCATCATCAGTTAGCATTAACTCATTGATCAGTCCAGAATAAAAAATAATTTTACCGCCGGGCATACAGAATGCATTAAGCTGTTTGTCGCTAATTATATTGGCTTCCCACTTCCAACTTGGCGCATCAGAACGGAATATTGCAGTATGTGGCTTGATGCGGTTGGTAATCGTAAGCAACCGTTCCAACATCGCGCGATCCTGATTCAGCGTCCCTTTTTGTTCTGCTTCTGCCTTCAGCTTGTTATAACTTTGATCGGCAATTTGCTCCAACTGCTGTGAAGAAACAAGCATGAGCTGAGAGCGCTGTGCACCGACCGCACCGCCAGAAGTAGTGGTTTGGCATCCGCCAAGTGCTGCTAATGACAAACTGATAAATATTGCCAAATAAATCCCATTATTAAACATGCTTTCCTTTACAATTCTTGCTTGTCTATCACAATATTTTGCATCGCGAAGAGCTGCTGAACCGTTCGATACAAAAACCCAGAAGAATCAACGACGGTTCAGCAGCAGTCCAATCACTACACCAATACCAGCAGATACACCGATAACGCGCCAAGGATTTTCATGAACATAATTGTCAGTGGCTCGAACTGCCGTCTTGGTCGTTTCAATTGCAGATTCTTCGATTTGGCGCAGCCTATTTTTAGCTACCTTTAAATTTGACTCCATCTTTGAGCGTAAAGCATTAGCTTTATCACCACCTTCATCGACCACAGACTTCAACAATTGCTCGCCTTCGTGTACAACGGCATTAAAATCTTTGAGCAAATCATTTTTTATTGTTTGGCTTGAAAATTGGGTCATGTCGTACTCCATTAATAATTAATAATTACAAACTAGATGCTTAAATATAATCTAGTTAAGCAAACTTCCAAGTTTCAGAAGGCAAGACTTACTTGCGACGCATCAGCCCCATGATGAGCGAGATAACAAACAAGATAAGGAAGATAAAGAAAAGGATCTTGGCGATCTCGGCAGCGCCAGCCGCAATACCCGTAAAGCCGAGTAGCGCAGCGACAAGCGCGATGACTAAAAATACAACGGTATAATTCAGCATGTTCTTTCCTTTCATTTACGGTCGGTCAATCGGACACTGTTATGCCCGAAGACCGACCGCTATCCTTACTTGACCCGCATATCATTCTTGACCGATGTCACCCCTTTGACGCTACGTGCAACCTCGGCCGCCCTATTGATATCAGCTTGAGAGCTGACAAAGCCGCTCAGTTGTACTACACCCTTAAAGGTTTCGACGTTGATTTCGGCGGACTTCAGGGAAGGCTCATTGAAAACGGCTGCCTTGACCTTCGTGGTCAGGACGCTATCGTCAATATATTCACCGGTCCCTTCCTGCTTTGGCGTCGCTGCGCAACCCACAAAAAAAGCCAACAGGGCAGTCAGAAAAAAAGTGGAAAAACGTTTAAATTGTGTCATGGTAATACCCTCCAAGTTTAATAATGATGCAAAATTGCCTCTCGATACTTGAACTAGAACAGAATCAAGAGGCGCGTGTCCGCAACCTTCGTTGCGTTGTAAAACAGAAATTCATAGTTCGCTGTCCATTGAGTGATCGTCGCAAGACGAAATCAGAAAAACGCGCTATATCTTGCCCATCACCAACAGAATAATCAGGATCACCAACACCAGTCCAAGACCACCGCTGGGACCGTAACCCCAACTCTGACTGTGGGGCCAGCTTGGGAATGCGCCGATCAGCAGCAGGATTACAATGATTAGCAGAATTGTTCCTAATGACATTTTTAGTCTCCTAATAATAAATCGTAGCAGCGTAACGCCTGAGGAAGCTATCGCAGCACGACAATGACGCTTTCATCGGCACGTTGAAACAGTGAGAAAATTTGTTTCAACAGCTGCTTCCTCGAGACGACTCCTTTGTAAGACTAAGTAGCAACCACCATTAAATTTGGCAGTCATCGCAATGCCTTATGTTTGAAGTATTACCCAAATGGTGAAGGTCGTCTGTGCGTCATCGCACATAGAATCGAAAGTCTGCTCGCCGTAGACAAGGGCGCTCCTCCTGGCAGGATTTATCCCACCAGATCTTCTTTCGAATATTGATATAAAAACGTCAGCAGCAGCCCTTTATCTGCATCGGCTACTACGCGGCGCTATTGCTAAATATTATTTGCGTCAGGCGTTATATGGATTGCGTGGCCGTAGTGCTTCTTTGATTTTGCGCACGGATTGAGGCCCTGATATTTATTATCGGCTATGTGCCATACCGCACAGACCATGCCCGAAATGCTTTGTTATTCTCAACTCAAGGGTTAGCCAAATAATATGGTCTTGGTAAAACGCTTAAGAGTGACATGACATCATGTCTGCTAAATAATGTTTCACAAATTTATAAATGGAGTTACACATGAAAAAAACTTTGAGTTACCTCGCAATTACGTCCTGTTTTGTATTGGGCACCACTTTAGCCCACGCTGATGCTGATGCACATCATGGAAAAATGGATGGAAGAATGGATGGGAAAATGCAGGAAAAAATGTTTCAAGCCATCGATGCTAATTCAGATGGAATGGTCACTACGGACGAATTTAATGCTTTCCATGCAAAGAGATTTAAAGAGCTGGATGCCAATGGAAACGGCCAAATTACCCTGGATGAAATGAAGGCCGGACAAAAGAAGATGATGGATAGTAGTGGGCACAAGAAGATGGATGATGCTTGGCACAAAAAGTCGGATGATGCCGAGGGCAAGAAAATGGATGATAGTGATAGGGATTCCGATAGTGCTAAGGCGCATCCCCAAAGCGACACCGCCAACCCCAAAAGCGAAACTAGAGCTGCCGGTAGTTCTAGCGACTCATGCTGCTGGACTCCCCAAAGCTCCGGTGCTGATAAATCAGGCAAGAAAATGGATGATAAAGACTGATCGATCAAGCTCCTTGCAAAACCTGCCATTCAATCTAAATTTTGGTTCAATTGGCAGGTTTAAAAAAAGGGATTGCTTGAACGTCTGTGTGAATAGATGCCGTCAAGTAGTCTAGGCGCGATTGGAAGCTGTCGCATTAACTGTAAAGCTTAAAAATTGACTGCAACAAGTTGTGTCGACTGCAATCAGGTGCAGTCAATTGACGATAACATTTTTACATCACATGTGTCGTCAAGGTCAAAAAAAGTTAATGCGATACGCTCCCTCAACGTAATTCTGCTTTACTTCGAACTTAAAGCCACCATCATTAAAAATTGATTTCAATAAAATTGGTACTAAACCCCTCATATTTATGATAGTTGGCGGCTATACCAAAATTTCTAGATTTAAGCGTGCCTAGCTTTTTTGACCTCCCTTTTTTTCAGCAAATTCCAGCGCCATATTCACTGCTTCCATGAACTCTTTAACCTTGATGGGTTTGGTTATATAGAGGAATAATCCTGCCTTCAACCCCTTCTCGATGTCGAGCGGTAATGCATTGGCACTGACGGCAATAACAGGAATATGCGCAGTGGTCGGATCCGCTCGCAGAATTTTCAGGGCTTCGAGGCCGCTGATGCCAGGCAGATTGATGTCCATCATGATCACGCTCGGCTGAGATGTGCGCGCAATCTCGATGCCGTCATATCCATTCACCGCAGTCAGCAGTTGAATATCGGGGTAGCGCGAGATGATGCCCTCGACCAATTGCATGTTTGCCGGATTATCCTCTACGTAGAGCAGCGAATGCGGCTGCGCTCCGTTAAGCACAGGCAGTTGGACCAATGCCGTTGTTTCGGCCTCTTCCATGAGAAAGCGCGGTTCAGCAACCAAGTTGAGTTCGAACCAGAACACACTCCCCACACCCACGGTACTTCTTACGCCGATTGACCCCCCCATTAATTCAACTAGCTGCTTGGACAGAACGAGACCGATACCTGTTCCTTCTTCACTGCCTGAATCCTGTCCGAGACGATTGAACGGTTGAAAAAGCTGCGCTATCTGTTCCG
Source organism: Betaproteobacteria bacterium (assembly GCA_021413765.1). GTDB lineage: Bacteria > Pseudomonadota > Gammaproteobacteria > Burkholderiales > Gallionellaceae > Nitrotoga. The sequence goes on from JAIOPT010000057.1 coordinate 7,683, forward strand.
GATGTAATCCCGCACCGCTATCTTCGATGCTGATGCGAACGCGTCCAGGTGTGCTCTCAATACAGGTCACCTCAGTTTTACCCTGCTTGGAGTTGTATTTAATCGCATTGGAAAGCAAGTTGATGAGAACCTGCTTCAACCGGGTTCGATCGACACGGACATAGAGAGGAATGTCAAACTGGGGAAAGGTCAGTTTGATGCCACGCTGCTTTGCCTGATTTTCAATCATGTTCCGGCATTCGAGCATGATTTCGTCTAGCGCCACCGGTTCTTCCGACAATGGCACCTTCCCGGACTCAATCGTCGCAAGATCTAGAATTTCATTGATCAAAGTCAGCAGATGCCATCCTGCCTCAAGAATATAGGCTAAGCTTTTTTTCTGCGAAGGCGTTATCAACGTGGAATCGGATTCCATCAGCTGAGCGAACCCGAGGATGGCATTAAGTGGGCTGCGCAGCTCATGGCTCATGCTGGAGAGGAAATCTGATTTGGCGAGGTTGGCGTTGTCCGCCACCGCTCTGGCATTCTCCAACTCGATATTCTTTTCGCGCAGCACCTGATCCAGACGGTTTCGTTCGGTAACGTCACGCGCTGCAGCGAATACACCCTGCACCATGCCACTACTGTCCTTGTAGACGGCAGCATTGTAAAGCACGTTTAGAATCTGGCCACTCTGGTGGTGGATGGCGAGCGGGTAATCGCGTACGAAGCCATCGGAGAAAACTTTCTGATAGCCGGCGCGGGCTTTGTCCGGGTCGGTAAAATAATCGGAGAAGTCAGTGCCAATAAGCTGTTCACGTGCCACGCCAGTCGCCTGCACGGAGGCTTCATTCACGTCAGTGATCTTGCCCTGGGTGCTGATGGTAACGAGCGGGTCGAGCGAGGATTCAATGAGCGACCGCGCGTAAACGGAAGCGGCGCGTTGCTGTTTCTCGAATTGTTTGCGTTCGGTAACATTGCGCGCAGCTGCGAACACGCCCTGCAATATCCTATCCCGATCATAGAAGGTGGTTGCATTGTAGGACACGGCAGTTTCCGTGCCATCTCTGGCGCGCGCAGTGAGCTCATAGTCTGTGACCTTTTGTTCACTCAGCACCAGTTTGATGCCCGCTTCGGCCAGCTCCGGGTCGGTGAAGTAATTCTTGAACGGCGCACCGATCAGCTCGTCTCGCGTGCAACCGGTGAGCGCTTCCATCTGCTTGTTGACGTCTGAAATGATACCGGACGGGTCGGTCGTTATCAGCGCGTCAATGTTGGATTCAATGAGAGAGCGCGTGTAGAACTGCTGGTCGCGCAGCCGCTGGTCGAGTTTCTTCTGTTCTTCTTTGACCTGCTTCCGCTCGGAATTGTCGGTGCCGATCAGCAGGTAGCCGATGATGGTGTTTTGAGCATCACGTAGTGCGGTGACTGACACGACCGCCGGGAAGCGGCTGCCATCCTTGCGGATGTAGGTCAGCTCGTAGATGTCCTCGATGCCGCGCGAGGCCTTGAACACCAATGCGTCGAAGCCCGGCGTGATCGTGGTACCAAGCTCGGCGCTCAACGCCTTGGCACGCACGATCAATTCCTGCGGATCTGAAATATCGGCCGGGGTGATCTTGTTCATCACGTCGGCAGCCGCGTAGCCCAGCATGCGTTCTGCACCGACGTTAAAGATCTGAATGACGCCCTTGGCGTCAGTGGCAATGCTCGAAAAGTTGGCGCTATTGAAAATCGCACTCTGCAGGGCCCCCGCCTTGAGCAGCGCCTCTTCTGCCTGCTTGCGCGCGGTGTTATCACGTAAAATGCCGGTGAAGTAACGCTGGCCACCCAGCCACATCTCGCTTACCGCTATCTCTATCGGAAAGATGCTGCCATCTTTGCGCCGGCCCACAACCTCGCGTCCAAGGCCGATGGTGCGCGCTTCATCGCTGGCACTGTAATACTCGAGGGATCCATTACCATTATGCTGGTCTCCATCAAGCTCAGGTATCAGCATGCTGAATTTTTGTCCCTTGAATTCTGCGGCGGTATAGCCAAACATTCGCTCAGCGGCAGGGTTAACTGTCTCGACGATACCGCCAATGGCATGTATGGTGATAATGCCGTCCACCACGGCATTGAGTATTGTCTGGATCTGCGCGGTACTGTCGCGCAAGATCTGCTGCACTGCATATTCCCCGGTGACATCGCGGAACACCAGCACGGCACCGATCACCTTATTGTCGCGGTCACGAATCGGTGCACAACTGTCGGCTATATCACACTCGCTACCATCGCGTGCAATCAATACGGTGTGGTTGGCCAGGCCATGTATCGTACCTTGCGCCAAGGTTTCCATTACCGGGATAGTGGCGGGTTGGCGGGTTTCTTTGTGGACGATTTTAAAAATTTCGTCCACAAGGCGACCGGTGGCTTCCGCCTGCGTCCAACCGGTTAGCTTTTCGGCAAGGGGATTCAGGAGCGTCACTCGCGCTTCGGCATCAGTGGCGATCACTGCGTCGCCGATGGAGTTGAGTGTAACTGAGAGTTTTTCCTCGCTGATCTGCAAGGTGACGTTGGTTCGCTGTAGTTGTTTATGTGTTTCCTCCTGAACTTCAAGCAAGCGCTGTCGCTCTGCTTCGACCTGCTTGCGAGCAGTGTTGTCGGTACCGATCAGCAAGTAGCCGATGATGGCGTCTTGATCGTCGCGCAGCGCCGTGACAGACACGACAGCCGGGAAGCGGCTGCCATCCTTGCGGATGTAGGTCAGCTCGTAGATATCCTCGATGCCGCGCGAGGCCTTGAACACCAATGCGTCGAAGCCCGGCGTGATCGTGGTGCCGAGCTCGACGCTCAACGCCTTGGCACGCACGACCAATTCCTGCGGGTCAGAAATGTCGGCCGGGGTGATCTTGTTCATCACGTCGGCAGCCGCGTAGCCCAGCATGCGTTCTGCACCGACGTTGAAGATCTGAATGACGCCCTTGGCGTCAGTGGCAATGCTCGAGAAGTTGGCGCTATTGAAAATCGCGTTCTGCAAAGCCCCCGTCTTGAGCAAAACCTCCTGGCGTTGGATCTCGGTGATGACTTCAGCAGTGGCAGCAGCGGGGTTAAGAATGGCAGAATCGCGGATTTTTTTGGACATGGCTGACCTCTGTTGAAGTGCGAATTAGTTTGGCGGATCGCGAGGCCGGAGGTGCGAGACACACCGCCATTCACTATACGCTGATTGCTGTCGTATGATTAAATATATAATTTATTTAAGATAATTAGACGGCAACGCAATGGTGTAGTGGATACGTGATGAAGCTGTGTCGCGTTGTTGGCGCGCATTTAGACTGACTACCTAGTTCGTAGAAACATCGTGCGAATAGAGTGTGAGTTTGGTCGTGAGTGGCTATATCTCGAAAAACCCAGGTTGGAGTTGGGTTGTCGTTGTGTTTGGTCGTTATCAGGCGAGTGCTACTTTTTTTCTTGGCAATATGGCCCCAAGAGTTCTTCCCATAGCGTAATTACTGATGTGGTGTCGATTCCTTTTCTGTCAATTCGACAGGGTGATTGGTTGTTCAGGCGCATTTTGTGTTGCAGTACGCGCAGGGTGCGGTAGCAGTTGCTGGCCGCCTCCGCCAGTTCTACGTTTATTAATCCCAACTTACCTGCGAGCATGAGTAGTGCCAAGTTGCCACTATTGGCAGTCAATTTTGGCTCGGTGTGAGCATGTGCCAGTATTAAAAATGCACTATGAATTCGATATCCACCATGCCGCCGCGATCATGCTTGATATCGAATAAATCGCTGTCATTGGGATGGGTGTCCAGCATTTTTTGCCGCACTGCCACGACCTCATGGCGCAGCACTGCAGCTTGTGATGTTGGGCTTCATTTCATCCAGCGCAACCTTCCGGGCATTATTTAACTAATGCAAAGTGCAACCAATAATCCAGTCGATACTGATAGGCATGCTAACAAAATACCTGCCGCCACATTACCAGTTTGGATGGTGTTAGATTGCTTGCGCATGATTTGAAATAGGATAACTTGCATAGTGCATCCGATTGCAGCCCACTCAAGCATTTCAGTGAATCCATGTGTGAAGTAAATAGCCGAACCAATTGGGAGCGCTAGTCCTAATGCGGCACCTCCCAAGGAGAGTGATGCAGCAATATTGCCCTTTCGTACCAGCTCCAATTCACGATAAGGAGTTGTCCAAATGTAAAGCGTTATACATATAGCAAGAAGCGTAATTGCAATTGCAAAGTAAGCAAGGGACATTAGTATCGGCATGGCAAACTCCTATTTAAATACATGTGGGACAAAATAACTCATGTTGGTAGTGATGGGCGAGACATCCTCGCGTAAGCACATTCCTGCTGGTTCATTTCCAACTATCCAGGAGCCGATCACAGGATACATACCATCGAAGCACGGCAAGGGAAATAACTCCTGATATACAAATCCTTCCTCACCGTATGGACCATTATTACTTTGATGTGCAAGTTGTCCGTCACTGTGCAATTCAATATTTGCGCCCTCTCGAGAGAACAATGGTTTTTTGGCGAAGGCTGTCAAGCCATTGGGTTTGTCGAAGTGAGCTTCAAGTAAATTCGGATGATTTGGAAACAATTCCCAAAGCAGCGGCAGTATTCCTTTGCAGGAAAGCACAGATTTCCATAGTGGCTCAATAAACCGCGTTTTTGATTCGGAAATGTGCAAACCAAATGATTCGCGCATCATCCACTCCCACGGATATAGCTTAAAAAGGCAATTAATCGATTCCCCTTGCAGATCGACAAATATATTGCGATCGGCATCCCACCCAATCTGATCCAACGCTATGTGCGCAACTTGTTTACCTGCCTGAATTGCTGTTTCCATCAAATAAGTAACCGCAACCCAATCTTCTTCATTGTCTGCGATAGAAGCAAAGTGAATTAGATTTTCATTGGGTAGCGCATCCCAACGAGCAACCAGTCGTTCGTGTAAGGAATTAAATTGGTCATCTTCATTAAATGTTTCTTTAAGCCAATACCATTGAGCAACTGCCGATTCCAAAATAGAAGTTGGAGTGTCTGCGTTGTATTCCAACATTTTTGGTGAATGGTATCCGTCATAAGCTAAATCAAAACGACCATACAAACTGAAATCGTTTGCGATGAAGGAGGCTTTGATCGCCTCATGAAATTCTTTGGGAATTTGTAACTCACCTAAGCGATCGTGCTCGATAGCATGATTTACTGCTTGGAGGCACAGCTTATGGAGTTCTTCTGTGGCTGCTTCAATCTGATCGATTTGAGAAGGATTGAAGCGATAGCAAACATCTTCTTTCCAATAGTTATCCCACTGCCAAAAAGAGAGTCCGATTGCCTCTAGTTTTTTGCCATAATCAGGGCGGACAGTACTACGAAGGCGTTTCATATTTGCTCCGTCGTTAGCTAGCCGCCGCCGCTTCGAAAACTAAAATGACCGAAGCCACCTCGTGAAATGTTTCCTGCATGAGCGGTGTTTGTGCTGTGTGACAACGGACTGCCCGAAGGATGTGCAGATGGCATATGTTGGTGAACACCAGAATCCGTAACAACCACTGGATGTCCTGTCGATCTATCCCAATAATAGCGAGGGCCTTGATATGTCTTGTTTTCGGTATTACTCCCTGCGCTGCTCCCACTACTAGTGTGAGTGTTGCTTTGAGACCTGGCTTCTTTGCAGTTTTCTTCTGTACCCCAATCTTGTAAACACTCCGCCTTACTCGCGTATTTATCTTGACTAAGTTGCTGGGTGGATTTTTCTTCTGAGAGAATTGCTACACCTAACCCAACTCCAAGCATCCACAGCACCACATTGTTTGATCGTTTCATCCACGCTTCCCGTTAACATTCTCAATGCGAATATAACTTACCTCATTACCTAAGTCTTGTTGGTATGAATGAAATTGTCGAAGGTAAGGTTAAGGCCAGGATGCCAATTCGTTTCGACAGATGAAATTTCACCTAAATAGGGACGAGCAACTGCTAGTACTTGTGCACTATCAAGTGACTCAGCTTCAACTACCCCAGCTCGTGGGTTGCTTAACATCCAGGCTAACGCACCAATAATTCCTGCCACTACTTGTAATGAAGTCCCGCTGTTATGAGGCACAAGAAATCGTGCTTGCTCACTCGTTAATGTCGAGCCATGCCATAACGCACCACGACTGTGGATGAGCAATATACCTACCTCATCAAACCCACTCAGTTCCTCACAGTTCAACACTCGAAATGTTGAAACCGGCTGACCTGCACGTAGATTGGCTAGACTTTCCTTGGCCTTAGGACAGGGGTTGTAGATGTAGCAAACAGTGGGTTGATATCCGTCACTGGATAGTATGTTTGCGATAGATATGACTTCATGATGCGTGACTAGAATACCTTCATGTTCGCCTAAGGTTGGCAACCAAGATTTAATTTTAATCTCAGCATCATGTTGTTTTAGACACAGCACTCGATCTTCCATCAATACGAAATTCCCGTTTGGATAACTTTGTTCGTGATTACCCCAACAAACCTCCGCCCTCTGCAAATATGCCTCGCTATATAGGCCTTCGGCAGACCAGGTGTTAGCAAACTCACCTTGTCGAAGCGGTCGGTTATCGTCTTGTGTGTCTCTTTCTACAATATGTACCACTTTTACATCCAAGGCTCGCGCCAGTTCACTCAACTTGAGATTTGAGACTACCGAAACATCGTTGCGATGTGCAAGTTCAACTAATGCTTCCCTCATAAAATGGCTGATCAAACCTGGATTCATACCATGAGCGATCACCGCTGTTACCGCATCAGGAGAATAAAGTGCCAGCGCTTGATCTCGTAGACGGGCATTAGTCGTCTCCAATAATTTACCGTCTTTAGGAAGGTAACCGCCTGCCCAAGGTTCGACACACGTGTCCAGGTACAAAACATCAATCGCCTTGCACCAGGCTATCAGTGCAACGGAGGATACATTGATGGACATATTGAGCAGCAAGTCTCCTGTGTTGAGATGCCGTTTTAGAATTGCTTGATAGGTTTCAGGAGTGAGAGGGTCAATGAAATATTTAACAGCAAATTTATCGGCCACCTGCCTGCCGTTATCATCTGCTGTGATGATAGTAATTCGTGTTGGATTAATTGCGAATGCTTTGAATAATAATGGCAGGAGTCCCTGTCCGATTGAGCCACAACCTATCAATACAATATTGTTTTTAAATTGTGCAAATTGAGACAATTAACCCTCACTTTGTTATTACCTAATACCAAGTAAAACGTCAATTATATCATTGGCTTGAGAATCAATCTCGCCACTGTTTAATTTCAGGCGGAGACGGGTTGTCGTTGTGATCGGCCTCCTTCGGGTAAGTGCTACTTTTTTTCTTGACAAGGTGGCCCTAAGAGTTCTTCCCATAGCATAGTCACCGAGGTGGTGTCGATTCCTTTTTTGTCAATTCGACAGGGTGATTGGTTATTCAGACGCATCTTGTGCTGCAGTGCGCGCAGGGTGCGGTAGCAGTTGCTGGCCGCCTCCGCCAACTCAACTTTTATTAATCCTAGTTCACCGGCGAGCAATAGTAGTGCCAAGTTGCCGCTATTGGCAGTCAATTTTGGCTCGGTGTAAGCATGTGCCAGTATCAAGAATTGCACTATGAATTCGATATCCACCATGCCGCCGCGATCATGCTTGATATCGAATAATTCGCTGTCGTTGGGATGGGTGTCCAGCATTTTCTGCCGCATTGCCACGATCTCCTGGCGCAGCACATTCAGGTCACGCGGTTGGCACAAAACGTTGTTGCGAATAACTTCAAATTGCTTACCCACTTGTGCATCCCCAACACAGAAGCGCGCTCGCGTCAGCGCTTGGTGTTCCCACACCCAAGCGTGTTGCTGCTGGTATTCGGCGAATGCGGGAATGGAGCTGACCAACAGGCCGCTAGCGCCATTCGGGCGCAGGCGCAAATCTATTTCATACAAACGGCCCGCTGAGGTATAGCTGCTTAGCAATGTATTGATGCGCTGAGCCAGTCGGGCATAAATTTCTGCTGCATCGGGATTCTGATCGTCGTACAAAAAAATCAGGTCGAGATCGGCAGCATAGCCGAGTTCGCGACCGCCCAATTTGCCATAGGCGATAATGGCAAATTGCGCTTGCTGCTGGTGTTTTTTGCGCGCATCACGCCAGCATAGTTGCAAGACATGGCGCAAAATCAGGTCGGCCAAGTTGCTGAGGTTGTCGCTTAGAGTTTCTAATGGCAACAGCCCTTGCAAATCCATTGCCAATAAATGGAATGTTTGGACATGCTGAAACTGACGAAGCACATCCATCTGGCGTTCTGTATCCGTATTGCAGTGATCCAGTTGCGTCAGCAGTTCAGCATCCAGAGCGATCCAATCGGGTGCACGGTAGATTTCTCGCGCATCGAGCAATTCATCCAGCAAAATGGGGTGCTTAATTAAGTATTCACATGCCCATTCACTGGCGCTGGAGAGCCCGATCAAACGTGGCAAAACCTTTGGATATTCGGCCAGAAAGGCCAAATAGGAGGCGCGTCGACTAATGCTTTCCAACAGATTTAGTATGCGCGGCAAGGTTTGGTCACGGTTGTACGGCACTGCACATAGCGTGATGAACTGCGGAATCAGTTTATCCATGCGTTGGCGGCTTGTGTCCGGCAGTTGGCGGTAACGGCCGCTGTCACGGATATGCAACAGCCGCTCAGCTAAGGTTGTAGTGTCTGCATAACCTAATTTGCCAAGGTCATTTTGCAGCTCTTCTGCGTTCAAATTCTCGTGCCAAAGCGCACTTGCTATTGAGTTATTTTGCTGCGTGCTGAATATTTGGGCGAACTGATCGCTTACCAACGAGCGGTGGTAGTTTAACTGTTGCAACAGGGCGCAGTAATCCGGATAGCCCATGCCTTCAGCTAGTAACGCCTGATCTGCAATATTTTTTGGTAAATCCTGAGTTTGCTGGTCATCCAGATATTGCAGGCGATGCTCCAGATTACGTAAAAACACGTAAGCTGCACTCAACCCGATTACGGTGTCTGGTGTAAGTTGGCCGTTTTCGCGCAGGAGTTGCAATACTTGCAAGGTGGGACGGATGCGCAGGCTGGCATCGCGTCCACCACGGATCAATTGAAAAACTTGGGCTATGAATTCAATTTCGCGGATGCCACCTGGCCCCAGTTTGATGTTATCAATTCGATCTCGTCGCTGCACTTCTTGGCTAATTTGTGCGTGCAGTTTGCGCATCGATTCGAATGCGCCAAAGTCGAGATATTTGCGGAATATAAATGGTTGCACGAGCTGCATGAGATCTTGCGTAGCGGGATAGTCTACCGGAGAAATTACCCGAGCTTTAATCCAGGCGTAACGTTCCCATTCGCGCCCCTGTTCTACCAGATATTCCTCCACCGCTGCGAAACTCATCACCAGTGGCCCGCTGTCACCATAAGGCCGTAAACGCATGTCCACGCGGAATACATAGCCGTCCTGGGTTAGTTCGTTAATCAGGTTAATGAGGCGACGGCCCAGTCGGGTAAAAAAATCGTGGTTACTGATACTGCGAGAACCATTGCTGTCGCCGTCTTCCGGGTAGACGAAAATTAGATCAATGTCAGAGGAAACATTGAGTTCCATGCCGCCCAGTTTGCCCATGCCAATTACCAGCAATTGTTGTGACGTTCCGCTCAGTGCGCCTATCGGCTGGCCATACTGTTGTATCAGTGCCTCCATAATAAAATATTGCGCACGTCGCACGACCAGCTCTGCCAGTGCAGACATGCAGGTCATTACTTCCTCCAGATTGGCCAGACCGCCCAAATCGCGCGTCAGTAGCTTGAGCATGACGCGCTTGCGCAAGCAGCGTAGCGCGCGTGACAGCGATTCTTCGTTCGTTACGGGCATGGTGGCAAGCCAAGCCGTCATTTCATCCCTATTGCAAGGTTGATCATAGTGCGCGCGCAGCCATGGCAGGAGTTCGCCTTCGCTGTCGAGCAGGTGCTGCGCATATCGACTGCAGCGCTGGGCACGCTGTAGAGCAATGTCAAAATTAGCAGAGTTGGGCGTCATGACGGTATTCATTGAGGGGGCTTAGAGTTAAACTGTTCATATCTTCATGGTTCATTATAAATCTGCTATGCGTGCCTTGGCTTTTTTGTTTACATGGTCGCTTGGCCATCCAATTATATGTTGAGAGCTTCTTTGCGCTTTTTTTGGCGCTGCTGCAATCAAATAACACGATTCGCGCTGTTTGGTGCAGTGTTGCTGCTGATTGTCGTCGGAGGATTGTTGTTGACATTACGCTACTGGATATTGCCGGATATCGAACGCTATCACGACAACATCAGCGCTATGGTCAGTTACGTTGTCGGTCAGCCAGTGACTATTGGCAAGATTGAGGCAGACTGGCAAGGCATACGCCCGCATTTGTCGTTTACCGATGTGCTTATTCTGGATAAACATGGGCAAACTTTGCTCGCATTGCGGCAAGTTGACAATGTGGTGTCGTGGACGACAGTTTTGACGGGTCAGGTACGTCTGTATAGCCTGGAAATTAACCAGCCAGATTTGTTGGTCAGGCGAGACGCGCAAGGCTTGTTGCATGTTGCTGGCATGACGATGTCGAGTAATATTCCCGGCCAGCCTGCGGATCACGGGCTGGCGGATTGGTTGCTGCATCAAAAACACATTGTAGTTCGTGATGCGCGCATCACTTGGCAGGACGATCTGCGTGCTGCACCTCCGCTAATATTAAATCAAGTAAACATGCTCATTGAAAACAGTGGGCGCCGTCACAGTTTTTCACTGCTAGCGCAACCTCCGGCGGAATTGTCTGCGCAACTAAATTTGCGCGGTGATTTTTCAGGTGCCACTTTTGATAATTTCAACGCTTGGCGCGGGGAGTTGTATACCCAACTTGATTATGCCGATGTTGCCGCATGGAATGTATGGATACCGCTGCCCATTACGCCCAAACGCGGCAGAGGCGCGTTACGCGGCTGGCTGGGTGTCGAGAAAGGTAAGGTCAATCAGGTTACTGCTGATCTGGCGCTGGCTGATGTACAGACACAATTGGCCGACGATTTGCCGCTTCTCGATGTAATTAAGCTGCGTGGTCGTGTTGAATGGCACGACGTGGTTCAGGGCTTTGAGATTTCCACGCGAAAACTATCGATGCAGATGAATAATGACCTGGTGTTGCAGCCTATCGATTTATATCTGCGTTCTGCAGATGCTACAGACAAACAACCAGCTAGCGGTGCGGTGCGTATCAATACGCTGGATATGGATAGTTTCATCAGCTTGACGCATTTCCTGCCGTTGACATCTAGCTTGAAGCAGCAGCTGGCTAAATTCTCGCCTCAGGGACGGATTTCCGATGTGCAAGCAAAATGGCGGGGTGATTTTGACACATTATTGAATTACGAGATTAAGGCGCGTTTCGACGGACTATCTATACAACGCGCGGGTAACATCCCAGGATTTACTCGATTGAGCGGCCAAGTGGATGGTAACGATACCAGCGGTACGCTGTCACTCAATACACGCAATTCCGTGGTAGATGCGCCACTGATCATGCCAGAGCCTTTGGCATTTGATTCGCTCATTGCACAGCTTAGTTGGCAAAAGCATGACCACGGAATGGAAATCAAGTTTAATAAGGTTTCCGTGGCCAATGCCGACCTTGCCGGGAATTTTTTTGGTAGCTATCAGTCGCTACCTCAAAGCACTGGTCTGATTGACTTGACTGTTCATTTGACGCGTGCCGCAGTCGTCCATACAGCTCGGTATATTCCATTAGTTGCATTGAACAGTGAAGCCCATAATTGGATACGAAATGCGTTGGTTGATGGGCAAGCAGATGATTTTAACCTGCGCCTGAAGGGAAATTTGAATGATTTTCCATTTAATGGAAACCGTACTGGTTTATTTCAGATCCAGGCGCGTGCAACTGGAGTGGTGGTGGAATACGCAAAAGGATGGCCTCGTGTGGAAAATGCCGTTGCGAAATTGGTGATTCAGGGCAAACGGCTTGAGGTGACTGCTCCGACTGCCACAACTGTGGGCGGGTCTCTGCAAAATATTAGTGTGGTTCTACCGGATATAAAAAGCCCTGGCCTGCTATTGCAAGTGCGAGGTGAAGCGGTGGGCGAAACGAAATATGGCCTGGATTTTATTCAGAAAAGTCCGGTGCGTGGGTATATCGATGGCCTCACCGACAACATTACGTCGAGTGGTAATGGTAATCTGGATCTACAAGTGGACATTCCATTGCGTGGTAGTAAACCGGCAGTGGTTGCTGGTCACTATCATTTTCTCGACAATGAAGTGAGCTTGGGCAAAAGTGTGCCAACTTTACATAAAGTTAAAGGTGAACTGTTGTTCAGTGAATCATCGGTACATATGAAGAACGTCACTATGCAAGTTCTTGGAGGACCTGCCACCCTTACAGTGCAGAGCAACAAAGGCGGCGCTGTAATTGCCAAGGTGGTTGGACGCGCAAATATAGACGTTCTGCGTGATGTAGCGCCGCATTCGTTGCTAAATTATCTGCATGGTAGCAGTGATTGGGAGTCAGAAATTACGGTGTTAAAGAAACAGATTAGTATGCAACTCACTTCCAATTTGGTTGGGCTGGCATCTGACCTACCTGCGCCTTTTGCAAAGCGCGCCAACGAGTTTATGCCGCTGCGCTTCGAGATGAATAGCGTGACTACGCAACAGGACTCGTTATCGGTGCAATATGGCAAACTCTTCAGCGCGAAATTTTTGCGTTGGGATGAAGGCGGTGAGCGGGTTGTCAAGCGTGGTACGGTAAACTTTGGCAATGCTGGCAAGTGGGTGGAAAAGGATGGCATGTGGCTAGTTGGAACCATGCCGCAGCTATCGTTGGAAGGTTGGGGAGCTTTGGTTAGCGCATCTGATGGATTGACACCGGTCAGTATCGCTGGAGCCGACTTGATGATTCAGAAAATCAGCGGATATGGTTATATGGCAGATGATGTTCGTCTCAATGCACGCAATGTTAATGGTACGGTCGTTGCGCTACTGGCAGCTAAGTCAATTAATGGTGAAGTGAGCTGGCATCCCCAGGGGAACGGCAAGTTTGCCGCTCGCTTGAAAAATGTGTCTCTGGAACTGGATCGCGACGAAAGTGGTAAAAAGAAAACTGCCGTAACTCAATCTAGTGCTATTAATAAAAATATTGCTAGCTTAAAGCATCCTGCACTCGACGTGGTAGTGGGCAATATCACACTAAATGGCAAGAATCTGGGCAAGCTTGAATTATTTGCGCAGCAGCACGAGCGCGATTGGCTATTGGAGCGCTTAATTATCACTAACCCAGATGGTGAGTTGACTGCGGATGGAAAATGGAAAATGGCCTCTGGCGGAGATCAGACTCAAGTAAACCTCAAGCTGGAAATCAGCGATGCGGGGAAAATTCTTGGCCGTTCCGGCTACCCAAATAGCGTGAAGGACGGCAGCGGAAAACTTGAAGGGACGTTTTCATGGCCCGGTGCGCCAGCTGAATTCAGCTATGCCACGCTGGATGGCACGCTCAAGCTGGGTACCGGTAAAGGACAGTTCCTGCGAATCGAACCAGGTATCGGTAAGCTACTCAGCATCTTGAGCCTGCAAGCGCTGCCTCAGCACATTTCGCTGGATTTTACGGATGTATTCAGCGCAGGTTTTAAGTTTGATAGCATTAACGGAGTGGCGCAAGTCAAGAAAGGAATTTTGTTGACCGATGATTTTAAAATTGAAGGCTCGGCCGCTAAAGTGACCATGAGAGGGCAGGTGGATCTAAACAACGAAACGCAAAACTTGCGTGTGCGCATTCTGCCTACAGTGGGGAACACGGCATCCCTGCTGAGCGCGTTTGCCGCTGGCCCGGCAGTGGGCATTGGGGTCTTTATTGCCAACAAAATATTGCGCGAACCGCTCGATAAGTTGGCGTCGTTTGAATACAATATTACAGGCGCATGGGTCAATCCGAGTGTAGAGAAAGTGGGCGCAAGCAGACCTGTTGCGCCACCGTGAAATAATACTATGAAAGAATTTGAAGTATGCAAGACAATAATGCCACTAAACGACGTGCCACTGCTCATGAGCAAGCTAAAACTTTCAAGGTCGCTGCCGTGCAGATGGCTTCGGGGCCAAATGTTCCAGCTAACCTGAGTGAGGCACGGCGCCTGATCGAAAAAGCTGTGGATCAAGGAGCACGCTTGGTTGTATTGCCGGAATACTTCCCTATCATGGGGCTGAATGACAAGGATAAATTGGCGGTGCGCGAGCAACCTGGAAGCGGCGTGATCCAGACTTTTTTGAGTGAAACTGCGCGCGTGCATAAAATTTGGCTGGTCGGCGGTTCCATGCCGCTGGTGGCGGATGCGCCGGACAAAATGCGTAATGCCTGCCTAGTGTATGACGATAATGGAGAACAGGTGGCGCGCTATGACAAAATTCATTTATTTAATCTCGACCTTGGCAATGAGCATTACCATGAGGGGCGGACTATTGAGGCTGGTAATCAGGTAGTGGTGGTGGATAGTCCGTTCGGTCGCATTGGTTTGGCGATTTGTTACGATTTGCGTTTTCCTGAATTGTTTCGCGCTATGCATGATGTAAATATTATTGTGCTGCCTTCCGCTTTCACTGAGACCACTGGAAAAATGCATTGGGAGATATTGGTGCGCGCGCGCGCCATCGAAAATCTGGCTTATGTAGTGGCTGCAGGGCAGGGTGGTTATCACGTTAATGGTCGCGAAACACATGGTAACAGTATGATCGTCGATCCGTGGGGTAGGGTACTGGATCGATTGCCACGTGGCTCAGGAGTCGTGGTCGAGGAAATAAATCCATCCTATCATGCGAGCTTGCGCGCCAGCTTGCCAGCGCTGTCACACCGCACGCTGACCTCATGTTAGGAGTCAAACAGGTGAAGTTCCTAGCTCTTGGGGTGCAGGAAGGAACGACTTTATGAGAAGCCTGTCTCATTGAAAAATATTCCTTCTAGAAGGGCTGCCCCATGTGCCTTATATTGCTTGATGTATAAAAGGCTGAGTGATTTATTGCAGCTTTAAATACTCGCCCCATCAATGATCTGAATTTATTTTAACGTTTTTTTAAATTTTATGGGTTTGACAATGCAAAATAACGATACTGTATTTGCCCTTGCACAGCAGTCACTGCTTGCACCGCATGCGCTTGAAACTCGCCATCTGGAGCAAATGTTTTCTAAAATGCTGGCGAATAAAGTGGATTACGCTGACCTGTATTTTCAATACAGTCGCGCCGAAAGCTGGTCGCTTGAAGAAGGTATCGTAAAATCTGGCAGCTTTGGTATAGATCAAGGTGTCGGCGTGCGGGCGGTGAGCGGTGAAAAGACCGCATTCGCGTATTCTGATGACATCAGTTTGGCAGCCTTGGAAAGTGCAGCGCTGGCCACGCGCGCGATTGCACGACAGGGCGGAACGCAAACTGTGCCGCTGTTACGTGCGAACAGCAACAAACATTTCTATCTGCCACACGACCCTATTGCCAGTTTGAAAGATGCGGACAAGGTTGCGATGCTGGAACGCCTGGAGCGTCATGCGCGTGCCCTGGATCCGCGCGTTACTCAGGTGATAGCTGGGCTGGCAGGCGAATATGACGTGGTGTTGGTGGCGCGTAGCGATGGCTTGATGAATGCTGATATCCGTCCACTGGTGCGTTTGTCAGTGCAAGTTATTGTGGAAAGCAACGGCAAGCGTGAGCAGGGTTCATCT
This sequence comes from Betaproteobacteria bacterium, assembly GCA_021413765.1. GTDB lineage: Bacteria > Pseudomonadota > Gammaproteobacteria > Burkholderiales > Gallionellaceae > Nitrotoga. The sequence goes on from JAIOPT010000057.1 coordinate 23,424, forward strand.
GGTGGGGGCGGACGTTTCGACTATACCTATTTTACGGACGAAGTATTATGCGATTACGCTGCCAAGGCGGTACATCAGGCAGTAATTAATTTGGATGCCAAGCCCGCACCAGCGGGCAATATGACTGTGGTGCTCGGTTCTGGCTGGCCTGGTATTCTGCTGCATGAGGCCGTGGGCCACGGCCTGGAAGGTGATTTCAACCGTAAAGGCAGCTCCACTTTTTCCGGACGCATCGGTGAACGGGTAGCAGCCGCGGGTGTGACGGTAGTAGACGATGGCACGATTGCCAACAGGCGCGGATCGCTGCAAATGGATGATGAAGGCAATCCTACGCAACGCACGGTTTTAATCGAAGACGGCATTCTCATGGGCTATTTGCAGGACACTTTGAATGCGCGCCTGATGGGCGTGCCCATCACCGGTAATGCTCGGCGCGAATCTTTTGCACATCTGCCGATGCCGCGCATGACCAACACCTATATGCTGAATGGAGATAAAGACCCAAAGGATATTATTGCTTCAGTCAAGCGTGGGCTTTATGCAGCGAACTTTGGTGGGGGGCAAGTGGATATTACCAGCGGCAAATTTGTGTTTTCAACCTCTGAGGCATACATGATTGAAGACGGTATAATTACCTATCCGGTAAAGGGTGCAACTCTGATCGGTAATGGTCCTGAGGCATTAACCCGGATATCCATGATAGGCAACGACATGGCGCTCGATCCTGGTGTCGGCGTGTGTGGCAAGGAAGGTCAGAGCGTGCCGGTAGGCGTGGGTCAGCCAACGGTAAGAATAGATGGGCTGACAGTGGGCGGTACTACGTAGAGGGTATTCGTGATGTGCGGTGCATAAATCGCATCACACATCACGCTGCACTTTTCATTCTTGACCACATTTTAACTATTGGCACACCTATCAAAATTCTTCATCTGCTGAATAAAAATTGGATAAGCATGCCCATGTTTATGCGTCCGTAACTGCACCTAAACTTGCGCTAGACACCAGTCGTGCATATTTTGCTAATACGCCGCGTTTATAGTGTGGTTCCGGCGGTTGCCACAGGGCACGACGCCGCGCAAGCTCTTGGTCGCTTACATTCAGTTGCTCAGCATCAATGGTAATGGAATCTCCTTCTTCGACCAGCGCTATGGTGCCGCCCATCGCCGCTTCGGGTGCAACATGTCCCACTACAAAGCCGTAGGTGCCGCCTGAAAAGCGACCGTCGGTAATAAGTGCGACGCTTTCGCCCATTCCTGCGCCCACCAAGGCTGCAGTGGGTGATAGCATTTCTCGCATCCCTGGCCCTCCTTTAGGACCTTCATAACGGATTACGAGCACTTCCCCAGGATTGATTTTTTCTGCAAGAATCGCTTCCATGCAAGCTTCCTCTGAATCGAATACGCGTGCGGGGCCGGTGATTTTTGGATTTTTAATGCCACTGATTTTGGCTACCGAACCTTCCGGCGCCAGATTGCCTTTAAGGATCGCTAAATGCCCTTGTGAATAAATTGGATTACTCCAAGCGCGGATCACATCCTGATCAAGACGAGGTTCTGCGGGTACATCTTTAAGTACCTCTGCGATAGTTTCGCCGGTAATAGTCAAGCAGTCGCCGTGCAGTAAGCCGTGTACCAAGAGCATCTTCATGATTTGCGGAATGCCGCCGGCTTTGTGAAGATCGGTTACCACGTAGCGCCCGGATGGTTTCATATCGGCAAAAACAGGGACGCGTTTGCGGATCGTTTCAAAATCATCAATGCTTAAGTCAACATTCATCGCATGCGCTATTGCCAGCAAATGCAAGACAGCATTAGTCGTGCCCCCTACCGCCATAACCACGGAAATTGCGTTCTCAAAAGCCTTTTTCGTTAAAATTTGAGACGGCAATATTTGCTTCTTGATTGCCTGCACCAGCACCTCGGCTGATCGTGCTGCGCTATCGGATTTTTCCGCATCTTCAGCTGCCATGGTGGACGAATACGGCAGGCTCATGCCCATCACTTCGAATGTTGATGACATGGTATTGGCCGTAAACATTCCACCACAGGAACCAACTCCTGGGCAGGCTTTACGCTCGACGGCCAGCAACTCTGATGCATCAATTTTATGCGCGATAAATTGACCCACTGCCTCGAAACTGCTGACTATGGTTAAATCACGTCCGTGGAGATGTCCCGGCTTGATGGTGCCACCGTAAACAAAAATAGCAGGAATATTCAAACGTGCGAAGGCAATCATGGCACCCGGCATGTTTTTATCGCAGCCACCGATGGCGAGTATGCCGTCCATGCTTTGACCACGACAGACCGTCTCAATTGAGTCAGCGATCACCTCGCGGCTTACCAGCGAGCATTTCATTCCTTCGGTACCCATAGAGATACCGTCAGAAATCGTTATGGTTCCAAACATCTGTGGCATCGCACCAGCAGCGTGGGCCGCTTGCTCAGCCCGTGCTGCTAAAGTGCCCAACCCCGCATTGCAAGGTGTAACAGTGCTATACGCGTTGGCGATGCCTACAATAGGCTTGTCGAAATCACCATCGCCAAAACCTACAGCGCGCAACATGGCGCGATTAGGCGAACGCTGCACACCCTGTGTGATGACTTTACTTTTAATGTTGCTAGGCATGATGCTTCTTCCTTTTAAAAATTAAATCGATACTGATTCTGCACTGCGTAATTGGTGTTGATTTTGAGGTCGGAAAATGAAATTATCTTGTGGTGTAACGCATGGCTAATGGTAGCAGAAATCGAGCTTCTTTTAGTCAGGAAGTAGCCTATGTCAGCGGAAAGCAGCAATCTGCCTTACTTCAAAATAGAAATGTCTCCTTGTGTTTGTATTGAATAAGCCCAGTGTCCAAAAGGCTATAGTGACGGACGCATTAAAATGGATATGCTAATGAGACAAATATATGCCTTCTTTATGTGTGGTCACACATAGACGAATTTTATGAGTTGAATAGCATACACCGGGTATAACAAGTCTGAAAAGAGCAGCGAGGTAAACGCTATTCGTTATGAGTTTTGGAGAAAACATAATGAAGCTTTATTTGAAACGTATGTAACACAAGGAATTACTGCACATCCAGAACTTCATGACACGAACAGTTCTGGAAAGATATGGTGCTATGTGCAGTGAGCGCATTTTCACGCCACAGGAATAGCCGCATTCTCTAGTGGCATATGCTGCCTGTTTCAGCGTCTAGCCTCAAGCAACGACAAGACGATCTTCGCTATATTTATTGGTTTTGGCGACTGTTATTTTCTCGCTTGGTTTACTATATTTATTATCGTGCCAGTTATTGGCACAGACGCAGAGTTGCTTACCTATATCGGAGTTGGTGGTTTGTCGTTTGGTATAGCTATCTTGCTTGCCAATCTTTTCCTTGAATTATTCAGTTAGCGAAACGACGCCTGATTGCAGCTTACTTCAGTGAGTTAATCTGAATCCAGATAGTTGCTAGCGTACAGTTTTCTATTTCTTGATTATTGATTTCTCAATTGCATCCTTTGAGTGCACGTTTGCAGCAATTTGGTTGGCATGTGCCAAATCGTCCAGCGTATTAATATTAGTAAATGCAATTGCATCATCTAATACTGCTTCGCTCAACTGTAAAGTTTCTAGCCAGCTATTTACTTTGCGACCACCTGAATTCAGATAGGCATCAAGTTTAGGAAGTACGTTCTTATGATAGAGGGCAATAGTAGGCTGCCGCTTTCCAGCAACAACTGCCACTGACGCCTCCACCGTGGATGTTGTGCTAACTGCTTTATATAAACGGGAAATCAAATCATCTGGCAGGAATGGTGTGTCGCATGGAACACTCGCAACCCAATCATGACTTGCGAGTCGTAGAGCGGACTGTAATCCGGCAAGCGGCCCTGGCCAATTCGGAGTCTGATCGGCAATGACAGGATAACCAAAGCACAAATAATCATCGTGCACACCATTCGCATTAATCAAAACCTCTTCACTTTGGCGGCTGACCGAGTCTAATACTCAATCAGTTAACGCTCGTCCGTGCAAGAGGTGCAAACCCTTTGCACCGCCAATACGAGTACCCAATCCTCCTGCCGGAATTACAGTAGTTATTCCGGCAGTACCTCCCCAAAGGTATAGAGTTAACTGACATTACTGAAGAGCAAATGCGGCAGGCGGTAGAACGATTTAACCACCGGCCACGCAAAGTGCTGGGTTTTAGATCACCGCATGAAGTATTATTCGAATCGGAGATGCACTACACCAAGCCAGCATTAGCTATTGCACTTCGAGCTTGAATCCGCCAAATTAGATTGGGGTTGAAAACTTTCTTTATGAATATCATATGAATTTGTAAAGCGGTGATTGCCATTAACGCAATGGCTTGATACAGTGTTACTGATGGGAGCCATATGAGGTTGTAAATTTTCTTGATGGATATCTTATTAATTTGTGAAGCTGTGATTGCCATTGACGCAATGGCTTGATACAGTGCTGTGTTTTTTCAACTAAAGGGGGGCATATTATGAATAAAGCAGAGTTGATTGATGTTGTAGCTAAGTCCACAAAGAATTCCAAGGTAAATGTCGAGGAAGTACTGAATGCGTTGATGGCTGCTGTACAAGCATCATTGGTAAAAGGCGACAACGTGCAGCTGATTGGTTTTGGCACCTTTGCTGTCGAACAGCGTGCTGCTCGGATAGGTCGGAACCCAGCTACCGGGAAAGAGCTGAAAATACCAGCCAAAAAAGTTGCGAAATTTAAAGTCGGCAGCAAGTTGAAAGATGCAGTAGCTGGCGTAAAAGCGAAGAAGAAGTAATCTGCGCAATTAAGCGTGCCCCCACAAACCTGGGGCACGCTATCTCATTCTTTCTGCATTAATACTAATACCTCAGTATTACGCTCTGAATCATGAGCGTTCATGTCTTTGCATCTACACTATTTTCAGTTGCCTGCCTATGGATCCGGCCATATAAAGTTTAAATTTGTGATGATTTCGCATGCCATAGTGCATGGGAAAAATTGATGCACGACCCCTCGAAGACGAAGCGCCACATGAACTTTGCAGGCAAGTCATTCGTCTCTATGAAACAGGCGACGCGGCTGGAATAAAACCAGGTAAGCGAGGCTGTAGTACAGGTGATAATCGCAGCCTGACGGGAGAGCTGTTATTGCAACATCTCATTGCAACCAATATCCAGAGCACATGATGATGTTGCTTCTGATGAGCATCCCAAGATGCATCGCTTCTTACTTTCAAGACCCCGCATAAAACATGCCGCTTGATACAATATTAATGGTTGTATCGTTCAAAGCTATTTTCAATCGCACTGAATCATTATGCCGAAGCTTGATTAGCTAGTGTTTTCCGCAGGATGGTGTGTCTTCAAGGTATAATTATCAGTGTGTGTCAGCTAGGCTAATTATTTATGATGCGAGTGATGCTCGCTGACAAGATAAAAATTTTAAGAAACATATGCATGTTGTAGCACATGAAGTATCAAATTAAATAATCCGAGATTGTAAAAAATAATGCAACACATACGTAATTTTTCTATTATCGCTCACATCGATCACGGCAAGTCTACTTTGGCCGATCGAATTATTCA
>JAIOPT010000053.1 GCA_021413765.1 Betaproteobacteria bacterium
TCGTAAGCGCCCGCAGTCATGAGAGACCAGTTGATAAACTGAGTCCGTGGATCGTGGCTGTAAGCGTTATTGTCGAATATGTCTGTTACTGACAGCTTGCCAACGGTGAGGGCTATTTGCCGCTGGTGAATTTTCCCTGCCAGCTGATTGGCACCAGAATCAACTGCATCTTGTATTTCACCCAGTCCCCAGCTTTGGCGCAAGAAGGCTCTGGCCATGTAAAGTTTTGGATTAGGTCCAGAGGTGCGGGCGATTTCGCCATTGGTTAATCCGCCCAGTCCGGTGAGGTTGGAGAGAGGTACGCCTTGAACCACTTCGGGGTTGAAATACAGCTCGCCTCCCGCCCACGGCCGCACGCCGAGAAAGGCGGTTCCGGTGAAGGAATAGCTTTTTTCCCGCTCTGGAGAGAGGCTGTTACGTCCGCTGTAGGCGGCAGTGAAGGGTGCCTTGCTCTGCCAGATGTAAGTGGTCTGGAACCTCGCGTTCCAACTTTCCTCTACTCCATCGGCGAGAGAAGGCTCGACCCCATAGGCGAGAGGAAGCCCAGCACTAGTCGCAATGCAAGCCAGTAGCCAACAGGTGATCGTACGATGAATGACCATAACGCTACTCCGTTGGCAGTTTATAAAATTGCCAACTCGATTAATTTTTAGAGCTCAAGAAAGCTGAACGTTTCTGACATCTCGATTCTCATCCTGCCAAAAGCCCTAACAGGGGATCGAGAGGAAGTGACGTGTGTTCTCAGTTCAAAACAACCGATTTACGGCGAACTTGGTAAATGGAAGGGAGGTGCTTTACAGGTCGCCGCTAAGGAGGCGATAAAACTTGAAACTACCTAATGGCGCACCGCCCCGTTTTTAGGCGTAACGGTGGTTTTAGAATGGACTCTACCGACGGTCTCGCTACAATTTTGCGTTCAATGATCTAAAAGAGTCAGCATTCATGGGGTAACTCCGTTGTTAAATAAGGGCAAATTATGGGTTGTTGGAATAGCGGTGTCAAGGTATGGGTGGTAGTCCGCCCCCAGATTCAGCAAGTAGATCATTAATGTTTAGAAAATTTAGTTGTAGTAATATCTACTGATATGTAGAATATTCTACATGAATAAATGGTTGTTATTTATCACGAGCCTTCCCACTGAAAACGCTACGATTCGGATGAGGGTATGGCGTGCACTCAAGGCGTCTGGCGCTGCAGTGTTACGTGATGGTGTCTATTTGATGCCGGATCGCACGCTTTGTCACGACACATTGGAAGCCATCGCTACTGACGTGCGGGCTGGTGAAGGAACAGCACTCGTGTTGCGCATTGAGGAACCGAATGGTGCAAATTTCGTTAATCTATTCGAGCGTAGCGAGGACTTTGCGGTATTGCTGTCTGACATAGCAAAGGCACATGACGCATTATGTGCCGATAGCGTGCAGGAGCCACTCAAACAAGCCCGCAAGCTACGCAAGACATTTGCTAGCCTCGCAGAGATAGATTTCTTTCCCGGCGAGGCCCAAACGCAGGCAGATGCCGCGCTACAGAATCTTGAACTGGCCACGGCCAGAGCGCTGGTGCCAGATGAACCGCATCCGATCCAAGGTGAAATTGCGCGCCTACAAGTGGCCGATTATCAAGGCCGCATCTGGGCAACTCGCCGTCGCCCCTGGGTTGATCGACTGGCCAGCGCTTGGCTAATCAGACGTTTCATTGATCCACAAGCTCAGCTGCTCTGGCTGGAGTCCCCGGCCGACTGCCCGGTCGAAGCTTTAGGCTTCGACTTCGATGGTGCGACATTCAGCCACGTTAGCACTCGCGTCACCTTTGAAGTATTGATGGTGAGCTTTGATTTGGAGTGTCCATCTCTCAAGCGGCTGGGAGCGCTGGTGCATTACCTTGATGTCGGGGGCGCTCAACCACCCGAGGCTGCGGGCGTGGAGAGCGTGCTTGCCGGGCTGCGTGCAGCCATCCCCGACGATGATTTATTATTGGCGAGCGTGAGCGGCGTGTTCGACGGTCTGCTCACCGCCTTCGACAAAGGAGTGCCAACCCATGAATCAACCTGACGCGCTCGCCACCGAGCACACCGATAACCAACTTCAGCCGGTGAGCTTCTGGCAAGCATTTTCTTTCTGGCTCAAGCTTGGCTTAATCAGCTTCGGCGGGCCGGCAGGGCAAATATCCACCATGCACCAGGAACTGGTCGTGAACCGACGGTGGATCTCCGAGCGGCGATTTCTGCATGCGCTGAATTACTGCATGGTTTTGCCAGGCCCGGAAGCTCAGCAGCTCGCTACCTACATCGGCTGGCTGATGCACCGCACTTGGGGGGGTATCGCAGCTGGAGCCCTTTTCGTGCTGCCTTCGCTGCTGATCCTGGTAGTGCTGTCGTGGGTCTATATCGCCTTCGGTAATTTACCTTTGGTCGCGGGGCTGTTCTATGCCGTCAAGCCTGCCGTAACGGCCATCGTGGCTCAAGCGGCATATCGCATCGGCTCGCGAGCGCTCAAGAATAATGTGCTTTGGGGAATTGCCGCTGCGTCCTTCGTCGCCATCTTTGCCCTCGATCTGCCATTCCCTGCCATCGTGGCAGGGGCGGCCATCATCGGTTACCTCGGGGGCCGCATCGCACCGGATAAGTTCAAGGCAGGTGGCGGACATGGCAAGGCCGATAAATCCTTTGGCCCAGCGCTGATCGATGATGATACGCCAACGCCTGAGCACGCCCGTTTCCGTTGGGGCAGGTTGGTCAAGGTGGTCGTCGTTGGTGGTTCGTTGTGGGCTGTACCGATGGGGCTGCTGAATGCCGTCTACGGCTGGCATCACACACTCACGCAAATGGGCTGGTTCTTCACTAAAGCCGCATTGCTAACCTTTGGCGGAGCCTATGCGGTGCTGCCTTATGTGTACCAGGGTGCGGTCGGACACTATGGCTGGCTTACGCCCACGCAGATGATCGATGGCTTGGCGCTCGGTGAAACGACACCAGGGCCGCTCATCATGGTGGTGGCCTTCGTCGGCTTTGTCGGTGGCTACGCGAAAGTGCTGTTCGGGCCGGACTCTCTGTTCCTCGCCGGTGCGGTGGCGGCCTCGCTGGTGACGTGGTTCACCTTTCTGCCCTCGTTCCTGTTCATCCTGGCGGGTGGCCCTTTGATCGAATCCACGCACGGCGACCTCAAGTTCACGGCGCCGCTGATGGCTATCACAGCCGCCGTGGTAGGCGTGATTCTCAATCTGGCGCTGTTTTTCCTCTATCACGTACTGTGGCCGCAGGGATTTGCCGGAACCTTCGATTGGATCTCGGCCGTCATCGCGCTGGCAGTAGCCGTCGCTTTGTTCCGCTTCAAGCGTAATGTAATCGAGGTGATCGTCGCCTGCGCGACGGTCGGTTTGATCCTGAAAACCCTGATTCTGTGAGGTGAATTATGAGGTGGATTACCCGTGAACGCCTAAGATCGACCGCATTGCTTGCCCTTGGCTGATCGCACATTTCATCGGCGCGCCGGTAATGTATGTGCTCATCCCCCCGTTATGTTGGGCTTCATTTCATTTAGCCCAACCCGCATGTCAAAGCCGCTTATGAACGCTTGCTCGCCTGAGATAAGCCCAAGAAGTCCTTCATCGGTGCCGCAATGCGCAAGCTGGTGCATTTGTGCTTTGGCGTACTCAAAACTCAACAGTCGTATTAATACGACTACCTGAAAAAATGCTTGGCGGTAAAGACAGTGCTACTGAGCTTTGCTACTTCCATATTGATTACGATACGTTGCATAATGGCCGATTCAGAAATTCAATTTCAGACTTGCTCAATGGAAATATGATAACCCTTCAGGCTCATTTCAAATCGGAAGAGGCTGTCTGTTCCATACAGTTTCCTTTCGAATTGCAATCGGAACAGCCCATAGCTTCTTTCATCATCAGGGGTGGCCGCAGCTGCAATGAATGTTAGAAACTTGGGGTCACGATTCCAACTGCAGGCAACGAATGGTAATGTTTGTAGGTGCGTGCAAAAGTGTGAGTGCCGATCCTGACGGTTATGCTTAAAAGCTCAAAGGGTTTGAAATTACAACGTTACCCTAATAAAAATTTCATTTATGCCTGATTTGCATTCAACTCCGAAATATCTCCAGCAAAAGTCGAACATTGACTCGTTCAGTATTTCGTCCACTCGTTTTTCCATACTGGTTCTTGCCATTGCATATACGCTGTTTGTAATTTACGGTAGCCTCGTGCCCTTGAATTTCCAGCATCATTCATGGGATGAAGCTGTTGAGGCATTCAAAAATATACGCTATCTGAACTTGGGAATTGGTTCCCGCGCAGACTGGGTGGCAAACATTCTGTTATTTGTGCCTTTAGCTTTTGTGTGGCTAGGCGCACTGTGGCACTCAAGAAGCGTGGCTTGGCGCATCGTAGCAATGCTATTCGTGCTGCTTGCCTGCACCAGTCTGAGCATAGCGATCGAGTTCACCCAGTTTTTCTTTCCTCCCCGTACCGTTTCGCTGAACGATATTATTGCCGAGATTATTGGCATTGCATTGGGCATCGTGCTATGGCCTGTTTTTGGCATGCGCCTCGCGCATTTGGTGCGAGCGATATCGCAGGGTGGCAAGATTGCGCACTATGCTGTTCTGGTCGGGTATGTACTTGCTTATGCAGCATTGAGTTTATTTCCTTACGATTTTTTGCTGACCTATGATGAGTGGCAAGCGCATTTAGCATCGGGCAAAGTGGGATGGTTATTTGTACCGAGTTGCGGAGGTGGGTGCGTGTGGAAGTTGATTCCAGAAATTCTAGTGTTTGCTCCCTTGGGTATATTGGGTGTACTAGCCTTCGGGAAGATGCAACGTTTTTCGCTCTTGTTGGCGGCAGCAGTTGGGATGTTGTTGGGAGTGCTGATCGAAGGGTTGCAGCTGACGATTGCGTCCGGCATCAGTCAAGGCGCCTCGATTGGCTCAAGAGCGGTAGGCATGATCTTAGGGGTATGGCTGGCACAGTCAGCAAATAGAGTTGATTGGCTCAGAATACGTTCGTTTGCACATGGCATGTTAGTGCTCGGCATGCTTCCCTACCTTATCATGCTTGCGTGGTTTAGCAACTGGTTCTCAAGTAGCTGGCTCGGCATGTCAGCAGGGATGGAGCGGTTTGGTAATATAAATTTCTTACCATTTTACTACCACTACTATACCTCCGAGGCGGTGGCACTGGTGAGCCTCCTGTTTCAGGCGGGTCTCTACTTACCCATCGGTGCGGGGATGTGGTTCTGGCACTGGGCGGGTCAATCAGGCAAGTCGAAGCGCTCTCTAATATGGCCTGCGACCATTGCGGGTTTACTCGCCAGTGTATTTGAAGGGGGCAAGCTTTTTATTTCTGGTCAACACTCTGATCCGACCAATATCTTAATAGCTGCAGCAGCAGCACTGACGGCGTATCAGTTGCTGCAGATGCTATTTACTGTGACGCCAAGTCAAACCACAGTCCTTATGCAGCCAGCGTACAAGCCAAGCACGATAAAGCCAGCGCACAAACCAAGCACCATACAGCCAGCACACAAGCTAAGCGCCATGCAACCAGTGCGCAAACCAAGCACCACAGTTCGTAGACCTCACTGGTCATGGATGCTTATTGGCACTGCAGCTTTGTGCTTGGCTACAATGGCAGCATCGGTCAGTCCGCTTGGTACAGTCTGGGTGTTGCCGCTGTTCTTGGCCTATATGGCGTTATTGTGGTGGCGGCCAGATTTATGGCTGGTGTGGATTCTCGCCTTGTTGCCGTTGCTGGATTTGACGCCATGGAGTGGCTCTTTGTATTGGACCGAGTACGACACCTTGCTTTTGATGACGATAGGTGTTGGCTATTTGCGTCTTAGTTCGCGATCGCAACCCGCGCTGCGCAAGCCGGCCAAGCTATTGTTGGCGTTGTTCAGTTTGTCCGCAGTTATCAGCTTGGGAATTGGCTTATGGCCTTTTGGCGCACTCGATCACAATTCATTTGCGAGCTATACCAGCTCCTACAATGCGTTGCGCGTTGCGAAAGGGCTGCTTTTCGCCTTGGCATTTATCCCGTTGCTGGGGTATGAATGGAATGAGCCGGCAAAAGCTGCACGGCGGCTGGCATTCGGCATGACACTGGGACTAGCGGCAGAAGTGCTATACGTGCTTTGGGAGCGCGCGACATTTTCCGGTTTATTCAATTTCGAAACTGACTATCGCATTACGGGTTCTTTCCCCGGCATGCATATCGGCGGTGCATATATAGAGGCATATTTGGTGACTGCATTGCCATTCGTGGCACTATGGGCCTGGCAGCAGCGACACATGGGTGTCACGGTGTTAGCGGCCGGACTATATGGCTTAGGTGCATATAGCGTCATGGTGACCTTCTCACGGGGCGGGCAGGCAGCCTTTGTATTGACGACGCTAATAATATTATTTGGCTTAGCGCATCTTGCACTACGCGATCGTGCGAGACGCGTTCTTGGGGTGGGTGCTGTAATCTTGATTGGCAGCGTGACTGTAGCGATTGCCTGGCCGGTTTTCAGTGGGAAATACAGCCAGTCACGCTTGGCGACAACTAAGCAGGATATCGTTACACGTACCGACCATTGGGCGGATGCGCTAAATATCCTTCGGTTGCGAAGCGCCTCAATTTTTGGGGTTGGGCTAGGTACATTCCCAGCAGCCTATTTTTGGGACTCGAGCGAATTGTCGCGTCCCTCAACGTATGCATTCGTCACGCAAAATGGGAACACTTTCTTGCAGCTCGGTAGTGGAGAAACCCTGTATTTTGAGCAACCAGTGGCGATAGTACCGGAACAACAATACACGCTCTCGATGGACTTACGCAGCAGCGCTAATAATGCCGGATTGACCGTGCCTATCTGCGAAAAGGCACTGCTTTATTCATTTACGTGCGTCTGGACAACGCTGAAAATCAAAGCGCCATCCGGCCAGTGGGGGCATTATGAGGTGCCTATCCATGCCAAGAATTTCGGTCCGCCGAATAGCCTGTTTCCACGCCCTGTTAAGTTATCGATCTTTAATGGCCATGCCGGCACATTAGTGGATGTAGGCAATGTGGCATTGCGAGATTCGTCGGGCAATAATTTGGTGCATAACGGAGATTTTTCTGAAGGGATGCATCGTTGGTTTTTTTCTACCGATAGCCACTTACCGTGGCACGTCAAAAATTTATATATTCATGTTCTGTTTGAACAGGGGTGGCTTGGACTTATTGGTTTCATGACATTAGTCGCTTATGTCATGGTGCGGATGCTACTGCGCGCTTGGGGCAATGAGCCAGTGAGTCTGGCATTATTTGCTTCTCTCATTGCTTTTCTCGTCGTAGGTTTGGTGGATAGTCTGATTGATGAGACCCGGATGGGATTTTTGTTTTTCTTGCTTCTGATTGCAGGGCTAATGGCAGATAAGGGTTCGACTCTATATGGCAACTATCAAACCGGGCGCGTTGATTAATTGTGATAGTCAGCTTCAACTCTGATACATATTTTGATTCTAACTTGGCTCATTTGTATGGGCAGAAAGTGCAAACAATTTTGAATAAACTGCACCCATTATGGTAGCTCATCTTCTGCCGGAACGGGTTGTTGGCTGGAATTCACAGCCGCATCTTCTCCCACTTCTTTTGACGAACCATGTTTGGCGATTGGTTTCGATGAGGTTTGTTCGGGCAGAGGTTGAGCCTTATCAATGAGTGGTTTCAAAGTGGGCAAGAGGTACTTCAAAACTTGCGTAGAAAGTGCTGAAGTAAATTGATAGTTAGCCGCATCCGCGCCTGGCACAAATGCGGTCAGCGTCCCGAAGAATCGATCCCCGATGAAGAATACAAAAGTGGCGGAGCGGTTGACCGCATGGGATTCCTTGATAACACCTGCAGAGGAAAAAGTGACATAACGATGGTCGCCGGTTCCAGTTTTGCCGCCTATCGGAATCCAGGTGCCATCTTCTTTCACTATGGCGTGGCTGAGTCGCGAAGCTGTGCCTTTTTCCACTACTCCGGTCAATACGTCACGCACCGCAGCTGCCAAGTCGGGTGAGAACATTTTTTCGCCTTGGTCAGGGGTATGCTCCACAATGGTTTCAAATGGAGTGCCCGCTGCAAAGTGCAGACGTTCGATAAGCATCGTGGGTACCCGAACTCCATTATTCAGGATAATGCCCATCAGTTCGGCGAGTGCGGCAGGGCGGTCAGCCGAACTGCCGATAGCCGTGGCTAGAGATGGTACAAGTGCATCGAAGGAATAGCCGAGGCGTTTCCAACTGCGGTGAATCTCCAGAAAAGCTTCCAGTTCCAACAGGCTGCGAATTCGGATGTCCTGTGCATTCTTGTGGATGGTCTTGAATAGCCAGCGATAGACAGCCACACGCTCCTCGTCGCTGGCTTTGATCACGTCCTTAAGTTTTGCATTTGGGTGGCTATTTAAATAGCGTACGAGCCATAGTTCCAAGGGGTGTGCAGCTACGATATAACCTTGGTCCGCCAGCGAGTATTTGCCTGGCGCATAGCGCTGATACTGTTCATGGAGAATGCGCTCGTCCGACCCCAGAAGGCCAGGCAGATGCGAAATCATGAATTTATTGAACTGAGCGAGCGTAGCCTCAGGGTGAATATAGCGGTAAGCCGCGGCAAGTCGGCGCGGCGCGTGCCGGAAGCTGGAAAAAAATACTTCGTCAATCTCGCTTGCCGTTTTATTTTTGTACTTAAGATAAAAGCGATTGATGAACTCCGTGCCTTCTTTGTCCGCAAATCGCATGAGGTATGTCTCGCGATCAGGATGGTCAGCATCCTTGAGTATCTTGGCAGATGAACCCGAGATGTTAAGCATGTGGTAACGCACTATATCGCGCATAAGTCGGATGTAAACGAGGTTGACGGAATTGAGCGTCGCTTCGCGCACACTCAGTGTCCTGCGGTCGTCTTCATGTTTGAAATTTTGGAAATAATGCGCTCCACCACCGGTAAAAAATTGTTCATTAGGGTTGGCAGAGTATTTGCGTTCCAGGGCAGCTTCCAGCATGGCTGCCAAACTTTTATCCGAGCTTTGCTGCAGATATTCGATCGCCCAGCGACTGAGGACATCGTTAGGATCGCTCACTTCTTGATGTAACGCCTCCGGTTCGAGTGCTGCATATTTTCGATGCAGTGCTTCGACAATTTCAAGATACGTTACCAACGTCCTAAGTTTTGCTGTGGATCCAAGATCCAGCTTAGTGCCTTTATTGATGTCCAAGGGTTGATCGAAGTTGTCAGCCTGAATTCGAAACTTTGCGCCCTGCGGCGTCAGCTCTGAAAGCGTGAAGCTGTAAATGATTTTGCCCGGATCCGCTTCGCCCAACAGACGATCGCCATAGAGTCCTGCAGCGCGGGCATAATCCGGGTTTTTGAGCTGACGCAAGATATCGGTGGTCTTTTTTTGCAACTCGCCGTCGAGCGTGCTTTGCACCGATAAATCCAGACGATCCAGATCATACAAACGTTGAAGTCCCATTTGGGAAGCAAGACGTGCACGCACCGCATTAGCAGCTTTGGATGCAGAGAAATTCCTGGTTTCCTCCGGTATAGCGGCATTGAGGAAGCGAATCGGTACGTTCAGCGCAGCCTCACTGAGGCTGGGTGATATTACGCCAGCCTGAGCCAGTACTCGCAAGTGGCTATTGGTAAGCTCATTCAGCTCTTTGCGGTCGCTAATCAAATAACTGGAAGGCCTACGCTGAGCGATCATGAGACTTAGCACATGCTTATAGTAATGTGCCGCCTCGGCTAGGTTCGTGCTGTTTGCAGACCAGACTTTCAGGATGCGATTGGTCTGTTCGAAATCCAGACCGTACCATGCCCACAACCCGTCGCCCAGTCCATTTGCTTCCCCGAAGCCCGAGGCGGCAGCAAGTGGAACCGTATTAAGATAATCAACCACGATACGCTTGCGGGCAGGCATTGTTTCCTCCCCGTCTAGATAGGCGCGCACGGAGGCAGATGCGATCTGTTGCATCTTGTCATGGGGACTAAGGGTCATCCCGTTGGGAGAATGCCGGTATTTCTCAATTTGAGTTGCAAGCGTGCTACCGCCTGGTACGTCGTGTTCGGGGCGAACGAACTGAATCGACTTATCCAGCACAGCCTTCCCAAGCCGGGTCCACTCGATGGCCGGATTTTTTTTTGGTTGGGCCGGGTCCAGCAGCTCACGATTTTCGATAAATAGCAGGCTGTTTGTTACCAGTGGTGGAACCGATTCAAAGTTTTCATAAACGCGAGTTGGGAAAACGGCACGGTAAAGTGGTTGGCCTTTGCCATCGACAATTTCGAGGCCGGTCTGAGCTTTTTCCCGGTAGGGAACGAAAAATCCTTGTTCAACAAGCTCCTTCATACGCGAGGAAATTTTTGCCTGAGAATGCACGTGGAAACCGCGTTCAGTCAGATTTTGAAGCAACTCTGGTAATCGACTATATCCAAGGCGCATATCATATGGCCCAGCCTGTGGTAAATGTAAACCACCATTGGGACCACTTTTTACCTCCCAGCGAAGATCATTGGCCAGTTTTGCCAGACGGTGTGCCTGATATGCAGAGGTTTCTGTTTCTCGATAAATAAGGAAGGCAGCAATGGCCAGCGCAATAAAAAGCAAAATAAGAACAGCAAGGGCAAAAAGCTTGAGCGTGTGCTTTATGATTGAGCTACCAGAATGATTAAGAAACACTTGTTGAATTCTTCTTGGAAAAACAGACGCGTGGATTCAAACTAAAATTGCACCGAATAATTAGGCAGATTCAAATCTGAGAGGAATTTTTTAAAAATTCAGAGTGTGCTGGTATGTAAGTCATGGGAATAATTTCAGGGCGTTGCATTTATCTGACTATATAAACAAGATTTTTTAACACAATATTGGGCGGAAACCGAGTTTTAGTGGGCACTCTGAGAAGCGCAAATATCACTTTTTCAAGTATAGCTGATCTAATAAAATATCGTGAAGTGTTCAACCTGTTCAGGTTGAACAATGCTTTCAGCAAAGGCTGTTTTGAATTTTGTTTACCCGAATTTGTTCATGTTGCGGCATTCATTTCTTCAAACAGGATAGTAGGTGGCAAAGTCAGCATGCATGGACATGGTACTCATCCTGTAGTGATGGTATTGGTAATGTTGTATAACGTTTAGCCCGGCGTCAAGCAAGCATTAGTTCTGACACAACAATTGATAAATGTTTGCAAATCTGACAAAACAGGTTAAACCATTATTAGTACACGGTAAGAATAACCACTAGCGTGCGCCTACATTAGTTATAAATTTAGGGAGTTTTAATGGATTTAAAAGAAACGCGTCTTGATTCGATGGCCATGTATGAAGGTGATTTCATCAAGGTGTTTAAAGACAATGTGCAATTGCCAGATGGCAGTGTGAGTACGCGCGAACATATAACCCATCCTGGTGCGGTGGCGGTGTTGGCAATTCTGGATAATGGCGATCTCTTGATGGAGCGGCAATTTCGTTATGCACCGCAACGCGAATTCATCGAGCTTCCTGCCGGCAAAATTGATCATGGCGAAGATATTTTGCTTACCGCGCAACGCGAATTGTTGGAAGAAACCGGCTACATTGCCAGCAACTGGACTCATTTGACCACGGCTTGGCCTTGCATAGGATATGCCAATGAACGCATGGAATATTTTCTGGCGCGAGGTCTAACCTACCAAGGCAGGCAACTAGACGATGGCGAGTTCCTCGAGGTGTTTGAGCTATCGCCCACCGATGCATTGGACTGGATAAGACAAGGCAAAATCAATGACAGTAAAACCATGGTTGGCATTTTCTGGCTGGAAAAGATTTTAAATGGCTGGGGAAAATATTAAATGGTTGGAAACCTTCATGTTATTACTTCAGGATGACGCGCCAAGATGAAGCATGTGTGAGGTAATAATGCACTAAATTGGTGAGCATATTTATTGCTGAGTATTCATTCAGCAGGAATATGTATGTAAATCAAGATACAAGAAAGCTGGAACGAAATTTGCTTATACCTTATGGCTAGTTCATATATGGAGTAAAAAATGGAAAATATTGGTAGCCTGAAAATGGGCAGTGACGCGTTGTTTATTTTGCTCGGCGCTATTATGGTTCTTGCAATGCACGCAGGGTTTGCATTTCTTGAATTGGGTACGGTGCGCAAGAAAAATCAGGTGAACGCATTGGTGAAAATTCTCACCGACTTCGGCATCTCCACGCTGGCCTATTTTTTTATCGGCTACAGTATCGCCTATGGTGCCAATTTTTTCACCGACGCTGAGCAATTGGCGCAGAAAAATGGTTATGAACTGATCAAATTTTTCTTCCTCCTTACCTTTGCCGCTGCTATTCCCGCTATTATTTCCGGTGGTATGGCCGAGCGCGCCAAATTCAATCCGCAGCTAGCCGCCACCTTTCTACTGGTTGGGTTTATTTATCCATTTTTCGAGGGTATCGCCTGGAACCATCGCTTTGGCGTACAGAGTTGGCTGCAAACCAATTTCGGCGCGGAGTTCCACGATTTTGCTGGTTCTGTTGTAGTGCATGCAGTGGGTGGTTGGATAGCACTCGCGGCCGTTTTGCTGCTTGGTGCGAGGCGCGGCCGCTATACCAAGGAAGGGCGCATCGCGGCGCACCCACCTTCCAGCATTCCCTTTCTTGCGCTAGGCGCATGGATACTTACCGTTGGTTGGTTCGGTTTTAATGTCATGTCAGCGCAAGAAATAGGCAAGATTAGTGGCCTGGTTGCAGTTAACTCGCTGATGGCAATGGTGGGTGGCACACTGGTTGCACTTTTTGTAGGCAAGAACGACCCTGGCTTCGTACATAATGGCCCGCTGGCCGGGTTGGTGGCCGTATGCGCCGGCTCGGATGTGATGCACCCCCTGGGCGCATTGTTGACAGGCGGTATTGCTGGTGGGTTGTTCGTTTGGATGTTCACGTTAACGCAGAACCGGTGGAAAATCGACGACGTGCTCGGCGTCTGGCCGCTTCATGGGATATGTGGTGCATGGGGCGGTATTGCAGCAGGTATTTTCGGGCTAAAGGCATTAGGAGGGCTTGGTGGAATCAGTTTCATGGCACAAATGATTGGTACGTTGCTGGGTATCATTATTGCATTTGGTGGAGGTTATTTGATCTATGTTCTCCTGAAGAAAACCGTTGGAATTCGACTGAGTGCTGAAGAGGAATTCAATGGCTCGGATTTAAGCATACACAAGATTACGGCAACACCGGAACGCGAATCGGGGTGGTAGCTTAGAGTCTGTTTCAGGCACAAATTGTATGAGCCATGCTCCAATATATGTTTTATTTTTGCGGATTGTCTTGGTAATTTTCACGGTATTACGCTACTGTTGGAAGGATATCAACCTATCCTTGGCTGCAAACGCATCAACCTGGCGTTAAGGAAGGCTCTATGACTGTGGCGTCAGGCACCACCAGTACGACTATTGATCCATTTGGCCCTGCGGTTGCGTATTTGGCAGACTTAGATCCCGATTGGGCAAGTTTGATTACTCGCGTCGGCCGATGCGGACTGCAGCCAAAACGGGAACGTGAACCCTACGAGGCGTTGATTCGGGCAGTCGCCTATCAGCAACTCCATGCGCGGGCCGCCGAAGCGATACTTAATCGATTTTTGGCGCTCTATACGGGCGTATCTTTTCCGTCGCCGACGAGTATTCTTGCGACCGACGAAAGTGTTCTGCGCGCCTGCGGCTTCTCTGCTGCCAAGGTTTTGACAATTCGCGGAATCGCGAAAGGGATGCTGGATGGGGTTGTGCCCGTCAGAAGTGCTGCGTTGACAATGACGGATGAAGAACTGATCTCACGGCTGGTTTCGCTACGCGGTATTGGCCGCTGGACGGTAGAGATGTTTCTGATCTTCACGTTGGAACGTCCTGATGTTTTGCCTATTGGTGATTTTGGTGTGCGTGAAGGTTGGCGGGTGATGAAGTCACTGTCCAGGCAGCCCTTGCCCAAGGAGCTGTCCAAAATTGGGCTGGCATGGAGTCCTTATCGCTCAACAGCTACTTGGTATTTGTGGCAAGCAGCAGAGGAATTTAAGCGCTTGAAATCCAAGTAGATCATCATGCAAAAATATTGTATGAATATATTTTCCTTCGTTAAGTTTGATCAGGCTCAAACCAGGAGAGCTTTTCTCTGAGTGTTACCACGCCGCCGATTATGATTAAAGTAGGGGCTTTAAGCTTTGCAGCTTCTGCGACTGTTGGTAATGTAGCCAGAGTTCCGCAAACTACACGCTGATTTTGTGTTGTTCCCTGTTGCACGATGGCGGCAGGGGTGGATTCCGGCAATCCATGCGCTGTTAGTTGGGAGCATAGTATTTCGAGACCATGCAGGCCCATGTAGACCACGATGGTCTGATTGGGACGTGCTAGCATTTCCCAATCGAGATCCATGCCACCCTCTTTCAGATGGCCAGTTACGAAAATACAGGATTGGGCATGATCTCTGTGCGTGAGCGGTATCCCGGCATAGGCTGCAACACCGGATGCAGCGGTGATGCCAGGTACGACCTGGAAATTTATTTTGTGCTCTGATAGCGTCTCGATTTCTTCTCCGCCACGACCGAAAATGAAAGGATCTCCCCCTTTAAGCCGCAAGACCCGCTTTCCTTCTTTTGCCAGCCTTACCAATAGGTCGTTTATGCTTTCTTGAGGCATCGTGTGGCGGCCGCGCATCTTGCCGACAAAAATTCTTTCTGCATCGCGTCGCGTCATTTCCAGTACCGGCTTGGAAACAAGGTTGTCATAAAGCACCACATCCGCTTTTTGCATCAGTCTTAATGCTCGGAAGGTGAGTAAATCTGGGGCACCTGGGCCTGCTCCCACTAGGAATACTTCACCGACTGAACTATGATTATCGTCTTGTAGCATAGCCAGTAGCATGGCTTCGGCAGACTTGTCGTTGCCCGAAAAAACTTTCTCAGCAATTGGACTTTCCAGTACGTCCTCCCAGAATATCCGACGTTTACCAGAATCGCTGATATGCGCTTTGACCGCTTGCCTGAATTTGGCGGCGAAGGCAGCTAGTCGGCCATATCCTGGCGGTATTAGCGTTTCTAACTTGCCTCGTAAAATCCTTGCCAGAACGGGGGAGGCCCCTCCGGTTGAAAAAGCGACCATGAGAGGAGAGCGATCCAGTATTGCGGGCATAATGAAGGTGCAGAGATCGGGGTTGTCGACCACATTGACGGGTATGTTTCTTTTTTTTGCTTCGTTCGAAATTTCTTCGTTGGTTTTGATTTCATCTGTGGCGGCAATAACAAGTGTGACGCCATTTAGATGTGCAGCTTGAAACCGATCTGGAACATATTCGATGTTGGGAAGCTGCTTAAAAGCCGCGCACAATTCTGGCGCTACTATCTTCACTAATGCGCCTGCTTGGATCAGCACGGAAGCTTTCCTAAAAGAAACTTCACCGCCTCCCACAACGAGGCATTTTTTCTCTTTGAGGTTTAGAAAGATGGGGAAAAAATCCATGTCAAGCGTTGTTCCTGTCCAAAATATGGTTGTTCTTCTACCCCATTCCACTTGCGCAGGTTGTTCAGGGACGACTATTTATGCTTTAGCGATCAAAAAAATTTAATATCTAGCCATTTCACTAATGGAATCGGCGTCTTTTCACAAGACATCAAGCTTTCCTGTTATCATTGATAACAATGGAATTTAGCTTTAGTTTAGTCTATTAGTTGAATTTAATGTTTGTGTAAATGACACTGCGCTTGATTCTTTATTCGTTCGGTCAAACCTTATCTGACGGGTTAACTGCTACCCGCCCCTTCATATTGTTTTCTATCGAACAAAGTCTTGCACATCATGACGCAAAATTTATGAAAACAAATACTATTCATTAGCTTCATGTATTTGTATTTCAATGCGATTTAAAATGATTTAAGGCACGTTGTGTCAAATTACCGGGAACTTTGCTGTAATTATCGAATTTGATCAAAAATGCTGCGAGGGCTGCACTATGCAAATGCCCGAAAAGCTCTCGGAGGAATTTCTGAAAAAATCAATTGCACTAGCTAATATGAGAATAAATGAAAAAATGCCCCAACGGGCATTCTGTAGCATTATGAATAATAGCGGTAATTTATTTTATGGTGCCCAGAAGAGGACTCGAACCTCCACACCTTGCGGCACACGGACCTGAACCGTGCGCGTCTACCAATTCCGCCATCTGGGCAATAAAACAATTCTTTGCTTCTTGAGGGCGCACAAGTTAATCGTTATAGGATTTTCTGTCAATGACAAATAAGAAAAAAAACATTCGTGAGCTCGATCCATTCCTGGATCGAGAGCGTGAGCAATATGATCATCCACTACCTAGCCGTGAGTACATTCTCCAATTACTGGAAAAGCAAGGCGTGCCGGTTGCGGAGGAAGAGTTGTGCCACATATTGCATATTAATGAGCACGAGGCTGAGCTGTTCACGCGCCGCCTGCGCGCTATGGAGCGCGATGGTCAGATAATGCGTAATCGCAAGCGTGCAATCTGCGTAATGGACAAACTTGACTTGATAAAGGGCAAGGTACAAGGCCATCCCGATGGATTTGGTTTTTTGATTCCTGATGATGGCAGCGCCGATCTGGTATTGAGTGCCAAGGAAATGCATAAAGCGTTGCATGGCGATACTGTCGTGGCTCGTGAAACGGGTACCGACCGGCGCGGGCGTCGCGAGGCCAATATAGTGGAAGTCTTGGAGCGCGCCACCCAGCGTTTGGTCGGGCGGCTGTATGAGGAGCATGGCATTCAGTTTGTTGTAGCGGAAAATCGACGTATTAGTCAAGATATCCTTGTTGCTCCAGGTGAGCACATCGGGGCAAAGGCGGGGCAGGTGGTGATGCTGGAAATTCTGCAGCAACCCAGTAAAAATGCACAACCCATAGGTCGCATCGTGCAGGTTTTGGGCAATTATGCCGACCCTGGCATGGAAATTGAAATTGCGTTGCGCAAGCATGATCTGCCGTATGAGTTTCCAGCCGACACGAAACACCAAGCTGAACAAATCGCGCCCCAAGTGCAGCCGGAAGATTATGCAGGACGCGAAGATGTACGCCAGTTGCCGCTTGTCACCATAGACGGCGAGACTGCGCGGGATTTTGATGATGCGGTGTATTGCGAGCCGCATGCCAATGGCTTCCGCTTGGTGGTGGCAATTGCCGACGTAAGTCATTACGTAAAGCCCGGCGATGCTCTGGATAAGGAAGCTTTGAATCGTGGTAACTCGGTATATTTCCCTCGCCGCGTTATTCCAATGTTGCCGGAAGAACTTTCCAACGGCCTTTGTTCACTTAATCCTCATGTTGAACGCCTGTGCATGGTATGTGATATGCAGATCAGCGCTCAAGGCGAGATTTATGCTTACCGCTTCTACCCATCGGTTATGTTCTCGCAGGCGCGCCTGACCTACAACCAGGTAGCTGATATGCTGGTTCATCCACAAGGCGAAATAGCACAAAAATTTGCCTCCGTGCTGCCGCAAGTTAATCATTTGCACACCTTATTCAAGACCTTGCTCCAAGCCCGCGAGAAGCGTGGCGCGATTGACTTCGAGACCATAGAAACCCAGATGGTGTTTACTGATCAGGGCAAGATTGAGCGCATCGTACCTTTGGTACGTAATGATGCACATCGCCTGATCGAGGAATGCATGCTGGCGGCCAACGTGTGCACCGCCAATTTCCTCAATGAGCGTAAGCACCCGGTGTTGTACCGTGTGCATGAAGGTCCAACGCCTGAAAAATTGGAAGCGGTGCGCGAGTTCTTTAAGGAATTCGGCCTGGAACTTGGAGGGGGCGAAAAACCTGAGGCTGGCGATTACGCCAAGCTACTCAAGCAGGTCAAGGGGCGACCTGACGCTGCTTTATTGCAAACTGTAATGTTACGTTCTTTGCGCCAAGCGCGTTATTGCCCGGAAAATGCTGGTCATTTCGGCCTCGGCTACGATGCTTATACACATTTTACCTCGCCCATTCGCCGTTATCCCGATCTGTTGGTGCACCGCGCCATTAAGGCCGTATTAGTTAGCAAGCAATACAAACCCAAAGAGAAGTGGGAAGATCTGGGCATACATTGTTCCATGACAGAGCGGCGGGCTGACGATGCCACGCGTGATGTAGAAGCATGGCTGAAATGCTTCTACATGCGGGATCATCTCGGCAGCAGCTTTGAAGGCACCATATCGTCAGTGACTGGCTTCGGGCTGTTCGTTGCGCTAGATGATCTTTACATCGAGGGGTTGGTTCATGTGTCAGAACTCGGCGCGGATTATTTCCATTACGATGCGACCAAGCACCAGATGCTAGGCGAGCGCTCTGGCAAGCGTTATCGCTTGGGTGATCGCGTGCGCGTTAAAGTCGTGAGAGTGGATATGGAAAGTACCAAGCTCGATTTCATGCTGGATCTGCCAGCTGGGGGAGCGCCGCCAGCTAAGGACGCAAAAATTAAAAAACCAAAAAAACCCAAACTACGTCATGGCTGAAACTCGTGTAATTCATGGCTTTCATGCCGTCACTGCACGCATTCGCCAACAGGCGGACAGCGTGCTGGAACTTTATGTCGATATCCAACGCCGCGATCCACGTGCTCGTGATCTGTTGAAGCTGGCGGAAAGTAACAACGTGCGCGTGGTCCCAGTGGACACAAAACGTCTTGATGGCATGGCTGGCAATGCTCGTCATCAAGGGGTCGCTGCTCGAGTAGATGCCGCGCAAAAAGTGCGGCATCTGGACGATGTGCTGGACACCCTCACCGAACCCGCGTTATTACTAGTGCTGGACGGTGTACAAGATCCGCATAACCTGGGTGCTTGTTTGCGCAGTGCTGATGCGTTTGGCATACATGCCGTCATTGCTCCCAAAGATCGTGCCGTTGGCCTGAATTCAACCGTGGAAAAAGTTGCCTGCGGCGCGGCGGAAACTGTTCCCTATATTACCGTCACCAACCTCGCGCGTACTCTGCGCGAGCTGCAGGAACGCGATATCTGGGTGGTCGGTGCGGATAGCGAGGCCACAACTGATTTGTATGGATTCCGGCATACCGGCGCATTGGCCTGGGTGCTGGGGGCAGAAGGAGAAGGCCTGCGTCGGCTCACCAAAGAGACTTGTGATCAGCTGGTGCGTATTCCTATGCTGGGTAGCGTGGAAAGCTTGAATGTATCTGTGAGCGCTGGCGTGTGTCTGTTTGAGTCGAGAAGACAACGGATGGGGTAAACGAAATGGCTTAACTGTCAGATCAGATTGAGACAGTTCAATTCATTTAAGGCTACGCTGAACAAGTCCGTTCGCGTTGAGCTTGTCGAAACGAACACCCTGAATCAATAAGTTGCAAATAGCTTCGACAGGCTCAGCCCGAATGGAGGGACTTGTTCAGCATTACCTGAACTTTACGTCCCGAGCTTCACCACCCAATTTTCGTCAGCCTAACATCGCTTTCAATCGCGCTAGTTTAGCCATCCCCACATCTTTGCTTACTTCGGGTGTAGTGCCTGTTGGTAATACACCCGAATAGATTAATTCATCTGCGGGCAATTCTTGCAAGAAGCGGCTTGCTTCGCATACTCGCCATTCTTTCCCGAGTTTACGTTTGGTGCAATAGCTGATTTGCAGTGAGCGCTCTGCGCGAGTTATGCCTACGTACATCAGGCGACGCTCTTCCTCAATCTGTTCCGGTTGCTCGCTTTGGTGGTGCGGCAGGGTGCCTTCTTCCACGCCAACCATGAACACATGGCCAAATTCCAGACCCTTGGCAGCATGCAGAGTTGATAATGAAACCGCATCCGCTTCTTCTTCGCGGGATTCGAGCAGATTCATCAGCGCGATGGTTTGCGTCATCGCCAGCAACGTTTTGTCGTCGGCTTCCGATTTGCGGTTGATCCAGCCGACAAAATCCGTAACATTCGCCCATTTGCTTTCCGCCTGACGCGGTTCATGGTTGTCAAACAGCCATGCCTCGTAATCTATTGCACTCATTAAATCTGCCATCACCGCCGCGCACTCTTCCTTGTCGGCACGCGCTTCCATGCGATTAATGAAATTGCAAAAGGTTAGCAACTCTTCGTGTTGTCGTGCAGGAAGTTGATGCGCCATGGCGCTTTCGAAAGCTGCTGCGAACAGGCTGATGTTGCGTGTGCCGGCATAGCTCGCAAGCTTCTCCAGTGTCTGGTTGCCTATACCTCGTTTAGGCGTGGTAATGGCGCGAATGAAGGCCGGATCATCATCCGTGTTAGCAATCAAGCGCAAATAGGCAGTGAGATCTTTGATCTCCGCGCGATCGAAGAAGGAGCTGCCACCACTGACGGTATAAGGCACTTTCTGCCCACGCAGTTGTTCCTCAAAAGTACGCGATAGGTGATTGCTGCGATACAGGATAGCGTAGTCAGAAAAGCGCGTATTGTGTTCAAATTTATGAGCCAGCAAACGCATTACTACGGACTCTGCTTCGTTCTCGCCGTCCCTGGCTGCGAATATGCGGATAGGGTCGCCCGGCCCATGATCGCTCCACAATTTTTTTTCAAATAATTTGGTATTGTTGCGTATTAAATGATTGGCACAGGTCAAAATACGTTGCGAAGAGCGGTAATTTTGTTCCAGCTTGATGACGCGCAAATTAACGTGGTCATTTTGTAAATTCTGTAAGTTTGCAGTGCTTGCTCCGCGCCAGGCATAGATCGCCTGATCATCGTCGCCCACTGCCGTCAGTGCTGCGCGACTGCCCGCTAGCAAGCGAGTCATTTGATACTGGCAATCATTGGTATCCTGATATTCGTCGATTAACAAATAACGAAAACGTTGCTGCCAGCGCAGCAGGGCTTCAGGAAAACCCTGAAATAAATCCACTGGCAAACGGATCAAATCATCAAAATCCATCGCCTGATAGGCGCGTAATGTTTCCTGATAACGCGCATAAAGTAATGCCATGCGTTGATCTGTCTCGTTTTCCACCAGGCTTAATGCTTGTTCCGGCGAGGTGAAAGAGGATTTCCATTTGGACATGGCACTTTGTGCGATACGGATATCTTGCTTGTCCGGTGCACCCAATAGCTCACTAATGATCTTTGCTGTGTCAGCACTGTCGAAAATGGAAAACTGTTTTTTGTAGCCGAGCAGACCAGCCTCCTCACGCAAGATTTGCATACCCAGCGCATGAAAAGTGCTAATGGTTAAGCCCTTGATATTGCGCCCGGATAACAGCTTGCCCACACGCTCACGCATTTCATTCGCAGCCTTGTTGGTGAAGGTGATCGCGGCGATGTTGCGCGGCGCATAGCCGCATTGCTCAATCAGATAGGCAAGCTTATGAGTGATAACACGCGTTTTGCCGCTGCCTGCGCCAGCCAGCACCAACAGGGGGCCATCCAGATATTTAACAGCTTCGTATTGAGAGGGGTTGAGTTTAC
>JAIOPT010000054.1 GCA_021413765.1 Betaproteobacteria bacterium
GGCGATGGTGGGGTAGGTCCAGCCGGTGAATACGTGGGCGAAGCCCTCGATCTCCTCCTGGTCGTAGGTGGGAACGGGGTTGCCGATCGCGTCGTACTGCAGCGTGCCATCCTGGTTCAGCTTGTACACGCCCACCGAGAAGAGCTGCAGCAGCTCGCGCGCGAAGTTTTCGTTCGGCTCCGCGCCCGTGACGGGATTCGCCTTCACGTTGTTCACCATATCCAGATAGTCGCCCATCATCGGCGACAGTGTCACCGCGGTGATGAGATCCTCGTAGTTGGCGAAGGCTTTGTCGCGGAAGATTTGCTGGTAGTGCCGCATCGCGTAGTTGTGGCTGTTGTCGACGCCCGAGGTGACGAAGATCTGCGAGTAAGCGAAGGCAACGCGCTGGCGCAGCTGGTCCGGCGCAGACACGGCATCGGCGAAGAAGCGGTTCTGAAGCTGGAAAAGCGTGTAGTTATCGCGCGAGCAGTAGCTGTCGGCGCGCACCGGGAGCGTGTGGTCGTCGACGCAGGAGTTCGGCCGGGTTGTCGGCACCCAGGGATAGGCCGGGTATTGCGTGGCAGGCAAGGCGAACTGCTCGTCCAGCCATGCGGCGTTGCCGATGGCCTTCACGTGCTGCACCAGCTGGTCGTTCGGCCCGAAAGTGGATTGTCGCAGCATGCGCACCGCGTCGGCCTCGATTTCCGCAGAGGAAAGCGGGGCGCACATCGCCACGCCCTCGGATGTGTAACCTTCCTTGCTCGCCTTTGCAAATACGGTGTGGTCGACTGTGTAGCGGTGGTTGGAATCGTTGCGTGAAAAGCCGTTGTTGTAGCTGCGAAGCACGGCCGTGGATCCCTCAACGCAAGAGCCACCTTGCGTGGGTGCGATGTAGAAGACGATGCCTTCGTAGAACCAGCCCGGGTCGGTCTTCACCTTTGCGCACTCGGCGGGGTCCGCCGTGTAGAAATGCGAGTTCGGTCCCTTGCCGGGTGTACCATAAAAGCGGCACACGGGATTCAGGCCCGGCGCATCGCCCGCGTTCTTCCAGGCGCTGAAGCGGCCTCCTGTGCGCACCCAGCCCGCACCTGCCGCACCGGCGTCGATGCCGGATGCCTCGGCCGGATCGCCGGTGATGAAATAGTGCCTGAGCGTGGTGTTGTAAAATTCGACCACGGTCATGGTCGGCTCAGCTGCGTGGGCAGCGGGCACGAGCAACGCAGCGATGGCGATTGAAAGCAGTTCAGAACGCATAGCACTTCCCTTCATTATTGTCGGGCGCAGGCGAGATCCGCCGCGCTGCTATACTTGGTGCACAGGCGCCGAGGTGATCAAAGTCGAGCGCCATTCCCACCTTGAATAACGCTTCTTGCAGTGATCTAAATCCTAGCACTTTGCGTGGCCGGTGGTTGAGTCGTGCTACCGCCGATATTAACTCGGCTCGCCACCTAAATTCACTTACAAAAACTACACTTCTGAGTTGAGTCCGCCAGTATTTAAAAAGAAGCAGCCTCGGGGATATTTTCTTCCCAATAACTATTGCAATTGGCAGACAGGCTCGCGGTCTGTTTTTGCTCCGAACGGACTTGGATAAGCTCGGCCAAGATCGCTATTGCAATTTCTGGTGGTGTGCGACTAGAGATATTCAATCCAACCGGGCCATGCAACCTGGCAATTTCTTCTTTCGTGAGATCAAATAATGCCAGTCGTTGACGTCGCTTATCGTTGTTTAATTTCGAACCAATAGCACCAATATAAAATGCTGGAGACTTTAATGCCTCGAGAAGCGCCATATCGTCCAGCTTAGGGTCGTGCGTGAGTGCAATGACCGCAGTGTGGCTATTAACCGGAAGCGCCAATACTGCATCATCCGGCATCTCTTTGCTTAAAGTCGTGTCCGGAACATCCCATGTTTCCCTCATTTCCTCACGGGGGTCGCAAACGAATACATTGTAGTCAAGTGCCTGCGCCATCCTTGCCAGATAACTTGAAACCTGACCTGCGCCAATGATAAGCATTTGCCAGCGCGGACCAAATACCGTCTCAAGTACTTCGTTATTATAGGTAATCGAATCTTCGGGTATTCCTTCACTAAGTGTCACATTTAAAGTTTTTAAATTCAGAGTCCTTCGCACCATTTGATGTCGAGATATGCGTTCTAGTACATCTCCAACCCAATCCACCAGTCGTACTGGTTCGACAACCAGCCGAACTACCCCGCCACAAGGCAGCTTGAGGCGCATCGCTTCTTCTTGTGTTAAGCCATAGGTCAATATTTCTGAATGGTCGGTAGGTAATTCAAAGCGTTGCGCACGCTTGATAAGATCATCTTCGATGCAGCCCCCCGATATTGAGCCTACAGCGAGACCATCTGCTCTTAAGGCGAGCATGGCACCCAATGGGCGAGGGCTGGAACCGAAGGTTTCGACAACTGTGAAAAGCCATACAGGAACATCGATGGACTGCCAGTCCTTAAGAGTTTTTAATACTGAGAGATTTACGCTATCCAATTTATTTACCTCCAAATTTAGGGTGGCCCCTATTGCCTTTTACATTTAGCATGACAAACGAGCCTGAAAATTAACGCAGCTCGCCACCTGAATTCGCTTACAAAAGTTGCACTGCAGAGTTGAATCCGCAACCCGTTAAATCAGCTTGGGTATCGATGTCCACCAAAATGCCAGGGTCTTCGCACTCGAAAGCATGTACCTTATCTTGATGGCCTTTTACTATCGATCGTGCGCCTTTATCTCCCTGTAATTTTTCAAGCTCACCCCGAAA
>JAIOPT010000081.1 GCA_021413765.1 Betaproteobacteria bacterium
CTGGACGCAGGCGCACCTACGGTAGCGCAGGATGAAGCGACGTGTGTTGTGTTTGGTATGCCCAAGGAAGCCATCAAGATGGGCGCCGCAAGAAAAATAGTGCCATTGCATGAAATGCATTGGGCTGTCTTGGGAAGATAAATGGGGCTGGCAGGTATTGAGTCTTGAGGTATTAATTTGTGCTCATTGAGCTTGGATGCAGACGATTGATATTATCGGCATCCAAGCTGTGTTGATCCACTTAGGTTAATCGGGTGTCGTTGAGTTACAGTGATTTTCGGTTTGGTTGTCGTGGTTTTGCTTGGATTTCAGATTTCAAAAAAATACATAGCTGATCACTTCTTCGTGACAGTTTCCCCACTACTAATGAGCTATGAAAGTCTGCTTGGAATGGAAGCAGGTATTTAAGCGTAGCTGACCAGTCTCTCTGGGTATTGTTAATGTTGCTGGTATATCAAAAAAAATTCTTGTCCCCAGCTGCGAAACTTTGCAATCAATTTTTTATATTTCATGACTCCTCCCGCTTCTTAAATTCATTAAAAATTTGCTCGGGCTTTTGCTACTCCTAATTCAGTAACGGCTACATAGCATGTAACTTTATGGCGCACCTGATTTTTGAAAGAAATTTCAATCTGTGATTTCACCGCCAGAAGAGCAAGTGTATAAATTGGACGAGAAGGAATCCTGTATATGGCGGTGGTCGAACTCGCTGATCAAGATTTTTTGATCGGTGATGCAATTGCATTGCCGTGCAAGCTAGAAACATAAGCATTACCAGCTATTACCGTCTGAAATAGGCAGCAACTATGTACCCAGGATATTGTGCATCTTGGACACATTTTGGCTGCATTCATGCAGATTGCGTATCGTAATTATTAAAATAATATAACAAATTCAGTTTGTTATGAATAGTTTCGTCGCTGACTCGGCTAATCTAAAAAACTATAATTAAAGTAATGAATATAATTTCCGTAATGGAAGTTAATAGATACATTGAAAGTATATTTTCTGGAAGTGGATATGCATCTAGATGGTTGTGGTAGTTAAGTATGGCGCTGTATATATCGGAATGGCTGTAGATAACTGACAGAAGAGATTTAGGCAGTGATTATGTTGTTGGGCAAGGTATTCAACCACTCAGAGCAAGATTAGTGGCTCCATATACCTGCTAGCGGGAGAAGCATCACAAATGTTATATGCGGAATTGTCGGTTCAGCAATGTGTCAATTTCTGAATGTGCCTCTTAATGAAAAAGCAGGCGCCTCGTTGTGATATAGGGCTCCAGATTTATAAATTTATATATTAATAGTGAGGTTAACGATGTTTAAAGACATGAAAATTGGGTTGCGCATGGGGTTGGGCTTCGGCTTTGTGGTAATTTTGCTGATCGTCGTAGTGGTAATAGCAAATTCGCGGCTTGCACAGCAAAATGAATCGATGAATTTGTGATAGTTAATGATAGGTATATGAAAGTTGCAATTCTTACAGGGATTCAGAGCGAAACGACCAACATTGCCATGTCGTTAAGGAATATGTTGATCACAGATAATCCTGATGATCAGAAAAAACAGGAAGAAATGATTGTTGATTCGCGGAAAAAAATTCAAGAAAGCGTAGAGAAACTGCAAAAGCTTCTGGTATTACCAAAAGGCAAGGAGTTGCTGCAGAATATTCTGGATGACCGAGCCAAATATATCGATGCCCAGAAAATTCAGATCAAGCTTATTCATGACGGGAAAAAGGACGAAGCACGGACAATGTTGTCTGCCGTAATGCGTCCGCTTCTGAGTGCATATAAAGCAAGTTTGAATAAATTAAACGATTTCCAAATTGAGTTAGTGCAGACGTCCGTCAAGGACGCCGCCGAAAGCTATATTATGACTCGCAACCTCATGTTTGCTCTGGCAGCGATTGCCGTAGTGTTGGCTGTAGGTGTCGCCTTCTTTGTTACGCGCAGCATTACCGGGCCGTTAAATATCGCTGTGAACGTATCAAACCAGTTGGCCGAAGGAGATCTAACTGCAAAGATCGAGGTGACTTCTAAAAATGAAACCGGTCAGCTACTCGAAGCCATGCAAAAAATGGTGGGCAAATTATCGCTGGTTGTTGCCGAAGTACGCAGCGCTTCGGAGAGTATCTCAAGCGCTTCTGAAGAGGTTAGCGCGACCGCCCAATCCATTAGTCAGGCCACCAGTGAACAAGCCGCCAGTGTGGAAGAAACCAGTGCCTCGGTCGAACAGATGAGTGCATCCATTAACCAGAATGCTGAGAATGCCAAGGTTACCGACGGCATGGCCAGCAAAGCTGCCAAGGAAGCTGCTGATAGCGGAGAGTCAGTGCAACAAACAGTGTCAGCCATGAAGGAAATCGCCAAAAAAATCAGCATAATTGATGATATCGCCTACCAGACTAATTTGCTGGCGCTCAATGCCGCCATCGAAGCAGCCCGTGCGGGCGAGCATGGCAAGGGTTTCGCCGTGGTGGCA
>JAIOPT010000082.1 GCA_021413765.1 Betaproteobacteria bacterium
TTCCGGTGTAGGTCCAGCGTGGATACGGTAAAGCACCGGATGCTGGTTTTCCTTGAGAAAATCGGAGGCGCAAACATTCGCCGCCAACATGCACTCTTCGATCAAGCGGTGCGCATCGTTGCGTACCACCGGGTCAATACGTTCGATCTTGCCAAGATCATCAAATATCATCAGGGTTTCTGTCGTTTCAAACTCAATCGCGCCACGTTTTTCGCGTGATTCCGCAAGAACAAGATATAGTTGATATAAATTATGCAGATATAGCTTGATATGCGCGTATTCACGAGCCAATTCGCCATCTGGCTCCGCCAGAATATGTTGAACCTTGGTATAAGTCATGCGCGCTTTAGAACGCATCACAGAGGGATAAAACTTGTAGCGCTTGATGTCGCCTTTGCCGTCAATCTGCATGTCACACACCATACACATGCGTTCCACTTCTGGATTGAGCGAGCAAAGGCCGTTGGAAAGCGCCTCCGGTAACATGGGAATGACACGACGTGGGAAATACACAGAATTGCCACGATCGTAAGCTTCTTTATCCAGTGCATCGCCAGGACGCACATAAAAACTCACATCGGCAATTGCCACCACTAGCCGCCAACCACTTCCCTGCGGCTCACAGAACACAGCATCGTCAAAGTCTCGAGCAGTTTCTCCATCAATGGTGATGAGCGGCAATTCACGCAAATCTATGCGGCCTTTATAGTCTTCGGCGCTGACTTTGGGATTAAATTTCTCAGCCAGTTTTACCGCAGCAGGCGGGAACTGGTATGGCAAATTATGCTTGCGTAGTGCAATCTCAATCTCCATGCCTGGATCAGCATAATTACCCAAAATCTCCACCACTTTACCTATAGGTTGAGCATGCGCGGAAGGCTGCTCGATCAACTCCACCATCACGATCTGCCCGGCCTTGGCCTTCATATCCAACCCCGGCGGCACCAGCACATCGTGGCTGATACGCTTATCCTCAGCCGCCACCAGCACCACGCCTCGCTCGCGTATCAAACGCCCGACGATACGCTTATTGACACGCTCCAGTACCTCGACCACTTTGCCTTCGCGACGACCACGCCTATCCAGTCCGCCAGGCCGCACCATGGCGCGGTCACCGTGCATTACCAGCGACATTTCCTTTGGAGACAGGAATAAATCCTCGCCCCCAATGTCAGGGATCAAGAAACCAAAGCCATCGGCATGACCTTGAACGCGACCCGCAATCAGATTGAGTTTTTCCGCGATGCACAGCGCTCCCTTACGGTTACGCATCACCTGCCCCTCGCGTTCCATCGCACCCAATCGTCGATTGAAAATTTCACGGTCTAATTCGCCGATGTCCAGCAACTTGTAAAGTCGCTCCATCGAAACCGGGGCACCCTCCTCTTCCATCTTCTCCAGAATGAACTCCCGACTAGGCAAAGGCGTTGGGTATTTAGCTGCCTCGCGCTTGGCATGCGGGTCTTTACGCCTGGAGCCCTTATTGGTGGCAACCTTATGTGGAGGTTTGGCTCTAGTGCCCTGTTTCTTTTTCGTTGACAAAATTGGTCTTTCCTATAGAATTCGCGGTCTTCGTTTGACCACAGTTATTTGATTTAGATTTGCCCAGATGGCGGAATTGGTAGACGCGCATGGTTCAGGTCCATGTGCCTTCGGGTGTGGAGGTTCGAGTCCTCTTCTGGGCACCAAGCTTAATTATTATACTTCTCATTGATTCTCAAGTTAGTTGTAGTGATACCTAAATCTGCTTTTCTCATTTACGAGATACCAGCAATATGCCGAAACCGTCGCACCTACTAGATAATAAGTCTATTTGCAACGCAAGGCCACGAGAAAGACTTAAACGTTAATATGTTCAATTACGCGCTAATTCCACTAAGCATAACGGCAAGCCAACATATCCAAAATCATGGCTTGATGACGATACTGGCTTATATTGCAGTCCAGATCGTGATAATCGGTCTTGTCTTTATGATTATTAGGGTTATGAAATAATTGAGAATTAGTAGTAACGAGCCCCGAAGGTACTGAATAACCTGAGCTAGACCCGCTTCGCGGGAGGGGGAGGGGGACGGGCTCCGCCCGAAAGATACGGGCTTCGCCCGATGGAAACCGGCTATCGCCGGAAAGGCATTGGCTTCTTCAGCCCACTCTGGCCGAGCAACCTTTGGTAATCACGTGGTCAGCCAATAAAAACCGCAGGGCTTACCTTAAAGAATGTGCCGAACTTGCTCGCCAAACTAGCGCTAATATTGCGTTTACCAGCCAAGATAGCGGAAAGGTTACTTTGAGGCACTATGGCTACAAGATCTTTTTGAGTAAGTTTTTTGACGCCAATTAGAAACCGCAGGACTTCTTTTGGCTCTGATGCTTCGATAACGAAATGCCGTTCGTCATAACCACTAACGAGATCAGAAACAAGTTCAAGCAGGCTGGAAAGGGGATGGTTTTCATCACTGCCGACCTTATCCAGAAGGGTGTTCATGAGTGAAATAGCTCGATCATATTCGGCTTCATTGATAATGGGGCGCAGATGTGTCAATTGGTCAAACGCCACCCAAGACTTCTCTATCCTTTTAATGTCGAACTCTAAAGTTGTTTGCATGACTACACCTTTCCTGAAATATATTTCTTGCTCCATTTGTCATACTCACTATGAGTAAGAACCAAACGGATGAAAACCTTGCGAGCGTTGTAATGAATAACCGTAATCAGTCGGAAGCTGTTCCCGCCAACATCGAATATGGTATACGGAGCAACGTAATCCGCACTCCCAAAAACTTTTTTCACATGGTTGAAGTCTTCAAATATTGTTTGCTCAACCAACGTATGCCAATACCGCATCGGCGATTCAGCTTTGGTATGTTTTCCCCAAAATGTCCTCAACGCCTTGAGCGAAATAATGTGCATAAGTAGAATATATCACATTGATATAATTAATCAAGGCAATGTCTTTGCTAAATCTTAAGTCAAGAACCAGAGACTCATGATTTTCTAAATTAACCTGAATTTTGAAGCTTGACAGTTCGCTTTTTGGCGACGGGAACTTTTAACTAATTAGCAATATAATTACTGATCACTACTTTGTCAGAATTTTAACTGTTTGGTTCGACTTGAATATGCAATCTATGTCGGAAGCCAAATAAATCTAATGTAAACGAGCTCTGCTCGAATGAAACCAGCTTCGCTGGAGGGGGACGAGCTTCGCTCGAAAGAAACCGGCTACGCCGGAACCGCAGATTCACTTTAATTTTGGATGTGGATTGTTCCAGTTTTACATCTCAGGTTCCTTCAAAAATCTTTCCTCAACACCGTACCCGGCATCCAGTAGTTTCTTAGCAACCGTGTATCTGGCGTGCTCCAGTTGAAACCTAGCGTTATATTCAAAATAACTAAAAGTGTTAATGTTAGACATCGCTTTCCTACATGCTTCCAGACTCTTCTTTAGCTCTGCGCGTCTTTCCAAGCATTGCTTGAGTATGACAAGGCATAGCTCCGTCTCTTTGTGATTCATTTCAAAGCGCCCACCCTTTTTGGCCGCAAATCTTATAGCTCTTTTCGGGGTCATGACTTTGTTAGCCTGCATCATCCATCTAACCAGAACAGGTTCTATATATCTAGTAACACCCCTTAATTTCCACCACCTCACTCCTAATTTTCCTATCATTGGTGGTTGACTGATCCTTAGAATATCACTTGCCATATCAATCAGCTTTTCCGTGTCCTCAAGTGCATTGATGGTCATCCTTAAACTCTTCTGAAGCTCTATATGCACCCTACCACGCTCAGCAGCGTTTCTTTCAGCACCATACTCAGACCCATTTGTATCTTTCCAAATACCTTTTCCTTCATCATTCACATGGGTAACCATTTATTCTCCTGTGTAGTAATTTTGGATAACCATTTATCCGAGCCGCGTAATAGGTCATTGGATAACTATTTCCCGTGGCTCGTTGGATAAGCATTTATCCTTCATCTGTGGATAACTATTTATACAATAGGTCAGCCCAGCTCATATCAACTGGATAACTATTTATCCTTGCGTCATCTGCTAATAGGTCGGCGGATAACTATTTATCCGATTGAACCATCCTAATATTCATACCCCAGCACTTCGGCGGATTACTTATCGAGACATTTCCGCATTCCGATGCCTATTTCCGAAACGTCTTATACACTTCCGAAATACACATCCGAAACTGCTTACCTATTTCCGAAGTATGTTTCCGAATTGATTTAACCCTGCACTTCGGCGGATTTTCTGTCCATCACTACCCTTTCTCGATTCAATCCAACTTTAACGATCCATCGGCGGGCTTTTACGGCGCAGCCGTTCGGCGGTTTGCCCAATACAGTCCTAGAGTTCAGCACTTCGGCGGGAAGGTCTGTGAATCTAAATTCTGGTTCATTTACCCTGCGCGTCGGCGGGGTTTTAATTCTTTTTACAGACCTTATGTTTGGCGCGGTTAAGGAAGACTTTTTGTTGTTCATTTTTTAAGTTAAGGGGAGGCACTTCCTATAATTAGGTTATGGGATTAATGTTAGGCACTTCCTATTCCGTTTCCGCATCCAAAATACAATTCCAAGTGGTACAGCACCTGTATTTCGGCGGGACTTCGGACTTTTAGAAACCTTAGTCATTGCAGACTTAAAAAGACAAGTATTGGGCAGTAGATTGGGGTCACACGCTACAATTAGGTTATGAGTAGATTGCTAATAGCTGTTATCCTTTTTTAGGCTTACGGGGAGGCGCCATGTGTAATAAGTTTATTGGCTAAGCACTCAGAATTTGGTTATTGAATTCTGAAAATAAAAAAACAGGTTGAGTCCAAACTGTAACTAGAATTTACTGCCAGAAGATTATATTCATGCTTTTTTATAATTTGATGCAACTGCAACACTCTTCGAACTCATCAATATGTGAATGTAGTATTACTAATAACAGTGCGTTGGTTACAGGTTGATTTCGCCAATGAGGGTGCACATCCATGCACGAGCCTAACGTAGACCTACCCTACATAATTCCGCACCCTCTCTGCCTGCCAATAAGCTAAGCTAACGGCAATCAGCCACCATGTGATGCATGACCAAAAACTGGCATAAAATGCCATATGAGCGTTGATGGGCATAATGGCAATCAATACTGCTGACATCCAAGGTAATACATTTGAAGACAAGCGCCGCTAAGTAGCCAAAAACACCAATAATTCCTGTTTCAACCAATATTTCAAGCAACAATTGGTGCGGGTGGGTGGGTCCAGTTTGAGTAAGTACTGTTTTTCCAGTCGATTTATCTACATTCTGCATGCGCATCCAGTAATCATCCTTGGGGACATAATCAGGATAAATGTAGCGAAACCCTCTCGGTCCAATACCATTAATCAAGTGGTCTTTTGCAACCTTTATTGATACTTCCCATATAGGTAAACGTAAGCTAGTTGCGGTATTGGCTTTTTCATAATTTCCACTAAATAAGCCAGCAGTCCTTTCTATCCGTTGTTGTAACGTGGAATATTGCAGTGTTATACCTAACGCCACGCCCCATATAAGTACTAAAGTAAATACTGTTTTCCATCGCCACTGTGTTCTTTCCATCCAAAACATCTGCATCAATAAAAGCAAAAATCCAACCAAGAGCATGATCCAGGCTACTCTGGCTCCAGATAATAATATCGCCATGGCATACACAGGCGTGGCTAACAAAACCCATTGCCTATGCTGTACCTGTTTCCACATCCAATAAAAATATATTGGGGATAGGACTGCCAGAATATGTCCGACTCCACGTTGAGGAATAACATGTCCCAACCAAGCCCATCTGCTAACGACGTCAGGTAAACTTTGCTCTACCTCAATAACATAGATCACCTTACCCAATACGAAAAAACTCAGCACAACACCAAGCATCATCAAAAAACGCGCTCTTGATGGGCTACTTTGAAGTGCGTAAATCGTAAAAATTGCAGCTAGAGGGAAGCGTAAGAACACAAGGGTTGTTTGCATCGCCCGAGAAAAATTAACTGCATCGGTAAGTGAAGCCACCATAGGTATCCATAAGCAAGCAAAAATGAATATCAAGGGCTTGATTGCATCGTTGGTCAAAATGCGACGCGGCTCTAGTAGAACAAGTAACAGGCCGAATATAGCCATAAGCGCAACGGGAAGTTCGAACGTATTGCGAAATGGCTGAACCGCGACAAACAACGCTATTAAAACCCAACCAAATCTCTCCGTCCAAGAGAATAGGTTTTGTTTCATACTTTCTTCCATCATTTAGATCGCACTTTCATATTTTCAATCGCATCTTAATATAGTTTCGCGTTCATTTATTTCAAGTTAAAAAATGATCACATTACATAAAAGCGCTCCCATAGGATTTACATTGCCAATCTATGGACTGCTAGCCGGTCTATTTCTGTATTTACATACAGATGTTACATCTTCTCTAGCAAAGATTAATGCCAAAACTTAGGTTTCTCATCTAATTTTTGTAATACTCCTGATACCAATCGACAAATCGTTTAATCCCAACTTCCACGCTCGTGGATGGTGAAAATCCAACTGAGGCCTGCAGCGCCTCTATGTCAGCATAGGTAGCCACAACATCACCGTCTTGCATAGGCAGAAGCCGCTTTTCAGCGAGTCTACTCAGGGCATCTTCTATCACCTTGATGAAATCAAGCAAATTGACGGATGCATGATTGCCAATGTTGAAAACACGATAGGGGGTTGATTTTTCGGTTTTAGCCAAATCAAGAACCCGCACCACCCCTTCAACGATATCATCAATGTAGGTAAAGTCTCGTCGCATATCGCCATGGTTATACACGTCTATGGGCTTACCTTCACTGATGGCTTTGGTGAATTTGAAATAAGCCATATCCGGCCTGCCCCACGGGCCGTAAACGGTAAAAAATCGTAACCCGGTGGTCGGCAATCCAAATAAATGACTGTAAGTATGCGCCATCAACTCATTGGCCTTTTTGGTGGCCGCATACAGGCTCACAGGGGTGTCGACCATATCCTGCTCTGAGTAGGGCAACTTGGTATTACCCCCATAAACACTTGAACTAGAGGCATACACCAAGTGCTCAACATGAGCGTTACGACAACCTTCCAGTACATTAACAAATCCCGCTAGATTACTTTCTACATAGGCTTGTGGATTTTCCAAGGAATAGCGCACACCTGCTTGCGCAGCCAGATGCACCACACGTTCAAATCTTTCTTGCGCAAAAAATGCTGATAATGCAGCGTTGTCGGCAATATCCAGCTTGATGAATCTAAACTTTGGATAGCCTGCCAATTGTGCAAGGCGCGCCATTTTAAGGTTTACATCATAGTAATCGTTGAGATTATCAATCCCAATGACTTCATCACCGCGCTCTAATAGCGCGCGCGCAGTAAACATGCCGATGAATCCCGCTACGCCAGTGACCAGTATCTTCATGATTACTTCAGCGCGTAAATAGCAGGGAGATTACGCCAGCGGCCACGCACATCCATGCCGCAGCCAAACACATAGCGGTCAGGCACTATCAGACCCACAAAATCAGCTTTTATCGGTTTAGGTCTACCAGTAGTTTTTTCGGTGAGTACGGCAATCATTACTCGCGCAGCTCCAGATTCTAGGCATTTATCGCGCACTGCAGCCAGGGTAATTCCCTCATCCAGAATATCATCCACTAACAGCACGGTACGCCCACGCACATTGTCGCTAGGGGGTACACGCCAGTGGATGTCATGACCTTGAATCTGATTGCGGTAGCGCGAGGCTTGTACATAGTCGAAATCCAGTGGAAAAAGTAATTTTGGTAGCAACCAACCAGAAAAGACCACCGCCCCGCCCATCACACTCAGCACCAGTGGGTCTGTCTCATTCAAAACAGAACTAATGTTCTGTGCCATTTTTTCAACGACAGCATTGACCTCCACTTCGGTAAAAATCATCTCTGCATCGTCTAGCAGCTGGTGCGCCTCTGCAGCAGAAGTCACTTCTTCTCTCGCACATTCAACCATTGCGTGAATTCAGTGCTGATTTCTGGATGGCGCAGCG
Source organism: Betaproteobacteria bacterium (assembly GCA_021413765.1). Lineage (GTDB taxonomy): Bacteria > Pseudomonadota > Gammaproteobacteria > Burkholderiales > Gallionellaceae > Nitrotoga. Next base: position 8,057 of record JAIOPT010000082.1, read on the forward strand.
CGTATTCGACGTTCGCCTGCATATAACCCAGCTTGCTCCCACAATCATAGCGCTTACCGTGATACTCATATGCAAGGATGACTTCTTCAGCCATCAATGCCGCAATGCCGTCAGTGAGCTGAATTTCGCCACCTTTGCCAGGCTGCACATTTTCTAAGCAACTAAAAATATGCGGAGTCAGAATATAGCGCCCGACGACCGCAATATTGGAAGGTGCCAATGCAGGGTCTGGCTTCTCAACGATGCTGTCAATCTGCATCAACCCAGGCTCTAATTCGTGAGCATCCACGATGCCGTAATGACTAGTTTCGCTAGGTGCTACTGCTTCCGTGGCAATTACAGATGCCCGATGCTCTTGAAAGACTGCTACCATCTGTGTCAAAGCACCTGGTTTTGCATCTATCAAGTCATCAGCCAGAATCACTGCAAACGGCTCATCCTTGACTATCGATTTAGCACACAGCACAGCATGCCCCAAACCCAGCGCCTCAGCCTGACGTATATAGATGCAAGTAACATTTTTTGGCAACATGTTACGCAGCAACTCCAACATAAGCGTTTTGCCACGGGCTTCCAACTCGGTTTCAAGCTCATACGCCTTGTCAAAATGATCTTCTATCGCTCGCTTACTGCGTCCAGTGACGAAAATCATCTCGGTAATGCCCGCCTCAACAGCTTCTTCTACAGCATATTGGATCAGGGGTTTATCAACGATGGGGAGCATCTCTTTAGGGCTTGCCTTGGTAGCAGGTAAGAAACGCGTGCCTAAACCCGCGACAGGAAAGACTGCTTTCGTGATTGGCTGTGTCATTAGTGGATACTGGTGGTAGATGGCGCCATAGGCAGGGCTAAAACCACTGTTGGGGAAGTAGAATGGATGTCACCTGTGTAATCTTCAACCCAAAACTTCAAGTCGCTCTTGATGTCAGATTCATCTTGCTCTGTCACAGAATTTAACCATTTCAGCAGCTTCCCTACCCAACGTGCATCAACCTCTCGCGCCTTGGAGATACGCAGCTTGGCATGCGGTGTAGGCAAGGTATGTTCGTTATCGGCCAACAATTCCTCATATAGTTTTTCACCTGGGCGCAAGCCGGTAAACACGATATCAATCTGTCCGTCTGGCAAACCTGAAAGTCGTATCATCTCTCTTGCAAGTTCCGCAATGTTGACAGGCTCACCCATATCCATCACAAATATCTCGCCCCCCTGCCCCATGAGCGATGCCTGCATCACTAACTGTGCGGCTTCAGGAATAGACATAAAGTAGCGCGTAACTTCGGGATGGGTCACCGTCAACGGCCCACCCTTGGCAATCTGCTCACGAAATTTTGGAATTACGCTGCCACTACTGCCTAGAACGTTACCAAATCGCACTATGACAAAACGTGTTCCATCGGCCTCCTGTAATCCTTGACATACCATCTCTGCCAGTCGCTTGCTTGCACCCATTACATTAGTCGGATTTACTGCTTTATCAGTGGAAATAAGAATAAATTTTTCAACATTGTGAACTTTGCAAGAAGTTGCCAGAACATGAGTGCCGATGATGTTGTTATGTAATGCTTCGCTGACATTACTATTTTCCATCAGCGGCACATGCTTGTATGCCGCCGCATGAAACACTACGAATGGCTGATAGAGCTTCAACACTGTGTCCACTCGCTTTGCATTCTTCACATCTCCTACTACAGATACAATCTTAGTACTAAGAAAAAGTTGAGAAAACTCTTGCTCCAAAGCATATAAAGCATATTCATTAAGCTCAAATAACACTAATAGTTTTGGCTTATAGCGGGCGATTTGACGACAAAGCTCACTACCGATAGATCCCCCTGCACCGGTAACCATCACCACCATTCCATCCAATAAACTATGCAACCCTAAGTCATCCAAAGTTACAGGTTCACGACCCAACAAATCTTCCACTTCTATTGGTCGCACCTGTGAAACGCTAACTTTGCCACTCATCAGATCTTCAAAAGATGGAACTGTCAGCACTGTCAAGTTCGCTTGATTTGCAATATTAGCTGCACGATGGCGTGTTTCATGGCTGGCCGATGGCATCGCCACAATTACGTGTGTAACCCCCATTGCTGAAGCATGTAAGGAAAGGCTACTGATTTCTCCATACACCTGCACCCCATAGAGATGTACTCCATGCAATTCCGGATTGTCATCAAGAAAGCCAATTACGCGCCATTCATGGCTGCGTATCAGACTTTTGAGCAAAGCAACTGCTGTATCTCCAGCACCTAAAACAATAACTGGCTCGCCTAGTATCTGCGTTAACCCATAGAGGCGATGCTCTTTCCAAGCACGATATAGAAACCGGCTTCCGCCCATCATTAAAACTAACAAAAGCGGGTTCAATATTAAAACAGATCTCGGAACTTCAAATCTCAGCATCAATTCCAATAGCGAGATTATCAATGTGATCAAACCAACCGAAATCAAAATACGCCTAAGATCAGGGATACTTGCGAACCGCCATATACCCTTATAGAGCCCAAAAAAAATGAATATTATTGAATTAACTACAATCACACCTAAAACTGTTTGCATGAGTACTTTAAAAGAATCAGGTGGCACATCAAAGTTAAATCGTAAGTAAAATGCAAGCGCCCAAGCGACACCCGACATCACAATATCGTGCGTCAAAGCCAAAGCCATGCGTTTATTAGTAACTATCATTTGTTCAGAATATCAAGAATTTTAAATCATCACCTTAAAGAGGCAGAAGTTTATCAGGTGAACATAGTAAAGATAGTATAAAACCATTTGGCACTTCGGATTACTTAAATCATTAGCTTAGTCATAATGCGTATTTATGAACTTTGCCAAGCTCCTAAACCACTTCAAAATGCTAAGGAGTTCAAACAAAAATAGAACTTAGTCTATGATAGAATGCACATCACGCAAGCGGCATTTTTTCTGGGCTTCATGTGGGTTTGGCTTCATTATATGAGCCGTTCGTTCAACTTTAAGCAACAGGAAAGATTTGCATCATCGGGGACTGATAACTTCTGAATTTGAGCGAATTAGTTTAAATCATGAAGTTACTACGCACCTCCCATTTTCAATTTTGAAAGATTTTAAATGTTTAGGCGTGAAGATATTGGCGATGAACCTTTTGTCATCGCTGAAGTAGGTCAAAATCATCAAGGCGATCTTGATATCGCACGTGAATATATCCGTGTATTCGCATTCGAAGGTGCAGATGCAGTAAAATTTCAAACACGCAACAATAAATACTTATTCTCACAAGATGCTTATGAAGCACCTTACACAAGTGAAAATGCCTTTGCTGAAACTTATGGCGCACATCGCGAGAAGCTTGAACTCAAACCTGAGTGGTTACAGATACTAAAGGAAGACTGTGTCAAACACGGGGTAAAGTTCATGTCGACACCATTCGACGAGCCTAGCCTTGATCTGCTGCAAAAAATAGATGTCGATATTCTGAAAATCGCTTCCTTCGACTTGGGAAATCTTCCGTTTATTCATCGCATTGCGAGCTTAGGTAAGCCGGTAGTAATGAGCATCGGGGGCGGAAAATACGATCAGATTCGTTCTAGTGTGGAGGTATTACTCAGCCATCATGATGAAGTGGCGATTCTGCATTGTGTTTCCGAATACCCTTGCGAATACAACAGGCTTGGGTTGAATCACATTGAGACACTGATCAAGGAATTCCCCAATTGCACAATTGGCTCGTCTGACCATTTCAATGGCACCTTGTCAGGGCCGGTTGCTTACATTAAGGGGGCGAGAGTTTTTGAAAAGCATGTATCCCTTAATCGGGCATGGAAAGGCACTGACCATAGCTTTGCCTTGGGGGCGGAAGCGTTTAGACGATTTGTTCGTGATATCAAACGTGTCCGCCACATGTTGCCGCCAAAACCTGCTGACGATTTAGGTAACGAGCATGTATTCAGGAAGCTCGGAAAATCTCTGGTTGCACTCATCGATATCCAGGTGGGTGACAAGATCACGCTGGAGAATTTGTCCGGACGAATTTTCAGCGCGCAATATGTACCTGTACGTGAGTCAAATAAGGTCATTGGTCGGGTTGCAAAGAGAAATATCGCCCAGGGCGAGCCAATAATACCTTCAGACCTGGAAGACTAATTGCCACCGAAAGTAATCAATGATCAGCAATGAATTACTTGCTTCAGTTCAATTGGTCGCTTTCGACTTCGACGGAGTATTTACCGACAACACGGTATATGTGACGCAGGACGGGATCGAATCCGTGAGATGCTGGCGTAGTGATGGCCTTGGACTCTCCAGGTTGCACAGTATTGGGGTAAAAACTTTCATCATCTCAACTGAAGTGAATCAGGTTGTCACTGCCCGGGCCAACAAATTGAAGATGGCCTGCAAACAAGGGGTTGATGACAAAGCCGCCGTGATTCTGGAAACTTGTCGAGAACTGGGAATAGCGCCAGAACAAACCATGTTTGTCGGCAATGATATCAACGATATTGCAGCGTTCAAATCGATTGGATTTCCTGTCGCTGTTGCAGATGCTTATCCTGAGGTTAATCCACATGTTCTTTATAGGACTGAGAAACCAGGCGGTTTTGGCGCGGTACGTGAGGTATGCGACTTGATTTATCATGCTAAGAACGGCAATCTAACAGGCACTAAGCAATGACCAAAGATATTCTTTTTGATGTCAGCCGTGAGATCGTCCTGATCACCGGGGCTTCCGGCCAATTGGGCAACGAGTACGCTAGCGCTTTTGTTGAAAGAGGTGCAAAAGTGATTGGCTTGGACATTCGCCCATCGCCTAAAAGTGAAGCACTCTCAGCACAATATCCTGAGAATTATCTGTTTCTGGCTGCGGACGTCACTGCCAAGACCTCACTGCAACAAGCATTGGACGCAATTGTCAGCAAGACAGGCATACCCACGGTTCTGATCAATAACGCAGCCATTGATTCGCCACCTTCGGCTCCTCCAGAAGAGAATGGTCCTTTCGAGGACTATCCCGAAGCATCCTGGGATAAGGTAATCAATGTAAATCTCAAGGGCGTTTATCTATGTTGCCAAGTCTTCGGTGGAGCAATGGCGAAAGCCGGTAAGGGCTCGATCATCAACGTCGCCTCGATTTATGGTGTGGTGTCTCCGGACCAAAGCCTCTACGAATATCGTCGCAAGCGTGGTGAAGTCTTCTTTAAGCCAGTAGCTTATTCGGCATCCAAGTCCGGCATCTTGAATATGACTCGTTATTTGGCGGTATATTGGGCTAAGCAAGGCGTGCGTGTGAACTCGCTAACCATCGCTGGTGTTTTCAATAACCAGGAACAGGCTTTTCTTGATGCCTATTGCGGGCGTGTGCCTGCGGGGCGCATGGCGAATTCCAATGAATATAACGGTTCAGTACTCTTCCTGGCGAGTGAAGCATCGCGTTATATGAATGGCGCCAATCTGATTGTTGACGGCGGTTGGACAGCGATTTGACCATGGTGAATGTTGCCCGAATTCCGAACTGGATCAACGGCCAGAACTCCCTTCCAGAGAGCAATGCCTGGCTGGACAAATTCAATCCCCATTCAGGTGAATTACTTTGTCACGCCGCAGATTCATCAGCGGCAGATGCCAAGCTCGCTATTGTTGCCGCAAGTAACGCCTTTCCCGGCTGGTCAGAACTCACGCCAGTAAAACGTGGGCAAATCCTATTTGATATAGTCAATCTGATGAAACAGCGTTCTGGTGAATTGGCCGAATGTATTGCAGTCGAAACTGGAAAACCGCCACAAGATGCCAAAGGTGAAGTCGGCGGAGCTATTCTCCAGGCAGAATACTTCGCCAGCGAAGGTATGCGGCTTTATGGCCGTTCATTATCATCTGGCACTCCTGGCAAGTACAGTCACACAATCAGACAGCCTCGTGGTGTGGCTGGACTGATCGTTCCAGCCAACACCCCTATTGCAAACATTGCCTGGAAAACCTTCCCTGCACTCATCTGTGGCAATTCAGTTGTGATGAAAGCATCCGAGGACTCCCCGCGTATTGCTTATATTTTTGCCCAACTGACCAAGGACGCAGGTTTGCCTGATGGCGTATTCAATGTCATACAAGGCCGCGGGCAGCCTGCAGGCGCTGCACTGGTTGAAGACCCTCAAGTAACTGTCATCAGCTTCACTGGTTCAACCGGTGTGGGTCGTTGGATTGCCGAAGTTGGAGGACGTCGCCTAGCCCGCGTTTCCCTAGAACTGGGCGGCAAAAACCCTTTTGTTGTTTGCGATGATGCTGATCTTGATCAGGCAGTCCATTGGGCAATACTGTCGGCCTTCAGCAATGCCGGTCAGCGTTGTGCGGCTGGAAGCCGGATATTGGTTTTCAAGGAAATTTACGAAGAATTTCGTGACTTGTTCGTTACCAAGGCTAAAAGCTTGAAGCTGGGGGTCGACGCAGTTTGCGATCTTGGACCGGTAATTAACAAGCGCCAGCAGCAAAACATCATCGCCGCTATTGAAAAATCTAAGACCGAAGGCGGCCGTGTGCTATGCGGCGGCACTGCACCATCCGATCCCAAACTGGCTAAAGGCTATTACGTCCAACCAACAATCATTGAAGGGTTGCAACCCTCGGCCGCACTCAGTTGCGAAGAGGTCTTCGGTCCTGTGGTTACTCTGCATCCAGTCGACAATCTGGCAGATGCTTTGCGCTTGGCAAACTCTACGGAATATGGCCTTACGGCGGCGATACATACCCGCAATGTTGATCGCGCAATGTGGTTCGCACAAAGGGTAAAAGCCGGTGTCGCGAACATTAACCTTGGCACTTTCGGTAGTGAGCCACACATGCCTTTCGGCGGATTTGGCGCATCTGGCAATGGCACTCGCGAACCGGGTATAGAGGCACTCGATGTCTATTCCGAACTTAAAAATATTTCATTTTTCACCCGCTCAAACATGATTTGAAGTGGGTATAAGGTTATAATTTATAAACGTTAGCACTTGATTTATTGGGAGAAATTTTGGGAGACCAAATTGGAGTAGCCGTCAGTGGCACTTTGTATTACGTATCGTTGAAGGAATTTGAGCGCATCCGTGCTTTGCCCGTTTCTTCTATCGATAAAACAGCACTATTCGCGGCACTGTGTCGAATAAATACCCTTTACATGATTGCATGTGCCGGCTCTGGCCACATTGGCAGCAGCTTCAGCAGTATGGATGTCATGTCGTGGATACAGTTGAATGAAATCGGAGCCTCATCGAAGGGCGCCGCAGCATCCAGCCTCTTCTTCTCCTCAAAAGGACACGACGCTCCAGGCTATTACAGTACTCTGATTGGTCTTGGCAAACTGGATTTTGACCTGATTCACAAACTAAGACGTCTTGGCGGGCTACCGGGTCATCCCGATGTTTCCACCCCGAATGTTGTCACCAATACCGGCTCGCTTGGGATGGGGATTTCTAAAGCCAAGGGAATGATCTTTGCCAATCGCTTACTCAAACGCCCCTGTCCTGTTTACGTGCTAACTGGCGATGGCGAATTGCAGGAAGGCCAGTTTTGGGAATCCTTGATCTCTGCTGCAAACGGTAAGTTGCACGAACTCACAGTCATCATCGATCACAACAAACTCCAGTCAGACACTTTGGTTTCAAAGGTTAGCGATTTGGGCGATCTGGAAAGCAAGCTGGCTGCTTTCGGCTGGCATGTCAGCCGTTGCGATGGCAACAATCTTGAAACGTTCTCACAGACGCTTGCAGTTACAAAAACCATCAGCAATAAACCCAAGGTCATTATTGCCGACACTATCAAAGGTAAAGGCGTGTCCTTCATGGAACACACCGCCATTGATTCAGATGTGGAACTCTATAAGTTCCACAGTGGCGCTCCTAATGAAGAGACTTATTCCAAAGCCGTTCAGGAATTGATTGATGCCGCGAATGAGCGACTGAAAATGGCGAAGTCTGATTTGCTGATGCTCGAAACCGTCACTCGACCCTCACCTCTCCTGCCGAAGGACCCGCAACGCCTGATACCGGCTTATTCAGATGCCCTCCTGGCGCAAGCGCGAAAAAATTCAAAGATTGTTGCATTGGATGCGGATCTCATCCTTGATACCGGGCTGATTCCATTTCAGAAAGAATTTCCGGAACGCTTTGTTGAGTGTGGGATCGCAGAACAGGACATGGTCTCTCAAGCTGGAGGTATGGCCTTGCAAGGACTACTGCCAATTGTCCATTCGTTTGCCTGTTTTCTGTCTGCAAGACCAAACGAACAGATTTTCAACAATGCATCGGAACGCACCAAGTGTATCTATGTGGGTTCCCTCGCAGGCGTGCTGCCTTCCGGCCCCGGCCATTCACATCAGATGGTCAGGGATATTTCGGCTCTGGGAGGAGTAACCGGACTGACTATGGTCGAACCTTCATGCGTTGAAGAAGTGACAAGGGTTCTTGACTATGCGGTTAACAGCAATCCATTAAGTACGTATATTCGTCTGGTTTCAATTCCATATGAAGTACCATTTGAACTGCCGGATGTATACCAGCTGGCGGAAGGACGAGGAGTTGCATTGACAGAAGGTAAAGATGCGATTCTGTTTTCCTACGGGCCAATTATGCTTTCAGAAGCCTTTAAAGCAGCCATGAAATTAAAACAGGATCATGATTTTGGTCTTAAAGTGGTTAATCTGCCCTGGCTCAACAAAATTGATTCTTCGTGGCTAATTTCTGAGGTCGGCGATATCAGCAAGGTCTATACGCTTGACAATCATTTTCTCAAGGGTGGGCAAGGAGAAATGATCGGCAATGCAATTGCTGAGCAGGGTGCCTCAAAAATTACATTATTCAAACGTCTAGGAATCGAAGATATCCCTGCCTGTGGCGGAAACCTCGAAGTGCTGGATTTTCACGGCCTTGACTCAAGAGATATTGTGAATTGTGTATTAGGGAATATGTAATGGAAAAATTGAAAGCACTTTTTTATAGCCTTCCAGTAGGGTTGCAGAAAGCCCTCCGCCCACTGATAAAAGGAGTCAGGTATCTTACTGGTTTGAGGATTGTTTCCGGCCCAATAGCTTATGGACACAATAAGCTTTACACCGCGCACAATGCAGATTTCCTCAAAGACAAGTCGTTCATGCACGCATATGAAGAAGCCGCAGTCCAGACAGGATTCACGCATCCAGCTCCATGGAGGGTACTTGTCAACTGCTGGGCAATCAGACGCGCGGTGCAGGAATGCAAAGGTGATCTGGTCGAATGTGGTACTTGGTTAGGGACTACCGCCCTGACTGGAATGATTTATTCAGGGTTTCTCTCAAACAATCATAGCAAGCGTTTTTTTCTGGTAGATTCATGGGAAGGTATCGACGAATCAAACCTATTTGCTGGAGAATCAATCCATTATGTCAAAGATAAAAACGACAAATACAGCGGCATATTTCCTGAAATTGAACGAAAATTCAAGGATAAGCATGGTGTAGTGCTGGTTAAAGGGTTCGTTCCGGAGATATTGCAGCAAATCGACTCTGAACTTATTTCTTATCTACACATTGACATGAACGCTGCACACCCTGAAGTTGAAGCACTCAAATATTTCTGGCCCAAACTCAGCCAAGGCGCCGTAGTGGTATTGGATGACTACGGCTTCAAAGGACGTCATGCGCAAAAGAACGCCATTGATGCTCTCTGCATTCAACTGGGAACCACAGTATTACCCTTACCCACAGGCCAAGGCCTGATATTGAAGCCATAAACCCATGAAAGCCATTATTCTTGCAGGGGGTCTAGGAACCCGCATTAGCGAGGAATCCCACCTGAAACCAAAACCTATGATCGAAATCGGTGGCAAGCCGATTCTTTGGCACATCATGAAGATTTATTCTCATTACGGGATCAATGACTTTGTTATTTGCCTGGGCTACAGGGGCTACATCGTCAAGGAATATTTTGCTAATTACTTTCTGCACACATCGGACGTCACATTAGATATGGCCCAGAACCACATGGAAGTGCACGAGCGCCATGCTGAACCTTGGCGAGTAACGCTTGTGGATACAGGGCAAGATACCCTGACTGGCGGCCGCCTGAAAAAAGTTCGCGACTATATTGGTAATGAAACTTTTTGTTTCACCTATGGCGATGGGGTTGCTGACCTCGATATAGGCGCAACGCTTGAATTTCATCGCGCGCATGGAAAAAAAGCTACCATTACAGCAATCCAGCCGCCGGGACGTTATGGGGCTTTAAATCTGGACGGGAATACGGTACTCAGCTTTCAGGAAAAACCGGCGGGTGACGGTGCATGGATCAACGGTGGGTTCTTTGTACTCGAACCATCGGTGTTCGACTACATACAAGGTGATCAAACCAGCTGGGAAGCTCAACCATTGGAGCAATTGGCACACGAAGGAGAGTTATTGTCCTATCAGCACCAAGGGTTCTGGCAAGCGATGGATACGCTACGGGATAAAAATCACCTGGAAGATTTGTGGAATATCAACCCACCCTGGAAAGTATGGGGTTAAATTTGTTTGGCGGACAATATCGTGGCAAGCGTGTTCTACTGACCGGGCACACTGGTTTTAAAGGAAGCTGGTTGGCACTATGGCTTAGCGAGCTTGGTGCGCTGGTATCAGGCGTTGCCCTGGAACCAAACACTGACCCAAATCACTGGAACTTGCTTAATCTGGATATTCCTGATCAGCGTCTGGATATTCGTGACTATTCTGCATTGTCACGTGTGGTCAGGGATTTCCAGCCAGAAATCGTCTTCCACCTTGCCGCGCAACCCTTGGTGCGCCAATCCTATCGCGACCCACTGGAAACCTGGTCCACAAATGTAATGGGTACCGCCAATCTATTGGAGGCATGCCGTAATACGGCAAGCATACGAGCCATCGTGGTGGTGACTACCGACAAGTGTTATGAAAACAAGGAATGGGAACGAGGATACAACGAGACCGACCGGCTCGGCGGACACGACCCTTATAGCGCATCAAAAGCAGCCACAGAGCTGGTTGCGGCCAGTTATCGAAGCGCATTCTTTCACGAAAACAAAACTCTGCTTGCCACCGCGCGCGCTGGCAATGTCATCGGTGGTGGCGATTGGTCCGAAGACCGGTTGATCCCTGACCTGGTACGTTCGATCACTAATGGCAACCCACTGGAAATTCGTTCCCCGCAAGCCACCCGCCCCTGGCAACATGTTTTGGAATCCCTGAGCGGATACCTGTTGCTTGGCCAGAAGCTTCTAGAAGCACGTAAGGAATTTGCAGAAGCATGGAACTTTGGCCCTGAACCAGAAGATAACCGTACTGTCGTTGACGTGCTGGCAAAAATGAAAGCCTATTGGCCGGAACTCGCCTGGGTTTTGACTGAACGCCCACAGCCGCACGAAGCTGGCCTACTCTATCTTGATAGCAGCAAGGCATACGGGCAACTTGGTTGGATACCCACATGGTCACTGGATGATGCGCTCAACGCTACCGCCGCATGGTATCGAGCCTACCTGTCTGAAGGTCTTATCGAGAGCCGCACACAGCTGACAGCCTTCATTGCGCAAGCCCAATCCTACAAAAGGGCGTGGGCAAAATGAAACTAATGCCAACCGCACTACAGGGAGTTATGGTTGTTGAAACATCTTATGTCTCTGACGAGCGTGGCGCATTCGCCCGTTACTATTGCGAACATGAACTGGCGTCTATCATCGATGAGCGCCGTATTGTACAAATCAATCATTCCCGCACGACCCATATCGGGGCGGTACGCGGTATGCATTTCCAGCGCCCGCCACACTCGGAAATAAAGCTGGTGCGTTGTCTCAAAGGTCGGGTATGGGATGTGGCGGTCGATCTGCGTAGCGGGTCATCCACTTTCCTGCAATGGCATGCAGAAGAACTTTCCCCTGACAATGCACGCATGCTCATCATACCCGAGGGCTGCGCCCATGGCTTTCAGGTGCTGGAGCATGACAGCGAACTTTTGTACCTGCATACGGCTTTCTACACGCCCGCTTCGGAAGGCGGGGTCTCTTGTAGCGACCCTCGTTTGGGTATCACGTGGCCTCTCCCGATCGCTGACCTTTCACCACGTGACTCCAGCCATCCTCCAATAACAGTTGATTTTCCCGGAATTACCGTATGATCTGCCGCCACTGCCACACTTCTCTTGAGCATGTTTTCCTGGATCTAGGTTTCGCTCCGCCCTCAAATGCCTACCTGGGCAGCGAAGACCTAAAAAACCCAGAGCGCTACTACCCGCTGAAGCTTTATGTATGCGAGCACTGCTGGCTGGTGCAGACTGAAGACTACGCACAGGCCGACGAGTTATTCAGCCATGATTATGCCTACTTCTCCTCGGTATCTCAAAGCTGGTTGAACCATGCAGCTGGCTACGCGCGCATGATTAGCTCACGCCTGAATCTGGGCAAAGACAGTCTGGTCATAGAAGTGGCATCCAATGATGGCTACCTGCTCAAGAACTTTGTTGAGGCAGGTATTCCCTGCCTGGGAATAGAGCCTACTGCCAGCACTGCCACGGCTGCAGAGAGCCTGGGCATACCTGTGCGACGTGAGTTCTTTGGCGCTTCATTGGCAACGCGCTTGTTAAGCGAAGGTATGCAAGCAGACCTCATCGCGGGCAACAACGTATATGCCCATGTGCCGGATATCAATGATTTTACTGCCGGACTCAAAACCGCACTCAAGCCCGGCGGTACAATCACGCTAGAATTTCCCCACCTCATGCAGTTGATCGAACATATCCAGTTTGACACCGTGTATCACGAGCATTTTTCCTACCTCTCCCTCCATACGGTAAATCGTATATTCGCCGCTAGCGGGCTGAGAGTATTTGATGTAGAACAAATTCCCACGCATGGCGGTAGTCTTCGCATCTACGGCTGCCATGCTGACGATGCCCAGCAAACTTCAGATGCGGTGAAAAATCTGTTGCAAGAAGAGGGCCAGCAAGGCTTGCGTCAGCTTGCGGTCTATCGGAATTTCCAGCCACGCGCAGATCGGGTAAAAAACGACCTCGCTGTTTTTTTGATCGAACAACAACGTGCCGGTAAGTCTGTTGCGGCTTACGGCGCAGCGGCAAAGGGTAACACTCTGTTAAACTACGCCGGAATCAAGCCGGATTTACTGCCTTATGTTTGTGATGCGGCGCCATCCAAACAAGGTAAATTTATGCCCGGAACACACATTCCTATTCTGCCTCCTTCGGTGATTCGTGAACGCAAACCCGATGTGGTTCTTATCCTGCCGTGGAACATCGCAGAAGAGGTAGTAGCTCAGCAAGCTTGCGTACGGGAATGGGGCGGAAAATTTATTGTGGCTGTGCCTGAGTTGAAAATCATCTGAGATTCTTAAATGTCCCGTATCCATTACACAAAGCCCTCCATCACCCAACTGGAAATCGATTATGCAACCGATGCTGCCATAAACGGCTGGGGTGAACGTTGCTATGAGTACATCGGGCGCTTCGAACAATTGTTCCGCGAGCACCTTGGGGTCAAGCATGCTATCGCTACATCCAGCTGTACAGGTGCCCTGCATATGGGTCTTGCAGCATTGGATGTTGGTCCAGGTGACGAAGTTATTGTAGCAGATACCAACTGGATCGCCTCGGCAGCACCAATAACCTATCTGGGGGCGACTCCGATTTTTGTGGACGTCTTGCCGGACACCTGGTGTATAGATCCAGAGCAGGTAGAAAAAGCCATTACTGCACGCACCAAAGCCATCATCGCAGTTCACATCTATGGCAACCTTTGTGACATGGACTCTCTGATGAACATAGGCAAGCGCCACGGTATTCCGGTTATCGAAGACGCGGCGGAGGCCATTGGTTCAGTCTGGCATGGCAAGCGGGCGGGGTCCATCGGCGAGTTCGGTACATTCTCTTTCCACGGTACCAAAACCATCACCACTGGTGAAGGTGGTATGTTCGTCACTAACGACGACAATTTATATGAAAAAGTCCTCACCCTTTCCAATCATGGAAGGGCTCGTGGCCAGACTCGTCAATTCTGGCCCGACATGGTCGGGTTCAAATACAAAATTTCCAACATCCAGGCGGCTATTGGTTGTGCCCAAATGGAGAGGATTGGAGAATTGATCGCCCGGAAAAGAGAGGTGTTCGAACACTATGCTGAGCGCCTCCGCAAGATACCGGGATTGAGCTTGAACCCCCAAAAAGCAGGAACGGTAAATGGTTACTGGATGCCAACGGTAGTATTTGAGAAAGAATCCGGAATCACCAGAGAGTTCCTTCAAAAAATATTCCGTGAAGCAGATATTGATGCCCGGGTTTTCTTTTGGCCTCTGAGTACCCTACCACCCTTCTCAACATCAACTACCAGCAATCCAGTTGCAAAGAGTCTTTGCGAACGGGCCATCAATCTCCCGTCGTACCACGACATGACAAAAAATGAGCAGGATATGGTGTTGGCCGTTCTAGCGAACGCGATGCAGGGGAAATAGAACCATGAAAATGCAATGCAATGTGTGTGGTAGCGAGAATCTAGCCTTTCTCCAGCTTGATGCTATCCCCCCTATCCAGAACCATTTCTGTGCTAACGCGGCACAGATCAAGGACTTCCCGCTGACTAACGTCGACTTCTTGTGGTGCAGTGATTGTCATCACATCAGTATTAGAAAGGGGAAACACGTCGACTTTGATGCCAACTATAACAATGAACAGTCCTCATCCGGTATTGCCCTTGGGCACTTTGGCAGGATAGTTGCAGATATTCAGTCTATTATTCCTAATAAGGCAGCAAGGATCATTGAAATAGGTTGTGGGCGCGGTGACTTACTCAAGCTCCTTATCGAGAATGGCTATTCGAATGTACAAGGGTTTGACCCGGTGGCAGAAGGCTCGATCTTCATTTCCAAAGGATATTGGACTGGTTCTGAAAGCGCTGATGTGGAGTTACTCATCCTCCGCCATACCCTTGAGGAAATCCCTGGCCTTGATGATTTCATGCAAAAAGTATCAGCTTCGCTGGCGTCGGAGGGAAGAGTCTATTGTGAGTTCACAAATGCCTCACGAATAATCAGCGAAAAGGATGCCTTTTCAATTTATCCGGAGTGTTCAAACATTTTTTCCATATCATCGCTGTCATCGTTACTTGCTCGACATGGATTGGTGGTTGAGAAGACGCATAGCTACTTTAATGGGGAATGGCTCGGTCTATGGGGAAAGAAGCTCAATGCCATCAATAAAGGCAGTAACTGGGGAACACAACTTGACGCCATTGCCCAGAAAATTCGTGAGCTGCCTAGGCCAGTTGTATTATGGGGCGCGGGAGGACGCGGAGGCAATGTCCTGAGCTTCTGTCAACTTGATAGCGCGGTCATATCACATGTGGTTGATCTCAACCCGGCGAAGCAAGGAATGTTTATCCCTCCTTTCGGCCAAAAAGTCATTTCACCACAAGAACTTTTGAACATCGCACCAAAGACGGTGTTGATTTCGAGCAATAAATACAGAAGTGAGATTCTTCCCCATCTACCTGATGGATGTAATGTTTTATCACTAGGCGAACTATAATCGCGCCAAACATCTGGTCATTCTTAACTTACTGATTAATCTGAGGAGCAATTGTGGCGTTTTCTGAAGAAGTGTTAACTCGCATCACTAATAATGGCAAAAACCCAAATCTTGGGTCAGTTTCGCGTGAATTTACTCTTGAGTCGATCAAGAGTCAGTACGCCTATAACTTCTCATGGCTTGGTCGTCCTATCATTCAATATCCCCAAGATATTGTTGCTATGCAGGAGTTGATTTGGCAAACAAGACCAGACTTTATTATTGAAACAGGGATAGCCCATGGCGGTTCGCTCATCATGAGCGCATCCATGTTGGCGTTACTAGATTATTGTGATGCGGTCCAAAATGGGCAGATGCTTGACCCATCAAAACCACGACGCAAACTTCTGGGAATAGACATCGACATTCGTTCCCATAATCGTTCTGCCATTGAGGCTCATCCGATGGCTAACCGCATCGAAATGATTCAGGGATCGTCTATTGCTGCTGATGTTATTGCCCAAGTCCACGAGCGAGCCAAAGGCCATTCTCGAATCCTGGTATGCCTTGACTCGAACCATACCCATGAACATGTCCTGGCTGAACTCGAAGCCTATGCTCCTCTCGCTACTCAAGGTAGTTATTGCGTGGTGTTCGATACCATCATTGAAGACATGCCTGCCGGGTCTTTTCCAGATCGTCCATGGGATAAGGGTGACAACCCCAAGACTGCGGTATGGGCCTACTTGAAATCACATCCGGAATTTGAGATTGATAAACAAATCGATAATAAATTAATGATAAGTGTCGCACCGGATGGGTTCTTGAAGAGAATTTAACGAGCACACTGGAACCCTTGCCAACCTTACCGGAAGTACTCTAGGTAAATCACGATAGCACATGAAAAACAAACCGGATAACAGTGATAGGCGCCCTCTTGTACTTGCGGTGATTCCTGCAAGAGGTGGCTCAAAACGCCTCCCAAGAAAAAACATCATGGACATAGATGGGCACCCCATGATTGCCTATTCGATCATGGCTGCCCAGCAAGCCACTCGTGTCACTGACTGGGTCGTTTCGTCCGAGGATGAAGAGATACTTGATGTGGCAAGGCGGTACGGGGCAACCACCCCTTTCAAGCGGCCAGAGCATTTGGCGACGGATGAGGTCAGGAATATAGACGTGGTTTTGCATGCCCTTGAGTATATGGAAAAGGAAAAGAACCAGAAGTACGACATCATCGTACTACTCCAACCCACTGCACCGATACGCAAGTCATCCCATATTGACGATGCAATCGAGCGTCTATGGCGAAGTGACTTATCCTCGCTTGCAGGAGTAAAAGGGCCATTCCAGAAAAGAGATCCTATCCTTAAGCGTATCGATAAGAATGGCAACCTGGTTGCATATTGCAATGATCCCGAGCTAGATCCGAGAGAGCCCTTCTATATCTATAATGCGGCACTCTATGCAGTAAAGCGGGATTATTTTGTACGGGAAAAGCGCTTCGTTAGTGAGCGACAGATACCGTATGTGATGGATAGATACCACTCGACAGATGTTGATGAGCTGGCCGATCTGATCGTTGCCGGCACATATTTGGAAATGATAAGAAAGGGAGAAATCTAGTATGCGTAAACTTGAGGGGGTAATTCCAGTTCTACTAACCCCATTGACAAAAGACGGTGAGATTGATGAACCAGCGCTTGGCCGACTCGTTGAGTATCTGAATACCAAGAATATCGGTGGATTCTGGGTGCTGGGTACGGGTGCGGAAGATATGAACCTCACCTACCGGCAGCGCCTGCGTGTGGTCGAAACGGTGGTCGAAGCTAATGCCGGAAAATCACCCCTGGTTGTCGGGGCGGGGTTTTTTGCGATGCGTGACTCGCTGGATTTCATGAACGATACGGCACATCTCGATTTTGATGCGTACCATGTGATGCCATACCACACCCTGCTAAGTCTGGAGCGCATAGAGTGGCAATATAAAAAGCTTGCCGACCATGCACAGAAACCACTATGGATGTATACCAGTGCCAACTGGTGCCGATTCATCCCACCGGAATTTGTGGCAAAAATGAAAGGCTACCCTAATATCGCCGGCGTCAAATTCAGCACCAGCAATGCCGTGCATACGGAAAAGGTGATTGGCATGGCAGACGAGAACTTTCAGGTGCTGACAGCCGTTGTCCGAACCCTGTATGCCAGCCTTTGCCTTGGGGTTAAAGGTGGAACCACCGTCGAGGCCTGTCCGTTTGTGAATCCGATCGTGGATATCTATGAAAAATTTAAGGCTGGCGATATGAACGCAGCTCTGGCAGCACAAAGAAAATTGAACAGATTTCTCGAGAAAATGCCTGAAGCGCCTGGCAAGGATAATTTCCTCAAAGTCGCTGAAGGCAAGTACATATTGAGCAAAAAAGGTATCTGTGATCAATATATGTCTGGCTACTATAGAGAGTTGACGGCTGAAGAAAAGAAACAAATCGATGATCTCATCAATTCGAATCCGTGGATAAGCGATTAGGGATAGTCCAAACAGGTCGCGGCGACTTTCTGACCGGGATTTGAATGGCAAACGGCATGCACAGAGTTAAGCACGATGTCTCAGCTTAAGAAGAATATCCTGTCTAATTTTCTGGGACAGTCCGCGCTCATTCTGATAGGGTTCGTCAGTTTTAAGTACGTCTATACGTCACTCGGCGAGGATGGGCTGGGAATCATCTACTTCTCGCTCATGTTGAGCACCCTACTCACTGCCGCATTGGATCTCGGCATGACCAAGACGACAATGCGAGAACTGGCGGGGTATCAGGCAACTGATTCTGCGTACGTAACAAAGCTGTTGCAAACCTTCTCTACCGCTTACTGGTTAGCTTATCTGCTACTTTCATTGGTGTTTGCGCTTTCGGTGCCACTCATCATCGGGTCTTGGGTGAAGCTGACGACTATGAGCCCCAGTTTGGCGGGGCATGTGCTTCTGATAATCGGCACCTCTTCACTACTGGCCATTCCCAAAGCATTCCTGTCCAGCATCTGTGTAGGTTTCCAGAGGATGCACATCAACAACTCCATCAATGTCTTTGTTGCCATCCTGCAACAGGCCGGCATCATCATACTGCTCGCGCGCGGTGGCGATATCATCTCCGTTGCCTACTGGATTGCGGCGACGAATGTGCTTAACGTACTGGTCTATCTGTCCTTTGTCTCAAGTTTCGTTCCGCCTGGCGCACTGCTGCCTAAAGTCTCGACTGATGTCATCAGGAAGGTAAAGGATTATTCCGTCATAATGGCTTGGATTTCACTACTGGCTGTCATTTACAAGCAATTCGACAAGTTGCTCATCAGCATGTTGCTGCCGATTGGGGTCTTGGGTATTTATAGCTTTGCCTATATGACCGTCACAAAGTTGACACTGATTACCGATGCAATCGCTCAGGCGATCTTCCCTGTTTTCTCCGAGTTGGAATATCAGCAGAACCAGACAAAATCCCACCAAAGATTCTTTGCACTACAAGATCTGCTGACATTCGGCCTCGCGCCTTTGTTCGCTCTTATGGTTTTTCTTACCCTGCCAGTATTCACTTTCCTTATGGATAAAACCAAGGCGGAGGCATTGCTACTTCCCATGCTTTTCCTGAGTATCGGATTCTATCTCAATGGGGCGTTGCGGCTATTGAGTACCTACGTCTCTGCCAGCGGTAAGCCAATTTATATTATCAGGTCGATTCTGCTATTACTTATAGTCGTCTCACCAATCACGGTGTTGTTGATCCGTGAGTTCGGAATGTCAGGCGCTGCCTTCTCATGGGTTGTAACCTCCGTGGTAAACGCATGTTACTTAGTGCCAAACGTTTACCAAAAGGAACTCCATAAAACGGTTGGCGCCTGGTTGCGCCCCATAATTACTGTAACTGTCATGGTGTGTATAACCTACCTGCCAGCTTGGTTCCTAGCAAAATTCGTCTTCTCAAATAACTTACTTTATCTTGTGTCGTTCTATGTTGTAGCCTCCATGGTTTATTGCTTTCTTGCGATAAACTTTTCGACCAGTGGATTCAGGGAAGCATTTCTGAGGCATGTGCCAGGGGTGAATTTTCTGGTGTTACCTCATCGGAAGAGTTCATGAATCACCCACTAGTGAGTGTTGGAATGCCAGTATTCAACGGGGAAAAATGGATACGTCGTGCGTTGGATTCACTTCTGAATCAAGACTACCCGAATATTGAATTAATCATATCGGACAATGCTTCGACTGATTCGACATCAGCCATCTGTTCCGAATACGTTGCTTCTGAAAAAAACGTGAGAGTAGTAAGTCAGGAACACGCCTTAGGAATTGTTGGAAATTTCAAGGCCGTTCTGCATGAGGCAAAGGGGAAATACTTCATGTGGGCTGCAGTTGACGATAGTTGGGATTGCGCTTTCATAAGCCGTTTGGTAGAGAAAATGGAAAGCAATGAACGCTTTGCCGTCGCACAGTCCGGTGCATTGAATCTTGCAGAATCCGATTTGAACATAAAGATAAATTACGTCCGGTTCCAAGGTAGGAATAATCCAGAAAAATGCTCCAAACTAAGACTTACCAATAAGATTGTTTCTCCAATGAAATATAATCTTTTTATGTACGGTTTATTCAGAAAAGAACTCCTTATCGAAGCCTTTGCCTTTTTTCCAGGCGTTTCGTCTTCAGATCGGTGGTTTCTACTGCAATTCCCACTTGCTGGCTATAAATTCGGGTATGTTGATGCCCCACTATATATACGTACTATCCGAGACACCCCGGTCTATTTGCGTTATCAGAACGATGCCTACAGTGAGCAAGTGAGATATGTAGAAAAAAAATGGTTCGATTTTGGTGCGCTACCAGCTGTCAAAAAAATGTTGAATGAATCAACGCTAACTGCTGAGTGCGGTAATAGAATCAAGAACTTGGTCTTGTTTCAAGTAGCCTTGGGGCGGATCAAACTTGGGCTGCGACTAATGATTAAATATCTGATATTAAAAAGTCTTTCTGAAAAGACTTCTTTGCGTATTATTCGCAAAGTTAGAAACATCTCCTTTGATTAGCCAAAGAAACACTCAAATGACCCCAACAATTGCCTTTTTTCCGCGCAATTCTCACCACATAAAATTTTTCTCTTTGGTAGCCCGGGATTTGAAAAATAATCATGGGATTACATCTATCTTCATTCGAGAAATCGGCTCGATTGAAAACCAACAAGTTTTTGAGTTTGAAAAAGAAATCGAAAAAATATGGTCTACATTGGATATCTCTATCGGAGCACTGGAAAGTCTGCAAAATCAGTATCCTGATTTCAATTTCATGCGCGCCATTTATTCTGAGCGTGAATTCAATTTTTTCCCTTTCTATTTCGGGGATAAACAAGTTTCACATGAACATCAATTGAAGTACCTAGTCGGTTGTTTCAAGGTTTTCGACCAATGGGTAAGTAAGGTACGCATTGATTTCATTGTTTCAGAATTGATAACAGGCGTTGCAGATGCCGTATTAAAAGCAGTAGCAGAAAAAAATGGAATCAACTACTTTTCAGTACGCCCTTCCAAAATGACGCCAGGAGTTGTAGTTTGCAACAAGTCCTACGACGAACCCATGGGCATGAGAGATTATTACGAATCCTTTGTTAAGAACGGGGTTCCAGAAGATATCAAGAGTAAGGCGTTGGATCACATCACGGGCCTTAGAGACAAGATTCGACTTCCTGCGTATATGGAGGCAACACAGAAGCCTCATAAATTAATTACAAAGTCCAAATTAATTGCATTGTTCGATAGAACGCTTCGAGAGAAAGTGCCAGTTAATTCGATATCTGCAAGAAGGCACCCACTGAAGAACCCTATTCGGTGGGCACTTTATAAAAAAATTAATGTTTGGCGCACACGCTGGGCAAGGAACAAATTGTTCTCGAAAAACGTTTCACCAAGTGATAGATTTTTCATCTACCCGCTCCATTACGAGCCAGAATCTTCGACATTAGTGCGTGCGTTTTACTTTTCCGATCAGCTCGCACTTATCAAGCTAATCGCGAAGGTTTTACCGTTAGGCGTTATGCTGGTAGTCAAAGAACATGGTGGGAATCAGGGGTATCGAAAACCGGATTTCTACCACGAGCTTTCCTATATGCCCAATGTCATCATGCTGCCGCCATCACATGATGTTTCCAAGTTACTAAAAGACTGTATTGGGGTAATTACCCTAACGGGTCGGATGGGTTGGGAAGCTCTGGTCAACAATAAATGTGTCATTACACTAGGGAATACCTTCTGGACTTTCTATGAATCAGTTCAACGTGTGGAATCCTGGAATGAGCTATCAATAGCGATTACAACATGCTGTCAGCACGAAAAAAAATCAGGTGTGCTAGATGACATCAGGCTTTTAGCATTCGCAGCTTCCTATATTCAATGCACTCATGAAGGCTCTTTTGTGCTGAACACCGACAAGCTTCTTGCCCCCACGAACGTCAAATTGTTCACGAATATTTTGCTGGGGTTGCGACGCACTAACTGATGCAAAAATGCTAGCCTTCAGTGAATCATACAGACCGCGCATTACAACCCCCATTATGGAGAATAGCAACTTTCATCTGCAAGCATGAAACCTTCTCAGCTTTCCCCCACGAATAATTTATTACACCCAAAATACCGTCCCGACATCGATGGTCTTAGGGCTATTGCCGTGTTATCTGTTGTTGCCTTCCACGCTTTCCCGAATTGGGTTAGGGGTGGATTTGTCGGTGTCGACGTCTTTTTCGTTATTTCTGGCTTCCTAATCTCCAGCATCATTCTAAGCAATCTCGATCGCAACTCATTTAGCTTTGTTGAATTTTACAGCCGACGAATTCGCCGGATATTTCCCGCGCTATTCATCGTCATGATTTCATGCTTTTTCTTCGGCTGGTTTGTATTACTAGCGGACGAGTATAAGCAACTTGGCAAACATATCGCGGGAGGCGCGGGATTTGTCTCAAATTTCATGCTCTGGAAAGAAAGTGGTTACTTCGATATTGCAGCAGAAACTAAACCCTTATTACATTTGTGGAGTTTGGGGATCGAGGAACAGTATTATGTTCTCTGGCCACTGTTACTCTGGGTAACATGGAAAAAAGGATTCAATCTTCTCACTGTTATCACCACTGCAGCATTCATTTCCTTCGCGTTTAACATCGCTACTTATCATAGTGATTCCGTAGCAAACTTTTACTCGCCACAAACTCGTTTTTGGGAGTTGGCTGTAGGTTCTGCACTTGCTTATCTTTCCCTCTACAAACACAAAATTCTAGCTTCGCTTAGTACAAAATCAATCTGGAAACTAGTTAATTCTCTATCGTCCCGAATTAACGAAGGATCGGCACAAGAAACATTGTCCATCGTTGGCATTATCTTGATTCTGGTAAGTGCTTTAGTAATTACGAGAGAGATGCGCTACCCGGGGTTTTGGGCCATATTGCCTACGTTCGGAACTGCCATGATTATCGCAGCGGGCACCAAAGCTTGGTTGAATCGTGTGTTCCTTTCGAATCGAATACTGGTTTGGGTTGGGCTGATCAGTTTTCCTCTTTATCTATGGCATTGGCCGTTACTTTCGTTTCTACGCATTATCCAAGGTGAAACACCCGAAGCATCGATCCGTGTTATAGCTGTGTTGGTTTCTTTTTTACTCGCCTGGTTAACCTACAGGATAGTTGAAAAACCATTACGTTTTGGTAAGCACGGAGTGTTAAAAACAGTGACTCTTATATTACTAATGTCCGCGATGGGCTATGCCGGCTTTAATACCTACAAGCGGGACGGACTTGAGTTTCGAGGCAACGCGAAAACTCAAGAGCTCATGGATATTGACTTCGATATATCAAGAGGTACTTCTTGGCTTTGTAATGTCGATAAATTTAAAGATAGCAATTGCTTTATAGAAGGGAACCTGCCCCCAACGATCGTCATTATGGGCGATAGTCATGCAACCGCAATATACTGGGGTTTGAGCAAACTTTATAAGCAACGCGGGGAATCCATGGCATTGTTTGGTGGCGGAGGTGGCTGCCTACCTTATATTGATTTGATTGTCGAAGATGCGCCGAATGAGAATAGCCGTCATTGTCTTGAGAAAACGCAAGCAGCCATTCAAGAGGTGATTACGAACAAATCCATTAAAGTAGTCATCATAGCGAGCAGAGGCCCTTTGTACATAACAGAAAAAGGGTTTGGAAAGATTGACGTTAAGCGAATCATGTTAAGGCTGAAAGGTGAGCCATATGGAAAACGCACTAGCAAGGAAGCCCTTAGGATAGCCATGACCAACACTATTTCTACCATGCAAAATGCCGGAAAACAAATAGTCTATCTACACGATGTACCAGAACTTGGTTTTGATATTAAAAATTGTCTTTCTAGCCGTCCCCTGAGATTCAGAAAGGATTTTCAATGTGCCATCAAAAAATCATTGTTCGATGAACGCTACAAAGATTTCAAAGTTTTCATCGAAGATGTTTTGGTAAAATTTCCGGGGGTAAAAATAATTAATCTTTCAGATGCGTTATGTAGCGATGCCAATTGCATAGCGAAAAGAGGAAATCGATTGCTATATAGAGATGATGATCACTTGAGCAAATTCGGTTCCGAATATGTCGTTGAGAAACTAAAGAACGAGTTTCCTCAATAGCCTCCCTTACTTAATCAAACCAGCAATATGCATCCTAAAATTCCTATCCAGCTAAACAAGATGCTGGGCAACTACTTTATTCTCCTACTAGGCGTAATGCTGTTCGTCCCCAAGATAGGATTATTTGATATCCCAGGCTTTACAGTGACGGTTAAGCCGGAAGATATTTTGTGGATATCCGCTTTACCAATATTGCTATTCAATCGAATTGATTTAAGCGTCAGAGCCACCTTGATTTTTTTGTTTTTATTACTTTATCTACTTATTTCTTGCTTTTGGTTTACTTCTAATTTGCTCCTTGCTTCCCGATTGCTTTTCTATTCAATCCCATTGCTATATGCATTAAACCTAGATTCAAAACATTCAAATCAAGTATACCAACTCATTAGAACCTTTCTCTATCTGTTCGCAATAATCTCCATCCTGCAAGTCACGATTCCATTTCCTGGGTTTAATTCTGGTCTCTTCTACTTTGAACAAGCAGGACGGGCACCAGGAATTTTTACAAATGGTGTCGAATTTGCCTTAGTTGCACATTTTAGTTTTTGGCTCGCCTTTTTCCTTGGTAGACGCTCCTTTCTTTTGTGGATAGCAGCTCTAATTATCACCGTGATGGCTGGAACAAGGTTTGTCTCATTCATCCATATTCTTATTGCCCTAGTTTATGTAGAGAAACCCAATTTCTCAAAGCAAGTATTGATAAAAGTCGGCACAACACTCACCATTTTAGTTTGCGTTGCATTTTATTTCACAACTTCATCAGCCTCCCGATGGGAAGATATTAGCGCCCCAAATGTCATCGGTTCTACGAATGACCTGATTTCTTCATTGGCTCCATCAGACTATATCTCTCCAGCCAATGGATACTGCTTCGAATTTGATTATTCTTTAGCGACAGATCAGAGTTTGGCCATGCGACTATCGAAATTACAATTTGTAATGAATACAGTTGTGCTTGGAGAAAATGTTCTTGGATTTGGTCTTGGCAAGTGCACCGGTGACTCCGGTGATAACTTGTATGTTCGGATACTTGCTGATGGGGGGATACCCTTTCTTTTAATTTTTATTTTTTTCATCTTATCGCTAATTTGGCTGCCAATAAAAGACAAAACATTACGTAAGAACTGGCGTATTTTTATATTCGCATTTCTAACACTTTCCTTTTTTTATGACACTTTATACATATCTCGTAGCGCGCCCCTAGTCTTTGCGATTTTAGCAGTGGTTATCGGCAAAACTCGCCCAAAACTTACCCAATCAAATATCACAGCATCGAATGATCATTCAGACACTGCTATTACTGTTGGTGATTCGGACAATTACTCTCAATCCCCTCCCAAAATCGCAGTTTGTCTGGCAGCACACAATGGATCTAAATGGCTGGACGAGCAAATTAATTCTATCTTTGCACAATCAGGGGTAGATATAACGCTCTTTGTCAGTATCGATAGCTCTCCAGATGACACGGAAAAAATCATACAGCTAAGAGCCATATCAGATACCCGTATTAAAGTATTACCAAGTGGAGAGCACTTTGGTGGTGCGGCGCGTAATTTTTTCCGGTTGTTAAACGATGTGGATTTCTCAGACTTTGATTATGTCAGCCTTGCTGATCAAGATGATATTTGGTTTCCTGACAAGCTTTCGCGCGCTCATGAAATGTTATTAAAAAATAAGGCGGATGCGTACTCAAGCAACGTAATTGCATTCTGGCCTTCCGGGAAGAAAGAGCTCATTAATAAATCACAATCGCAGAAAAACTGGGACTTCCTCTTTGAAGGAGCAGGGCCTGGATGCACTTTCGTCATGAAGCCATCATTAGTAAGAGCTATTCAAAATTTGCTCAAAAAGCATTGGAGCGACATGCAAAGTGTCTGGATGCACGATTGGTTCATCTATGCATTTGCAAGAGCGAATGGCTACCGATGGCTCATTGATGAGCATGCTAGCATGCTATATCGCCAGCACGGCACGAATGAAGTAGGTGCAAATAAAGGAATAAGTGCCATGATCTACCGAGTTCAAAAAGTATTAAAGGGTGACTGGGGGTTAAATCAAGTTTCTTTAATAGCAAAGCTCGTAGGATTGGGGAAAGACAAGTTTGTCCAAATCTGGATTAAGGGCGACCGTAAAGGAATGCTACGGCTGGCTCTGCTTGCAAGGCAATGTCGCCGACGCCCTTCTGACGTGATCCTGTTCTTTATTTTTTGTTTATTGATGGCTGCTCGTCCATGACTATTTGGATATTCTAGAAATATCTATCTCGTGAATTCTCAGGAAATCGAGAAAACTGGGATACACAAACTTATCCACCGCGTAATCAGTGAGGTGATAGCCATCCTCTGAATAGACTGGGAAACCATCATCACTTACTGCGTCGCAGTAGCCGCCAAGGCACAGAGAGTCCATAGGATTATATTCATATACGAGTCCATCGGATTCAAGTTTCGAAAGTAATCTGTGAGTTGCATCATGCCATTGCAATACTTCCTTTTTCTTTACTCTGCATATTTCCAATCTACCCGGCGGTAATGATAGACAAACACTGATATGTAAACCCTCCAAGTTAGTCATCTGAGGAAGCGGCGACAGCACGATGAGTTTTGCCCCTTTCTTTGATAATTTAAGAGCAAAATCCTTAAATAGCATGTAATCCTGATTGCTAAGTAACCATGACTGTCTATCATTGTTCTGGAAGTAATAGGACAACAATACAAAATCCCCCTGCCTTATCGAGCCTATTGTCAGGGAATAAACCCCTTCGGTTTGTTTTAGGCATTCGCCCCTCTCAACTTTAGGCTTGTCATTACAATTATTCGAAGAATAGGAATAAATATCCAACCCTTCATTATGATGGAGCCTGAGCTTCATCATTAGAAGTTGCTGGTTAAAGGAATCTCCAAGAAAGAAGGCTCTAGGCACGTCTTTACCCTTTGGGGAAGTACAGGAGAAACTGAAATCTGTTTTAGCATAATTATTACATTCGATACCCTTATATTGCCCATGGAAAACTGTCTCTCGCTTAAGCGCTGATTCTTTTTCCGTGATATTGCGATATGGGTGTCGAATCATTACTCCCAAAACCAGTATGCCAATCCCAACTGTGATTAGCCCTAAACACAAGATGCCTCTAGCGCTTTTTGTCCACTGACGGGATCTTAATGGCTTCTCTATAAAACGATAAGATGCAAAAGAAATTAGCAGGATTGTAAGAATTAGAAATGGAATCGTTCGCCCTGTAATGCCAATGGTCCAGCGACTAAGGCTTAAAACAGGCCAGTGCCATAGGTAGAGCGAATATGATGCCAAACCTATATATACGATCTCTTTCCTGGTCAAAACCGCATGTGCAATTGTCATTGGTCGTATTGATCCAATTAGCAGCATAGTGGTGATGACTATTATGATGGTGGCCTGAATTGCGTGACTAGATGGAACAAACAAAACGGCGAGCATCACGATGAACAAGAGTGATGGATTAAATCGTTTCACTATTCCAGATGGGAATTTTTCAATCCCGACAAATAATAGGCATCCAGCACCCAGTTCCCAGAAACGGGATGGCATTAAGAAATAAGCTAAAGATGGACTTGTGTCGTTCAGATAAATGTAGGTAGCAAGTGATCCAACCGAAAGAATACAAAGCACCCACAAGAGCTTTTTTTCTGCATTGGGAGTGCGGCGCGAGAATCCTGTTAGCCAGACCAAAACAGGAAAGAGTACGTAGAATTGCTCTTCTACGCCAAGCGACCAGGTATGTGTAAATAGATTGAATTCTGTAGATGGAGCAAAATAATCCGTTGAACGGTTAGCTAGGAATACATTTGCCCCGCCAACAAGCGCCCACTGCCCGGTTCTAAGTGATTCAGAAGGCGTTGAAACCAATATCCACATGAGCAAACCGCTTATGATTACACTGATTACCAGTGCCGGTATTAAGCGCTTGATTCGCCTAACGTAGAACCTTAATAAAAAATCACCGAAGTTCTTGCTGGGATAGTCCGCTAGAGAAGACGTTATTACAAAACCGGATATGACAAAAAATATATCAACTCCAAGATATCCACCGGGTAACAGGCCATTGCTGAAATGGTTAATGATGACGCTGACAACAGCGAGTGCCCTTAAACCATCAATCTCTGGTTGATAATTATTCGTTGGTATCATCTGAATAATGGCATCTGAATGTTAGAGTTTATTTACTAATGCTTAGACGCTAACAATCAAAATCTTGCTTTTAGTAGACGAGGTTTAATCAGTAGTGTTAGCGAAAAAACTTGATGTATTATTCGCCAGAATCCTTCTCCTAATCACTACTAGCAGACCCAATATAAAACCTACCACAACTCCAAGCGTTAACGTTAACTTACGTTTAGGGAATGTTGCAATATCTGATGCATATATTGGACTAACCAGCCTAGTTGGGCGACCACTAGACAATCTCCAGTCTAATTCTTGAATCTGCTTCATATAATAAAGTAACGCATCGCGCTTAGTGAGATACGCCGTTTGATACAAGCCAGCCTTATCCATTTTTGTCAAGAAAGCCTGAGTTTCGCTCAGGTCTGATTGAAGCCGTTTCATATCATTATGCGTTTCTTCTTGATAAAGTTGCATCCTTTCAGCTTGTTGGTCACGAATCGACTCAAACAAACCATTGACACACTGTCGTGCCAAATCAGGAGTGTTGCGAGAAACAGAAATTATCACTATCGACTTTAATTTTTCAATAGCTCTGGCATTGATTAAACTAACTAGAGCCTCACCTGCACGCTCGTTATTCTCTAGTCCGCAAGTTTTGAATACGTTTGGGTTGAAAGCGCTCGGCTGCCTTAGTCGTGTAACAAGCATCTCAGGAGGTTCAATACTTACAATCTCCATCTTAGAACTATTTTCAATGACTTGGGCTATCTCAATCAGCGCAGTAGCCTCATATTGCGGCTTTACTAGAAAAAGATAACTCAAGGCCACCATGATGCCAATAACCATAAACCCTGAAATTAATTTCCAGCTCCCGATAATACTTTCAAACATTTCAAACAGGCTGATTTCGCTGTCTTGCGGCTCGTGATTTTGGTTCACTGATACTCCCCTTAAAATTGTTAATGATACCTTTTTGCTCTATTTGCAATCTTCTATGCACTAAATTAGTGCGATACTCCCTCATGGCGCAAGACTTTTAATACGGTAAACCACAAAATTTTCAGGTCAAACCAGAAGGATTGTTGCTCAAGATATTCTCTATCCCACTCAACTTTTTCAGAAATTGGCAACTCATCCCGACCATTGATTTGCGCCCATCCAGTGAGCCCGGGCATTAACTCATGTACCCCATTCTTGCTACGTAACTCAATCAAGTCATACTGATTGAAAAGCGCCGGTCTAGGTCCTACAAAGCTCATATCTCCCTTGAGAATACTCCAAAGCTGAGGCAACTCGTCCAAGCTACTTTTCCTAAGAAACGCTCCAAATGGCGTTAAATATTCCTTTGGGTTACTTAACAGATGAGTTGCAACGGCTGGAGTATCCAAGCGCATGGTTCGAAATTTTGGCATACGAAAAATACGATTATCCTGACCCACCCGATCACTCCAAAACAACGCAGGTCCGGGTGAAGTGAGTTTGACCATAAGAAAAATGAGTGAGATTGGCAAGAATAACAGCAGGATGGCTGCTATCGCCATTAACATATCAAGTAACCGCTTCATAAAATTATAATTTTCAAATTAAAAACACCAAGATTTAAGCGAAATCAACATTGGGTTCAGCCATCACGATAAAGCCAAGCTCGTCTGCCTGCGCCCTCCATGAAGCATCTATGCCCAACCCCAACACCATAACCAATTCATCACCATGCCAAAACATAACGGCATTGTCACGCTGCCAAGGTGGGATTGCAGCGACTTGCCATAAATTTTTCAAAGTTCTTTTGGGCCGGTTCATATCAAGTCTTATGCTAGCCCCTTCTAAGCGGCTGGTAACACGAAGGCAATCCTTTATCCTATCTCTCGCTACACCTTCTCCATTAGTCTCACGAAAAAAAAGTCTCCGGCCATCTGGCAGGTTCAAAATAGATTCACCATTCCATTCCAAACTATAAGGTTGCACTTCAACTGCTTTATCAATATAGGCAAAATGACGATAGCGTCGCAAACAAAACTCACCTAACCTACACATGACTTTCGCGTTAGGTTTTGCGTAACAAAGCTGGTTTAATATCTCGTGCAGCCTTGCATTACTTGGATTTAAGCCAGATAAATCGTATATCCACCAACGCAACAAGTTCATTGCGCGTTGCGGGGTTGCCGCTTTCAGCCAAGCAATATCTAAGTGCTCTTGTTGAACTGCAACGGCTGCATCTTCCAGCGCAATTTGTTCTAGCAACTCAGCGGCTTCCGCCAAATTTGAAGCCACGCGCGCCAAGGTGCCACGATAACCAACAAATCGCTTCCCCAGTGTTGGAAAAACTTCATGTCGCAAGAAATTGCGATCGTAATGCAAACTATCGTTGCTTTCGTCCTCTATCCATCTGAGATGATGCGTGTTCGCATAAGCCAATAGTTGGCTACGTGACACATTCAGCAGAGGTCGCAAGAGGCGTTTCCCTTCTTCTTCTCGTAACGGTGGCATGGCCGCCAGGCCATTCACACCCGCCCCGCGTAGCAATTGCAGCAACAAAGTCTCAGCTTGGTCATCCTGATGATGCGCCAACAACACATCACCCTCGCCCGCCAATAGCGCGGCATAGCGTGCTTTGCGCGCAGCAGCCTCCAACCCCAGACCGCTATCTCTGGGGACATCCACTTTCACAGCCTGAAAAGCCACCTCATGCTGCGTGCACAACTCAACGCAAAACTTCTCCCACGCATCCGCATTAGGACTGATTTGATGGTTGACGTGGATTACTGAAAATGGGAAATGTGATAGCTGTTTGGCTTGCACCAACAGATGCAACAGCACGCAAGAATCTAAACCACCACTCAACCCCAGCAACACTGGCTGATCACGTTTAGTGTGATGCTCTAGAAAAGAAATTAAATGCTGAACAAGCGCAGCAGGATCACTTACGCGCTGCGGTTTCTTTGAACTTGCCATAGCTCATCAGACGCTCGTAACGTTGCGCAAGCAATTCATCCACAGATTTTTTCTGAAGCTGGCTCAAGGTTTCGGACAGAGCTTTACTCAGCGTTTGCATCATGGCGGCAGGGTCGCGGTGAGCTCCACCCAGAGGCTCATTGACGATCTTGTCTATCAACCCCAAAGTCTTCAGGCGATTTGCGGTAATCGCCAGCGTTTCTGCGGCTTCAGGTGCTTTGTCGGCGCTTTTCCAAAGAATAGACGCACAACCTTCAGGGGAAATAACCGAATACATTGCATATTGCAGCATCAACATCTGGTCTGCCACACCCAACGCCAGCGCACCACCAGAACCACCTTCACCAATAATCACGGCGACGATAGGCACCCTCAGTTCAGCCATGACATACAAGTTCCGAGCAATCGCCTCACTCTGCCCACGTTCTTCTGCGCCGATGCCAGGATAGGCTCCTGGAGTGTCAATCAGGGTAATGATCGGTAGGTTGAATTTTTCGGCCAATCGATATAAGCGTAGCGCCTTACGATAGCCTTCTGGGCGCGGCATACCGAAATTACGATAGATTTTTTCCTTGGTATCCTTACCTTTTTGCTGGCCTATCACCATCACCGGCTCACCGTTCAAGCGTGCCAAGGCACCAACGATGGCGGGGTCATCAGCAAACGCACGATCACCGTGCAACTCTTCGACATGGGTAAACATACCTTGCAGGTAGTCCAGCGTGTATGGACGTTGTGGGTGGCGTGCCACTTGCGATATTTGCCATGCCCCTAGCTTGGCATAGACTTCTTTGGTGAGTTTTTGGCTTTTGCTGGTAAGGGTGGCAATTTCTTGTGAAATATCCAGCGCCTTATCATCATTTACGCCACGCAAATCCTCTATCTTATTCTCGAGTTCAGCGATGGATTGTTCAAAATCTAAAAAACTGATTTTCATTGAGGGAGTTCCGTTACAAGCTAAATTTACTGAGAATGATACAGGATTTTCAATCCGTCATCGCCCAACCAACCACGTAAACCCGCCAATAACTCATCGCGCAACTCCACCCGCCACTCGTCAGGCAATGCCATTTCGCAGGTCGCCTGGCCATTGTGGTAGTTGAGTAAGACCTTGCACGACTCGGCACGACGATAGGGATTGAGCAACTCCCGCAACTTTGCTGTATCGGCTTGGCCATTGCATGAAAGTTTAAGCAACTGGGCGTTGGCGGTGCGGGCAGTGCTAAGGTCAAACAAGCGCCTGGCACTCACACGCAAGCCTCCTGTGTAGTCATCTTTGCTGACTTTACCTTCCACGATCAACAATTGGTCTTCCTTGAGCAACGCCTGCTGCTGCGCCCACAACTCGTTACCCACGGCAACATCCAGTTGCGCCGTGCCATCGTCTATGCTTACAAAGGCCATTTTACCGCGTGCGGTCATTTTAGTACGCGTCGCCATCACCACACCAGCCAGCATTTGCGGCTGTTCTTTGGGGCTCAAGTTTGCCAGTTCGGTCTTTACAAAGGTGGCAATATCCTTACGCCACGCACTGAACGGATGTCCACTGAAATAAAAGCCCATCGCGGCTTTTTCCTGGATGAGTTGCTCGCGCTCCGACCACATAGTCACCACGGGGAGCGCCTGTTGCGGAGTGTCGTGGGATTCGCCGAACAAACTGTCTTGCCCGTTGCCAGCGCCTTGACTACCCACATCCATCGCCACGCCCACGGCGGCCAATAACGCAGCACGGTTTGTGTCTATCGCATCAAAAGCTCCCGCGCGCACCAAAGATTCCACAACGCGCCGATTCACCTTACGTAAATCCAGACGGCGGCAAAAATCGAACAAATCCTTAAAGTCACCATCCTGCTCACGCGATGCCAGAATCACGCTGATGGCTGCTTCGCCCGTACCTTTAACCGCCCCCAAGCCGTATAAGATCGTCTTCTTGTCTACGGGTTTAAAGCGGAACTCGCTGCGGTTAATGTCTGGCGGCAACACCTTCACACCATTGCCCAATGTATCTTTGATGAAATCCCGCACATTGTCGGTGTTGTTCATATCTGCCGACATGGTGGCCGCCATGAACGCCGCCGGATAATGTGCCTTCAACCAGGCCGTGTGATAGGCCACCAACGCATAAGCCGCGGCGTGTGATTTGTTGAAACCATACCCTGCAAACTTTTCCATCAGGTCAAACAATTGCCCTGCTTGATGTTCGGATGTACCGCCCTTCTGTGCACCAGCAATGAACACCGCTCGCTGCGCATCCATCTCTTCCTGCTTTTTCTTACCCATGGCGCGGCGCAACAGGTCAGCACCGCCCAAACTATAGCCCCCAACCAACTGCGCCATCTGCATCACCTGTTCCTGATACACCATGATGCCGTAGGTTTCCTTCAGCACAGGTTGCACGGCAGGATGTGGATACTCAAAACTAGCGCCGTGCTTGCGCTTGCAGAAGTCAGGGATCAGATCCATTGGACCGGGACGGTACAAGGCGACCAGCGCGATAATGTCCTCAAAGCAATCCGGTTTGGCTTGCTTCAACATATCCTTCATGCCGGAGGATTCCAACTGAAACACCGCCGTGGTATTGGAGTTCTTGAGTAGCTTGTAGGTATCCGGGTCGTCCAGCGCTAGGGTAGGCAGATCTATGAGTGGTTCACCGTCTACAGCCCGTTGCTGGTTCGCCCACACCACCGCCATATCCAGGATGGTCAAGGTGCGTAAGCCAAGAAAGTCGAATTTGACCAACCCCACTGCTTCTACGTCATCCTTGTCGTACTGGCTGACGGTGGCTTCGCTGCCTTGCTGGCAATACATAGGCGAGAAATCGGTGATCTTTCCGGGGGAGATCAACACGCCACCCGCGTGCGTACCAACATTACGAACAAGACCTTCCAATCGTAATGCCAGCTCTAGCAACTCTTTCACTTCTTCTTCATTTTCGCGGCGCTCTCTGAGCTGTTCTTCTTGCTTGATCGCGTCCTCCAGAGTGATGCCCAGCTCACGCGGGATCAGCTTGGCGATACCATCCACAAAGTTAAATGGTAAATCCAGCACGCGGCCTACGTCGCGGATCACGGCCTTGGCCGCCATGGTACCGAAGGTGGCGATCTGCGCCACCGCCTCCCGTCCATATTTGTCGCGCACGTAGTCAATCACACGGTCGCGGCCTTCCTGACAAAAGTCGATATCAAAGTCAGGCATGGATACCCGCTCTGG
>JAIOPT010000059.1 GCA_021413765.1 Betaproteobacteria bacterium
ATGATTACAAGGCCCAGATCATCAAGCTGGTGAAAGATAAACAGCAACGTAATCTCAAGCTGAATGGCGATATCAAACTGGTTTTCTTCCCCAGCATTGGCGCCAATATTGGCAAGGTATCATTGTCTGAGTTTCAGAGCGACGAAGAGTTTATTTACATTGACAGTGCACGTGTCTCGTTAGCGATATTGCCGCTACTATCCAGGCGAGTGGTTGTGGATGAGGTTTCGATCAGTGGTCTGAAGGCGGCTCTGGTGAAATTGAAGAACGGCAAATTCAATATTGACGACCTGTTGCGCAAAAACGAAACTGACAAAGAAAAAACGCCGCTTGAGTTCGACATAGCCGCAGTACACGTGGAAGACTCAGAGCTGACCTACCTGGATGAAACCACAGCTGCTCAATATGTGCTGAAAGGCTTCAACCTTAATACCGGACGTATTGCCAATGGTGTGCCGGGCAAAATTGATTTTGCTGCAATCATTCAATCCACCAAACCCAAGTTGAACATAGCCGCACAAATGAAAGCCACATTGACTTTCGATCTAAAAAAACAGCAATTTCAAATGGATGGACTGGAGTTACAAGCTAAGGGCGCAGCACTCGACATCAGTAATCTGGCCGTTCTGGCTAACGGCAATATCAACGCGAATTTTGACACGCAAAAATTCTCCACGAAAAAATTAGCGGTTACGGCCACTGGCGTACAAGGCAAAAATAACTTCGATGCCAAACTGGATGCGCCTGAGTTAAACCTGGCTCAGAATAATTTTACGGGCGACAAGCTCACATTAAGCGCCAAGTTGGATAATGCATTCGGCAACATCATGGCCAATCTTGCTCTGTTTGATTTGACCGGTAATCCTCAATCGTTCAAGAGTAGCGCGCTTGCGTTAGAGCTGGATATGAAGCAACCCGAACAGGCATTCAAGATAAAGCTCGGCTCGCCTGTAACTGGCAACATCGAGCAGCAACAGCTCAACCTTTCCAATCTGACCCTCGCAGTAAATGTAACGGGTGGCCAGCTGCCGAATAAATCAATCAATAGCGAAATGAAGGGTGATATGCAAATAGATGGCAGCCGCCAAAGCGTTCAAGCCAACCTCGCGGGTGGGCTGCTGCAAAGCCAGATTAAAGCCAAATTGGCCGTAAACGGTTTTCAAGATCCAGCCATACGCTTCGACATAGATGTAGACCAGTTTGACGCTGATTTATATCTGCCTAAGAACGCAGCAAGCGTTGCCAATAAACCCTCCCCGACGGAACAGCCACTTGAATTGGCAGCTCTGAAAAATCTAAATCTTGAAGGCGGATTACGCATTGGAGTGCTTAAAATCGCCAATGCTAAACTTTCACAAGTTCGCCTCGATGTGAAAGCACATAACGGTTTGATCACAATCAGCCCACTTCATCAGGGCAGTGTGAAAGGCAGCCTGAAAATAAATGCACGGTCTACGCCTCACATCACTACAAACCAAAATCTGACGCCGTGATCAAGAATCAAAATAAACCGCGCTCAGAATTATTTGCTCATCGCATCATAGACTGGCAGCAACAACATGGTCGGCACGGCTTACCGTGGCAGGGCGCGGATGTTTATCGCATATGGCTGTCAGAAATAATGCTGCAACAAACCCAGGTCGTCACCGTTATCCCCTATTACCTCCGTTTCGTGGCACGCTTTCCCACTATCGCAGCGCTCGCCGCCGCCAGCGAAGAGTCAGTATTGGCGTACTGGAGCGGCCTGGGCTACTACTCGCGTGCGCGCAACCTGCACCGTGCAGCGCAACTCATCATGCAACGGCATGAGGGAATATTTCCTCAGCATTTCGAAGACATCCTTGCTCTTCCCGGCATCGGCCGCTCCACCGCCGCAGCCATCAGCGCATTCGCGTTCCATGAACGGCGCGCGATTCTCGATGGCAACGTCAAACGTTTACTGGCTCGCTGCCATGCCATTGAAGGTTACACTGGTGAAAAAAAGATTGAAGCTCAACTCTGGCAACAAGCCGAAGCATCGCTACCAAAGCGTGATGTCGCGGTCTATACGCAAGGCCTGATGGATCTGGGCGCGCTGATCTGCACGCGCAGCAAACCACAATGCCCAACCTGTCCGCTGCAAACAGATTGCATGGCATATCAGAACGGACTGGTCGCACAACTGCCCACGCCACGCCTACGCAAGGTGCTGCCGGAAAGACACAGCACCTTCCTTTTGCTGCTCAATGGCCCCGATATCCTGCTGGAAAAGCGCCCGGGGAGTGGCATCTGGGGTGGCTTATGGTGTCCTCCGCAAGTGGATCCGCAACTTCTAAGTGAGGTTGAGGATGCGAGTGCCTACTGCCTTCAGCGCTTTGGCACGGAAACAATACACTCACTTGCACTATCAACATTCACCCATACTTTCACTCATTTCAAGCTGCATATCACCCCCCTGCTATTACAGGTAATTAACAAACCCACGCAAATTCAGGAATCAGGCATGATGTGGCTGGATGCGGATGATGCGTTGCAAGCTGCAATTCCTACGCCAGTGCGCAAACTTTTGCAGGAAGTACAGGCAGGACGCAGGCTGATGTGAACAGCGTTGAAAAACTCCGACATGCTTTGACATTCACGAAGATCATGCTGTCCTGTAGATTACAGCTTCAATTAGACGGCCAATTCCAAGCCTGTTGGGCTATTGCAACCAATGTGCAACTGCGAGAGTGACAGATGTTGGGCTTCATTTCATTCAGCCTAACCTACCGGGCTGCCAGCAACATACCACCAGCTATGGTGTCGCAATCACTGCAACGAAGGAGAAAAGAATGTTAGATAAGGCCATGTATGACTGGTCACTGTTTCATTTTGCCATAGCTCACAAGTCCCTTTATATTCTAGGGGCTGGTGCCTCTCTTCCTGAAATCAACCCAAGCGCTGATAAAATTCGAAAAGAGATTTGGCATAATGGAATATTTGATGCAAGCAGACAACCTACGTCGCTCTTAAAGGAACGACTTCTTCCTGCACTATCACCTTTCACGACTCTTTATTCGTCGATACCGCAAAACGAATTGGACGCGCATACTCCTACCAACTTGATTGAAATATTGTTCGCCCAGATGATTACGGTGCCGGGCGTTAGGCGCGTGGCTCAGTATGAAGTATTTGACCACTTCGCAGCATCTACGTTGTTCAACTTTAACAACGACAATCTAGCCGATGCGGTTCATCACCGCCATTACTGCTTGTATCCACATCATAGGGTACCCTTTGGGCTCGCACACTCGCCTATTATAAATCGCGCTATTCAGATTCTTGCGATTCCAGACAGTATCCCCGAAGCGTTCGGCTATCACCGCCCACTGCCAGAGCCCAGCGATATTACATCGGACAAATGTTACTTGACCCTGCAATCTAATTTCGAATCTATGCAATCCGTTATCATTATAGGGTCCACATTTGGTTATCAATCTGCGACCGACTCAATTGATGATACGGAATCTTTTGAGATGATTGTTGATTTACTCCGATGGAGACCTAAGCGTGTACTTATAGTCGACCCTGACCCGGAACGACTGTACTTTCGAATCCAATCAGCAGTTCGAAGTAATACTGTATCCATTTTACGTTGCAAATGGAATGTACTAGCGAACTTCATCTTGTCGGGCGCATTCGCGAGAGCCTGCAAACAAATGCGACATAATGACGGGCAAGAAATCACTTCACTTTATTGGAAATTCGAAGATGTGATACACAATGAAGCAAGTGTAGCCTAGGCTACGCGTAGGTTGGCGCTGAGCTTGTGAAGCCCAACATTCCACCACTTACCATAACTATCTACTCCATCGCCCATTTTTCCACCCCGATTCGATACCACCATTCCCCGCTCTAAATCAATCGGTAAAGTAGAAAACAGGCTCTCGTCTGCCTTCCCTCATCAAGCCGTGCTTGCGCTATTAATGAATAAAAGAGCAATAAGCTTTGGATCAGTCTTCTTCTTGCTGCTGTAGAGCCCACATTTACGCATATGCGCCTTGTTTTGCCAGCAGCTCACGCGTGTGCTTTATCTTCCGGCTCGACGGAAAGCCTCATACCGACTGACTTCAGCACCGCCAGCAAAGTGTTCAGGTCGGGTTACCCTTCGGCGATAGCGCACGGTACAGGCTTTCGCGCTGGACTCCCGCCGCTTCGGCAACCTTGGCGATGCCGCCGCATGATTCGGCAATCTGGCGCAAAGCCAACAGTGCAGCACCTCGACCGTCCGGCTCGTTCATTTCCGACATGGCCTGCTTGAGATATTCGACCGCAAATTCAGGGTCTGAGCGCAAGGCATCGAGCACCCAT
>JAIOPT010000087.1 GCA_021413765.1 Betaproteobacteria bacterium
CTTGAGAACCTCCTGCACTTCAAAGGTGCTATAAGTCACAATTGAATTTGTTTGTGGATCACGTTCGCTATGGTTCTCAAGGGATTTGCCCTGGAATGCGATAGCGGCATCGTTGACGATTTCATCCAGGTAAAGTGGTAACACACTCATGGCTCTTGCAGGTAGTGCAAATATAAGGCCAAGCAAACAGGCGAAAAGAAATTGTCTTAGCATGGAAGTGCCTCCAAAGGGGTAATGAATACGGACCGGTATTCCAGAATATAATTGTTACGCTCACGTGAGGTTAAGCAGCTAGCGCTGTCGGTATGAAACTTGGCTGGCAGATAAGTTCAAACGTATGTTGGTCGGATCAATATACTCTATGGGGAAAAATAAAACCCCAAGACGCAATCAAATTTATATTTTATAACACACTGCGCTTACCTTAAAAAGTCAAACAAGCATCCTTTTAAGTTGCTAATCAAAGTAACGATTATGCAAAAAAGTACGCCGCTATAAAAGTTTTATAAAAATCATCCCAATGCCTAGGCAATCCACAAAACCATAAGTAGCCCGGGGTTTATTAAAAATGTTAAAATTAAAAACGTATGTTCATTGAATATGTTCCAACAAAAATTTTGTAGCCAACAATAAATAACTAGAGGCGCCATTCTGAAGCCTGGTAGAACAATGCAATTTAAGATTTACCAGGTGGCGCCGAATATATGGGCAACGAACTCAGAACCAGTCGGGCCGATAACCAAAAAATGGACAAATTAAATTAGCATTCAATCAACAGAGCAAAAGGGGCAACAACGCATATGATTGCAGTCGTAAAAAATCTTGTCGAATACCGCGAACTGATGACTGTTCTTGCTTGGAAGAACGTCACACTGCGCTACAAACAGGCATATCTGGGCATTGCCTGGGCTGTAGTGAAACCGCTCATCCTCATGCTGATCTTTACATTGGTCAAGAGCTTTGTTGGCATTGACAGTGGCAACATCCCTTATCCTCTCCTAACTTTCGCTGCGCTCATGCCCTGGATTTTCTTTCAAGAATCTGCATCGGAGGGAGTAAGCAGTGTGGTGGGCAATGCCAATCTGATCAAAAAAATCTATTTTCCTCGCGAGATATTCCCCATAACGGCAGTCGTCACGAAGCTTGTGGAGCTTGGCATCAACTTTATCATCCTGGCCGGACTCATGATTTGGTTTAAATATATACCCAGCATATACATCTTATGGGTACCTTTCATCATTCTTTACACAATTTTGGCAGCCTTAAGCATCGCATTTGCCGGCGCAGCTATCAATGTTTACTACCGGGATATGGGGACCGCCTTGCCCGTGCTGCTTTCCCTACTTATGTATGCTTCCCCGGTGATCTACCCAATGCAACTAGTGAAGGATAAACTATTGGAGCAACAAGCTGCCGGCGAGTGGTCCAACCTGCTCTATACCCTATATACCCTTAACCCTCTGGCGGGTATCATTGATGCGTTTCAGAGCGTAGTGCTGAGAAACCAGCCGCCGGATCTGGCGGCCGTGGTACCCGGCATAATCTTGGTTGCGATCCTGCTCCCTCTAAGCTACGCCTTCTTCAAGCGGGCGGAGTCTTATTTCGCGGATGTCATCTGAGCATACCCATCATCGAAGTCAACCACATCACCAAGGAATACCAGTTCGGCCAGTCGCAGAGCCTGAAAACCACTGCGCTCAACCAGTGGCGGCGGCTCACCGGACAACCGATTGAAGAACGCGCCCCATTCAAGGCGCTGGTCGATGTCACTTTCTTGGTCGAGCAAGGCGAGGTTGCTGGTATTATTGGCACCAACGGGGCCGGCAAGAGTTACGAGAATTGGTGTCTGCCCCCGTTGATTTGTTCATTGATTTATTTTCATTACCCCGATGCGCCTTCACGAAAATGAACGACACGCCATCATTCAATCCATCCGATCGGTGGATCCGGATGCGGCTGTCTACCTTTTTGGCTCGCGTGTGGACGATACCGCCAAAGGTGGCGATATCGACCTTCTTGTTTTATCCAGGAAAATAAACCTAATGAAGAAATTAGCCATCCTTGCTCAACTTCATCAACAACTGGGTGATCAGAAAATTGATCTTGCTGTCTACGCTGATCTTTCCATGCCATTCGCTCGTCTAGCTGTAAAAGAAGGGAAGCTGCTATGAATGCGGATAAACTGCTCCTACTGCAGGAAGAGCTGCGCGGCCTGGAAAACGCCGCTACTCATTTGCGCTTTTCCATCAACCGAACGCAAGGTCTACTCAATCAGCAAGACTGGCAGCCGGAAGAACTGGAACGCCTGGAATCGTTAGCCAGCAGGTTTGCCCGACTATCTGATCTGCTCATGCAAAGAGTGATGCGACTAATTGACGATCTGGAGCTCACGGCTACAGGCACGCTGTTGGATCGCATTCATCGTGCTGAAAAGCGCGGATGGGTAGATGACGCCATAAAGCTTATACAAATTCGTGAACTTAGAAATCTGATCGCACATGAATACGCGGCGGACAAGATGTCCGAAATTTATGCTGCTGTCGCGGCCCTCGCTCCAGAGCTTCTCACTGTGGTGCCAAAGGTGACTGCCTATGCTCACGAACTAGAAAAAAAATACTCCGTCCGCTGATAGTAATATCGCGTTACCACTCTCCAACTGATATCGCCCCATGCCCATCATCGAAGTCAACCACGTCACCAAGGAATACCAGCTTGGCCAGACAGAGAGCCTGAAAACCACCGAGCTCAACCAGTGGCAGCGGCTCACAGGCAAGCCGATTGAAGAACGCGCCCCATCAAGGCGCTGGACGACGTCGGCTTCAACATAGAAGCGGGTGAAGTCGTTGGCATAATTGGCCACAACGACACCGGCCAGTGTAAAATACTCAAGTTGCTGGCCAAAACGTCGAAACCAACATCAGGCACTATTAAGCTTAAGTGACACCGCATGTCGCAGTGAATTGCAGGCTAGTCCGCACCAAATACAGTGAGCTAACTGATTCTGTGGAATACAAAAGGAAATCAAGGATGGACTACAGAAACCGCATCACCTTCGAGCCAGTCAAGCACGGCGGAAAACCATGCCTTCGCGTGACGGCAAATGATGTTCTGGACTATCTAACCTCTGCCATGACGCCTGTTGAAATCTTGGCCGACCTCCCCTACCTCACTGCGGAAGATATTCATGCCTGCCTAGTCTACGCGGCCAACCGCGAAAGGTACCAGATCGCCGTTGCGGCATAAAACTGGCCACAATACCCCCCTGTATCCATTACGAAGGGAATGAATCATGAAAAATCTTAAATTTGTCGTTTACCGGGAAGACAAATATTACGTTTCACAATGCTTAAACGTTGAAGTAGCAAGCTGTGGCGACACTATCGACGAAGCGATTCAGAATTTGAAGGAGGCCACCGAGCTCTACTTTGAAGAAGGGGAGTCAGAATACCACCCCATAGAAGAAGCCCTGCTTGGAGAATACGCTGTCAATGGCTGAGCTTTATTCATCAAGGGCGATTGTTAATGTCTTGCTGCGGCACGGTTTCATCTTTATTTCCCAAAAAGGCAGCCATAAAAAATTCCGCAAAGATGAAAAAACCGTGATTGTTCCTGATCCAAAGAAAGAAATACCATTGGGCACGTTTGCCTCTATTCTCAGGCAGACCGGCCTTAGTAAGGAAGACTTTAAATAACCATGCCCATCATCGAAGTCAATCACGTCACCAAAGAATACCAGCTCGGCCAATTACAGAGCATGAAAACCACTATGTTCAATCAGTGGCGGCGACTCACAGGCCGGCCGATTGAAGAACGCGCCCCACTCACAAGGCGCTGGACGATGTCAGCTTCAACATAGAAGCAGGTGAGGTCCTTGGCATCATTGGCCACAACGGCGCCGGCAAGTGTAAAATGCTCAAGTTGCTGGCCAAAACGTCGAAATCCAATGTCAGGCACCATCAAACTTAAGGTGGCGTCGAATAACTGACTGAGTTGCAGGCTGACCCGCACCAAATATAGTAAATTTATTTGGCAGATTACATAAAGAGATCAAGCATGGGCTACAAAAACCGAATCACCATCGAGCCAAGCAAGCACGACGGCAAATTATATATCTGCGGCATGCGCATGACGGTATGCGAGAAATGAGTATCTCCCCCCATTTGGTTAGTTGTTTTGTTTGACGTTGGCAATTGTTACGAAGTTATCTTCGAACGAATGTCAAACCCAGCCAGTAATCACTAAATATAGGCAATTATGCCTCCAGGACTAAATTTATGAATAAAATTGCACTGATTACCGGCATCACCGGCCAAGACGGTGCCTACCTCGCCGAATTCCTGTTGAACAAAGGTTACGAGGTGCACGGTATCAAGCGCCGCGCCTCTCTCTTTAACACCGACCGCATTGATCACCTCTACCAAGACCCGCATATGGCGGGGCGCAAATTCGTGTTGCACTATGGTGACATGACCGACTCCAGCAGCCTAATTCGTATCATCCAGCAAGTGCAGCCGGTTGAGATCTACAATCTGGCGGCGCAAAGCCATGTCGCGGTATCGTTCGAAGAGCCGGAATACACCGCTAACTCGGATGCGTTGGGTACGCTGCGCGTACTGGAAGCGATCCGGATTTTGGGGCTAGAGAAAAAAACCCGTTTTTATCAGGCCTCCACTTCGGAACTCTTCGGCAAGGTACAGGAAATTCCTCAGAAAGAGACTACCCCCTTCTATCCTCGCAGCCCTTATGCATGCGCCAAGCTCTACGCCTACTGGATTACGGTGAACTATCGCGAGGCTTATGGTATGTATGCCTGCAACGGCATTTTGTTTAACCACGAATCGCCGGTGCGCGGCGAAACCTTCGTCACGCGCAAGATCACCCGCGCCTTGGCGCGCATCAAGCTCGGCTTGCAAGAGTGCCTCTACCTGGGCAACTTGGATGCGAAGCGCGACTGGGGTCATGCCAAAGACTATGTTGAAATGCAGTGGCTAATGTTGCAGCAAGATCAACCCGAGGATTTTGTCATTGCTACTGGCGAGCAGCAGAGCGTGCGCGACTTCGTGAATGCGGCTGCGGATGAGCTCGGCATGAAAATTCGCTGGGAAGGCACAGGCGTGGAAGAGAAAGGCTACTGGCTTTCTCCCTCCCACCTGGCGGAGGAAGGTCGGGGAGAGGGGGGAAGCCTCATCGTCGCCGTAGACCAGCGCTATTTCCGGCCGACCGAAGTGGAAACCTTACTGGGCGATCCGAGCAAGGCCAAAAACAAACTGGGCTGGGTGCCAAAAACCACGTTTAAAGAACTGGTGGCCGAAATGGTGCGCGAAGACTTGAAGGCGGCGGAACGCGATGAGTTGGTGAAGCAGCATGGCTTTCGCGCACTCAATTACCATGAGTGACATGATGAATTCTAATACTAAGACAGCCATGATTTGTGGTATCTCAGGGCAGGACGGCGCATATTTGGCACAACTGCTCGTGGGTAAAGGTTATCGCGTAGTCGGCACCTCGCGCGATGCGCAAATGAGCTCATTTCGCAATCTTGTGCAACTCGGCATCCGCAACCAAGTTGAGGTGACATCCATGGCCATGAATGATTTTCGGAGCGTGTTGCAGGCATTAGCGCATTTCAGCCCCACAGAAATTTATAACTCGGCCGGACAAACTTCGGTCGGGCTTTCTTTTGAACAACCGGTGGAAACATTGGATAGCATCAGTGTCGGCACACTGAATTTGCTCGAAGGCATTCGTTTTCTGGAAGGCAAGGCCCGGCTGTATAACGCGGGTTCAAGCGAATGTTTCGGCGAGACCAACGGCGAAGCGGCAAACGAAACAACACCCTTTCGACCGCGCAGCCCTTATGCCGTGGCAAAAGCGGCTGCGTTTTGGGAAATA
This sequence comes from Betaproteobacteria bacterium, assembly GCA_021413765.1. Taxonomy (GTDB): domain Bacteria; phylum Pseudomonadota; class Gammaproteobacteria; order Burkholderiales; family Gallionellaceae; genus Nitrotoga. The sequence continues at coordinate 5,893 of JAIOPT010000087.1, forward strand.
GCAAATTACCGCGAAGCCTACGGTCTTTATGCTTGCTCTGGCATTCTTTTTAATCACGAATCTCCCTTGCGTCCCGAGCGTTTTGTGACTCAAAAAATTGTGCGGGCAGCCTGCCGTATCGCTGCGGGCAGTAGTGAGCAGCTTAAACTTGGCAACCTCGAGGTACAGCGCGACTGGGGATGGGCACCTGAATATGTAGAAGCGATGTGGTTGATGCTGCAGCAACCAAGCCCTGACGATTATGTGATTGCCACAGGGGAAAGCAACCCCTTGAAGGATTTTGTAGTTGAAGCGTTTAACCAGGCGGGACTCGACTGGCGCGACCACGTAATCAGCGACCCCACCCTGCTTAGGCCAACTGAACTCATGATAGGCCGAGCCAACCCAGCTAAGGCGCTCAATCAATTCGGTTGGGCGGCGCGCTCGAAAATGCGCGACGTAGCCCGACTAATGGTTGAATCCGGCCGATCTTATCGTGCATAAGATTGCCCCACCCGCCACTGACTACCTACTAATTTTTACCCACTAACCCTATCCGCTAACGACTAACCGCAATGCCAATAATCGAAGTTAACCACGTCACCAAGGAATACCAGCTCGGCGCACTCAAGAACATCAAACAGACTGTGCGCAACGCCTTTGCCCGCCTGCGTGGGCAACAGGTCGAACAACACGCCCCGTTCAAAGCGCTTGACGACGTTAGCTTCAGTATTGAAGCGGGTGAAGTCGTTGGCATCATCGGCCACAACGGCGCCGGCAAGAGCACGATGCTCAAGCTGCTTGCCAACATTTCAAAACCCTCCAGCGGCAGCATCCAAGTCAAGGGCAAGATAGCTCCATTAATCGAAGTAGGCGCCGGCTTGGTGGGCGACCTCACCGGGCGTGAAAATATCTATCTCAACGGCGCCATACTTGGCATCCCTAAGGCAGAGATCAGTAGAAAGTTCGACGAGATCGTCACCTTCGCCGAACTGGAAGAATTCATCGACACCCCGATCAAACGCTATTCCTCGGGCATGCAGGTGCGCTTGGGATTTTCCATTGCCACCAGCGTGGAATCGGACATCCTGATCGTCGATGAAGTGCTGGCAGTAGGTGATCTGGCGTTTCAGCGAAAATGCTTTGACCGGATGGAGAGTCTCATCAAAAGCAAAGGGAATACAGTACTGCTGGTCAGCCATAACATCCGACAGGTTGAACACATATGTCAGCGAACCATCTTGCTCGACCACGGTACCGTTGTCGCCGACGGATCCTCAAAAGAGGTTTGTGGCCAGTTTTTTGAGCTAAGCGATGAAAAGATCCGAAGAGAAGTTTCTAGCAGACCCCATGATCAAGGCCGCAACGAGGAATCCGATGTAGCCGAACTATTGGATGTTTTTGTAACAGACACATCAGGGCAACGGATTGAAACGATGCCGTATATGAGCGAGGTTATGTTCAATGCTCGGTTTCGCACGCGGAAGCCTCTTTGCAACGCCACATTCGGTTTCGGGGTTCATACGACGGATTTGCTATACCTAGCGACCGAAATCAACGAGGACATTTTTCATGGAAAAATTCTAGAACCAGGAGAGTATTGTGTCCGGTTAACGATCAACCAGTTTCCATTTTTACCTGGGGTATATTCTTTAAGGATAGGCATGACAGCAGAGGAAGGGTGCAGATCTATATTCTATGCAGAAAATGTCGCGCATTTGCAGATCACCGCACCAGAATCAATACGCACACAAGCAATGAGAGAAGGCTTTGTTGCAATGCGCGGAAGTTGGTCGGTTGTGGCTGATGATAACATGACTGCGAGTACTCACCCCAATCTGGCCAAACCACATAACAACATTGCTGCGTAAGATAGCACCTTCACACCTGAGCATTTTTGTTCATGTTCACTCAATATATTGACAGAACGAGCAACGGAGAGATAGCGTTATGAATACACTTAAAACATTAGCCAAACAACTTCCAGTTATTCGGCCTCTGGTTGAGGAGCGTGATCAACTCTTGACAGAAAAAAACCAACTGCGGCGAGAATACTTGCAATTATCAATAGATTATCAGCAGATCTTCGCCAAAACGATCGACTACTTCCTAGCACTATCAAAAGGTATTATTCACATCGGTGCAAATGAGGGACAGGAGCGCCATCAATATGCCAAGTATCAGCTGCCGGTTATCTGGATTGAGCCTATCGATGAGGTTTGCACAAAACTAGAGGCAAATTTGAGAGAAGTTCACAACCAGCGTGCGCTGCGCTATCTCCTTACAGATTTGGATGACAAGGAGTACGAGTTTCACATTTCGAATAATGCTGGGCTCTCATCCTCTATCCTTGATCTAGCAGGCCACAAGGAGATATGGCCAGAAGTCAGGTATGCAACAACGCGCACATTACGGAGTACAACATTATCAACACTGTTCAAACGAGAACTAATTGATACTAACTCATATGACACGCTTGTGATGGATACGCAAGGTTCGGAGTTGCTTGTGCTTAAGGGTGCAGGAAATCTTCTGTATCAGTTCAAGTACGTGAAGACTGAAGCAGCGGATTTCGAAGCTTATACAGACTGCTGCACGGTCAACGATCTAAAGGAGTATCTTAAGCAATTCGGCTTTGTTGAGTCAATGCGTCGGCGTTTCGCAGGTCAACTGGGGGTCGGCGATTATTATGATGTCGTTTTCGAACGTGTTGCAGTACCTACCATACTTAATTTTAGTGCAGCCCAGCATCACGCCCAACCGCCCACACCATAGAGATTAAATCAAGATGAAAACTTCTCTGGCACGCTATTACGCTCAGCGTGTGCAAAACATAATTCGTGACTTTATGTGGAGCCGTCTGGCGTCCACCTATCCAAAGACCAAAGATGGTCGACGCTTGCTTCATATCGGCTGCGGAGACATTAACAGCTCGGATTTCATCAACCTCGACGCGCGTCCACTCTCTCATGTGCATATCGTCAGCCGAGATATATTCAACTTAAAGTCAATTCCTGACCAAGTTATAGATATGGTTTACATGAGCCATGTGCTTGAACATGTGCCTCGCAAAAAACTTGTGCGAACACTAAGGGAAATGAAGCGTGTTTTAAAAAAGCAGGGGACATTGCGCATCTCCGTACCTGATTTTGATCATATGGTTCACATCTATCAGAGCACAGGGAGAGACATGGATTTTGTTGCTTATCCTTTGATGGGTGGTCAGGACTATCCCTATAATTTTCATTACGCTGTCTTTAACAAAGAATCTTTGACAAGCCTGCTTACGCAATGCGGCTTCTCTCAAGTGCATGAGTGGGATCCCAACACCTGCGACCATCACAACTTCGAAGACTGGGCGTCAAAGACAATCCATTATGAAGATGTGGATTACCCTATCAGTCTTAATCTGGAAGCGTTTAAATGACAACAAATAAAATTGCCCTCATCACCGGCATCACCGGCCAAGACGGTGCCTACCTAGCTGAATTCCTCTTGAATAAAGGCCACGAAGTGCATGGCATCAAGCGCCGCTCTTCACTATTCAACACCGACCGTATCGACCATCTCTACCAGGATCCGCACGAGACCAGCCGCAAGTTCATTTTGCACCACGGCGACCTTACCGACAGCTCCAGCCTGATCCGCATCATCCAGCAGGTGCAACCGGACGAGATATATAACCTCGCGGCGCAAAGCCACGTCGCGGTCAGCTTTGAAGAACCCAAATACACCGCCAACTCCGATGCCTTGGGCACCCTGCGCATCCTGGAAACCATCCGCATCCTGGGTCTGGAAAAGAAAACCCGCTTTTACCAGGCCTCCACCAGCGAACTTTTCGGTAAGGTGCAGGAAATCCCACAGAATGAAACTACACCTTTCTATCCACGTAGCCCCTATGCCTGTGCCAAGCTCTACGCCTACTGGATCACAATCAATTACCGTGAGGCCTATGGTATGTATACCTGCAACGGCATCCTGTTCAACCACGAATCTCCCGTCCGTGGCGAAACCTTCGTCACCCGCAAGATTACTCGCGCCCTCGCCCGCATTAAGCTTGGCCTGCAAGACTGCCTTTTCCTGGGCAACATGGGAGCCAAGCGTGACTGGGGTCATGCGAAGGACTATGTGGAAATGCAATGGCTAATGCTGCAACAAGAACACCCGGAAGACTTCGTCAACGCCGCTGCTGCAGAGTTGGGCATGGCGATACACTGGGAAGGACAGGGCGTTGACGAAAAAGGCTATGCCGCCAACGGTAAATGCATCGTCGCCGTCGACCCCCGTCACTTCCGCCCTACCGAAGTTGAAACTCTGTTAGGTGACCCGAACAAAGCCAAAGAAAAACTTGGCTGGACACCCCAGACCACCTTCAAGGAACTCGTCGCCGAAATGGTGCGCGAAGACCTGAAGAGCGCCGAGCGTGACGAGCTGGTCAAGAAGCACGGTTACTCTGCTTACAATCACCACGAATAAAACTATGGACCGGAACGCCAAAATATTCATCGCCGGCCATCGTGGCCTGGTCGGCTCAGCTCTCATACGCAACCTGCGGGACAAGGGCTACGAAAACCTTGTCACCCGCACCCACGCCGAGCTCGACCTCACCAACCAGGCCACCGCCGAAGCCTTCTTCGCCCGGGAGAAACCAGACTATGTTTTCCTCGCCGCCGCCAAGGTCGGCGGCATTCACGCCAACAACGCTTACCCGGCTGAATTCATACGCGACAACCTCGCCATCCAGACCAACATCATCCACGCGGCATACAAGAACAATGTCAAACGCCTGTTGTTCCTCGGTTCCTCCTGCATCTATCCCAAACTCTCGCCACAGCCCATGAAGGAGGAAACCCTCCTCACCGGCCCCCTGGAACCCACCAATCGACCCTATGCCCTGGCCAAGATTGCCGGCATAGAGATGTGCTGGAGTTACAATCGGCAATACGGCACCCGATACCTCGCCGTCATGCCTACCAACCTCTATGGGCCCGGCGACAACTACCACCCGGAAAACTCCCACGTTATTCCTGCGCTGATTCGCAAATTCCACGAAGCCAAGATCAATAACGCATCCATCGTCACCGTATGGGGCAGCGGCACCCCACGCCGAGAGTTTCTCTACTGTGAAGACATGGCCGATGCTTGTGTTTTTCTCATGAATCTACAGGATGAACAGTTCGCCACTCTTCTGGGTAGCGACGAGACAGCCTCTGGCGTGTTCATGCCGCCACTTGTCAACATTGGTGTGGGCAAGGATCTCACCATCGCCGAGATTGCTCGTCTCGTCGGGCAGGTCGTGGGTTTTGCTGGTGAGATCATCTTTGATGCCACCAAGCCCGACGGCACGCCCAGAAAACTCATGGATGTCGGGCGATTACACGGACTGGGCTGGAAAGCCAGCGTGTCTCTAACACAAGGGCTGAAGAAGGCATACACAGATTATCTCAACCAAATTACACAGGCCTGAGCATGGAATATCCGAAATTCACTGTTGTGACCCCCACTTACAACCAGGGTCAGTTCATCGAGAAGACCATCGATTCGGTGTTATCCCAAGGTTACCCGAACCTGGAGTTCATCATTATTGATGGAGGCAGTAAGGACAACACGGTGGAGGTCATCAAGAAATATGAACACCATCTAGCCTATTGGGTGAGCGAACCGGATCGGGGACAGAGCCATGCCATCAACAAAGGCATGGGAAGGGCAACCGGGGACTATCTGACTTGGCTCAATTCGGATGACTGGTACCTGCCTGGTGCGCTTCACCGGATGCACGAGCTATTCGCGGCGCACCCTGAGATTGGAATGGTGGTGGGGGCAGGCCGCATTGTCGATCAGATGGGCAAAGAAGTGCATTACATCTCACCCACGCAGGAGATCACATTGGAATCTCTCTATAAGTGGTTGAGCAGTGGAAATTTTTTACAGCCCTCCAGTGCGTTTACACGGAGTGCCTGGGAATCTGCGGGGCATATCGACGAGCAAATCCATATCGCCCTTGATCTTGACCTCTGGCTTCGCATGGCAAAGGCAGGCGTCAAATTTGTGACAACGGATGCTCTTTTATCCGAAGCGCTTAGCCATCCTCAGGCGAAGACTACCGCCTTCGAGGATCTGATGCGCCTCGATTGCGCCCTCGTTATCATCCGGCATGGCGGCGAACATGTTGTTCGAAAGACCCTTGAGGTAATGATCACCCGCTACACCTGGTATCGCAGAAACTATGAGACCATCGTAAGCAACCCACTACTCAAAATGTTACGGCCAATCGTAAAAAGATTTTCCAAGCCTGGCGAATATTGGAACGACTTGGTACCACCTTGGGTAAAAGACTAATGGCCGTTGTATTGTTTTCAATGATTATACAGCCTGTGGAAAGACAGGCATTTAGATCAACCTATGCTGCTTTGTTGGGAGGGAGCATAGTCGATATCAATATAAACGAAATTGCTAAAACCATATAATGCGCAATCTTCTCGTGATCGCTGACACTTTCCCTTGCCCGGATCAAGCTTCCGGTGATCTGCGTTTTTTTACACTGCTCTCGCTTCTAACGCGCAACCACAAGCTGCTTTTCTGCGCCCTGAACACGGATGGCACGACCCAGCCCTGCAATGATGCCGGTGCACGGCTTGCGGAGAAATCAGGTGTTGACCCCATTTTTACCCGTTTGAACGATCCCGTGAACAGAGCCCAATTATTCGGTATCCGCGATTTTGTGTTAGCCTCTTTGGCTTTCGGACGAAAGCTGTGAATAACCTTGGCCAATAAACCTAACATTCTCGTTATCGCCGACCGCTACCCAATGCCAGACCAATCGTCCGGCGATCTTCGCTTTTACACGCTACTCTCGCTTTTGGCGCGCAAGCACAAGCTGCTTTTCTGCGCCCTGAATGAGGATAACACAACACAGCCCCGCAATGATGCCGGCGCGCGGCTTGAGCAGGCCGGTATCACGCTGGGCGAGGTGGATCTTCCGCATGTATTGAGAAGCTTCAAATCCGACATTGTCTGGTTCGAGTTTTATTATATGGCTCGCTTGGATTATCTTGGGCTGCTTGAGCGCCACTACCCGCAAGCCCTTATTGTGGTGGATTCGGTCGATGTGCATTTCAACCGGCTTGAGGCCCGAGCCAGGCTGACTGGCAAACTCGAGGACGAAGCTGAGGCACGGCAAATGAGAGTGCGTGAACTGGCGGTTTATGCAAGTGCCAACATGGTCATTGCGGTGAGCGAAGACGACCGGCAACTGATCCAACTTGCGCTGCCCAACGTACCGGTGGAAGTTGTACCCAACATCCATGCCGTGCCGTCTTACCCAGACAAGACAAAGCGCCGATATGGCGAACTGGTGTTTGTGGGCGGCTTCAGGCACGACCCTAATGTGGATGCCATGCAGTATTTCTGCCGTGAGGTGATGCCGCTCATTACCGCAGCTTGCCCACAGGCGCGACTGAAGATTATAGGCAGTAACCCGCCGCAGGATATTCTGGCTCTGGCGAACGAACACGTTGAAGTGCTTGGCTATGTCCCAGAGACTGCACCGCATCTCGAATGTGCATATATTTCGGTCGCCCCGATGCGCTATGGTGGCGGCATGAAAGGCAAGGTTGGTGAAGCCATGTCTAACGGGCTGCCTGTGGTTACAACCTCATTCGGTGCCGAGGGTTTTGGGCTCCAGCCCGGCGAGGATTTGCTCATCGGTGACACTGCCGAAAGCTTTGCCGCGCAGGTGATTGCCCTGCTGGATGATGCCGACCTGCACTCACGCATTGCGCACCAAGGATACGATTTTATCGAGCAGTATTATTCAGTACCTGCAGTGGGGCTGCGTCTAGATTCGACCATGCAGCGCCTCTCCTATCTGCCGTTGCGCGTGATTCCGATGCGTCGGCGTTTGATGCTGAGCATCCAAAAGTGGTATGCTCAGCGCATTGCGTGGCGTCTGAAGAAATCGTCAGTGTAATAATATTTTGATCCCCTATCACCGAACTTTGTAAACCTGACACGAACATGTTCTCTGATACCCAAGTTAAGGCTCTTGAGCAAGTAATGCGGCTCCCAATTCATGTAAGGTCTAAAGTGGTGCGGCAAAGAATATGAGCGAGGAAAGTTTTGTTTGTCTCGTTGCCAATATAGAGAGGCGATAGCAAGCGCAGGTCAGCTTGCCGAGTATTTAGATTGAGTCATACAAGGAGTGTAGGTTTGACAACAATAGCTTCAGATCATGAACACGTAACTGCACATTGCAGAATTTGTGGGTATGAAGGAGCGTGTGATACATACGTTATACCCGAAATGATGTTCGGTACACGCGAAGAGTTTGGGTATTATCTGTGCCCAGATTGTGGCTGCCTTCAAATTCTTGATATTCCAGCGGATATGTCACCATTTTATCCGCAGAATTACTACTCTCTTGAAGCTTTTCATGTGGAATATTCCAGCAATTTTATTCAAAATATTCTTGTATCGCGAAGATGCAAATCAGCCTTGTTCGGAAAGCATAAGTGGCTTAACCGCCTCTTGCGACATTTTGTCGCTTTCCCTCCTGAGCTCTACGAATTTGGACCTTTGCTAAAGCAATGTGACTTGCATGATTTTTACGAGCCAATTCTTGATGTGGGGTGTGGCGCGCAACCTTTCCGTCTTGCAGCCTTTAAGAAGCTTGGCTTTAAGAGTCTTTTGGGAATTGACCCATTTATCAGAGAAGATACAATATTTCGGGGTGTCCATGTACTAAAACGAGACCTGTCAGAAATGGCTGGGCGCTTTTCTTTGGTGATGTTTCATCATTCCCTTGAACATATCTCAAGACAACGGGAAACACTGGAATTCGCATGGGATCTACTTGAGAAGGGCGGTGTGTGCTTGGTGCGCATTCCATTGGTATCTTCAGCACTCTGGGAAAAGTATGGGGTGAACTGGGCGGAGCTTGATGCGCCAAGGCACCTCTATCTGCACTCTGAAGAGAGCATTAGGAGGCTGGGAGAAATGGTTGGGTTCAGATTAACCAGTGTCATATATGATACCGAGGCTTGGGAGCTAATAGCCAGCGAACAATACGTTAATGGTATTTCTATGCGAGCCGAGAATTCATACTTTGTAAACCCTGATGTGAGCATGTTCTCTGGTGCCCAAGTTAAGGCTCTTGAGCAAGAAGCAACACGATTGAATACTGAAAAACGTGCAGGGCGTGCCGCCTTTTATTTCCAAAAACGCTAGGTTATTTGAATGCATCAGCCACTTGTGTATATTCTCATCTTGAATTATTGCTCACTAAATGACACGCTGGAGTGTGTTAATGCCATTCGGCAAATTACCTACCCAAACTACCGTTTTTTAGTGATAGATAATGCTTCTCCAGATGGAAGTGGCCGGAGCCTCAAGGAAAGTCTTCCACAGGAAGAAATACTCCAGCTTTCAAAAAATTCGGGATATGCGGGCGGAAATAATGTGGGCATTAGATTGGCTATGGAAAAGGGGGCTGACTACATATTAGTCGTTAATCCAGATATTCGGCTTACGCCAGAATCCGTGGGATGTTATGTCGAAGTGCTGGAGGCTGACTCCATGATTGGCGCATTAAATCCAATACAAGTGGGTGACGATGGTCATACTATGGACGACAAATTTCGTCGCGGCATTTTTGAAAGCCATAAATTTGCGGTGCCTGATCTGCATGCCGATAGTTCGGAGCAATGGGAGGTGCGTACTCTCTACGGCGCAGCATTGATGTTGCCTGCCGCTACAATCAAAAAAATCGGTGGATTCGACCCGTTATATTTCGCTTATAACGAGGAAGAGGATTTTTGCCGCCGTATCAAATATCACAACCTGCGCCTCGTTGTCACTAGAAAGGCACCAGTACGCCACCTACGCACTAATGAAAATGGGGGTGTCGATGATTTTCGGCTGTTTTTGCGCTTGAAAGGTTCGTATTTATTCAAGCTAAAAGACCCAAGAAGATCTTTTCGGCGGTCGCTGAAAATTGTCGCCAGAGACATCTGGGACGGCCTCTTAGGAAGACGGAAAAATGAATACCCTTTTGACAGCTATCCCATCAGCTGGCGGCATCTCATTAAAACGGCCGCGTGGTTGGCATGGCATCTCCAGGAAGCTCGAAAGCACAGGCGAATGGAACAGCTTGGTCGATCTCATGTGTGAGTTTTCATGAAAGACCAGAATGATTTGATGGGCAAAACCAGCATTATTGTTACCTGCCACAATTACGGGCGATACCTGAGTTGGTGCCTCAGTTCCGTAATGCATCAATCAAAAGAGGCAGGCGAGATCATTGTCATTGATGACAACAGCGACGATGAAACCGAGGCGGTGGCGAAGAATTTGGCTAGTGCTGTCCGCTATTTCAAATGCAGCTACGGCAATGTTCAGAAGGCAAGAAACTTTGGGTTGAGCCAAGCCAATGGCGAATATGTGTTATTCCTGGATGCGGACGATTTCTTGGACAATTACGCGCTTGAGCTTATGGAACGTGAGCTTGAAGCGGATGCGTCATTGAAGATGGTCTATTCGGATAAGTGCGTGTTCGGCGATGTGGGTGTTATCGAATCGGAGGGCCTTAGCTTTTACTGGCCATCACCCGCATTCGATATGGCAGCGTTGAAATATAGCAATTTTATCTCGCTACCCGCGCTGATTAGAAAGGTGGATTTTAGAGGTTTTGACGAGAGGATTCGGCGCATGCAGGACTGGGACGCCTGGCTGGGTTTTTTGACCAACGACGCGGATGCGAAACGCGTTGCCCAACCACTTTTCTATTATCGCTTCCATGGTCAAAATAAAACTGTCAACGAAAACGAATACGTTGAGCGGCTGAAGATATTGGTAAAGCACAACCTGATTCAAGTCGTGGTGGACGTCGCGACGAATCGAGTGAATGCCTCCATGAGCTTGGCTGGCATGATAGTGGTCATGCATAGTGTAGAACGGCTTGACCCCGAAGCACTGCGGCGGTTTCTCGCCCAGAACGGCCGAAAAATCAAACTTTTCTTTCTTGTCGGAGATAAAGCCGCGTTTCGCGCCGCTGAGGTGCACGCCCAACTAAGTAATGCTGGCATATGCTATGAACAAATTGATGACAACAACGTGGATGGATCATTGAAAGTGATCAGGCGAAAACACAAGGCGGCGCTCGTCGAGGCGAATTTGTTATTGGTGACTGATTTCCGTGCTCCGATCAACGAATCGCTAGAATCTATATTTGGTGGCATTGGCACACTGCCCGCATTGTTTGTCGCGGAGAATTGCGACCTGCTGTCGGTACATAAGCTTGAAGATAGTGGGCTAGTAGCATTGAATCGGGAAGGAATTCGAAGTTTCCTGTATATCCGTGCTTATCAGGATGAGAATAGGTTTGTGCGCAGTGCCAAGCGCTGGTTGTTTTGCCAACTGGACAAACACGTTCTGTGGCGGCTCAAAACGAATTGATCTCTACTTCTGGAAAATAATGGGCAATATAACTATTTGTGGTCCAGCTGGTCTTGACCCGATATCTGCAAGACTTCTGCGCGGTGCTGGAACGCACGGCCCGGTTGTGTTGATGTACCACTCAATCAGTCCGGGTGGCGGAACGCCAGACTGGCTTTGGAGCGTCTCTTATCAACGCTTCGTGGCCCAACTGGATATGTTGCAGGCGGCGGGTTGGACAACTGCCTGTGTCAGCGATTTGGCAAATTGTGAATCCATAGCTGCACGCACTGCGGTGATTACCTTCGACGACGGGTATGCTGACAATTACCCGGCATTTGAGGCGCTGCTCAAGAGGGGTATGCGTGCAACGTGGTTTATTCCAAGCGAAGTGGTTGGGCAGCTCTCGGGCTGGACGAAGCCGGCAAGACAAATGCTAAGTACGGAGCAGTTGCGTGAAATTGCAGGGGCTGGGATGGAAATCGGTGCACATGGCCGTACTCATTGTCGTCTTACTCAGGTGGGTGACGATTGCCTGCAGAATGAGGTGGCGGACTCAAAAACAGACTTGGCGCGCGTTGTTGGGGCCGAAATAAGGAGCTTCGCCTACCCTTATGGAGATCAGGATGACCGTGTTGTACAAGCGGTACGGAATGCTGGCTTTCGTCTTGCGTGCGGAACTGACGCAGGTTGGGCCTTTAGTGGTTCCGATCCATTTCGCATTAGGCGACTTTCAGTTTTGAGCCATGATGGGCTTTCGGTGTTTGCACGGAAGTTAGCTCTTGGTTCCAATAATGTAAGTTGGAAGCGCGTTGGGTGTTATGCCTATGAACGAGCGCGAGCCCGCTTCCTTTCTCGGAGCGGGCTGCCATGAGTCAGCACCAACGGAATTCTAAGCTTGCGCCAGTTGCGAAGGCATGAGTCACCTTGCAAAGATTGCACCCAGTGCTTTGGAACAGAAACATGACGAGATCGAGATGATTATTAACGCTTCACACAATGGTACTCTATGCACTGGAATATCATTGAACGCTATCCATCAAAGTGGGGGCACCAATCTTGAATAAAGCTGCACGACTGATTGCATTTTACCTTCCGCAATACCACCCCACACCCGAAAACGATCAATGGTGGGGAAAAGGTTTTACCGAGTGGACCAATACCGCCAAAGCGAAGCCGCTCTTTCCCGGTCATTATCAACCTCATGTCCCCGCAGATTTGGGTTTCTATGACTTGCGCGTGCCCGAAACTCGCGTCGCTCAAGCGGAACTGGCTCGCGAATACGGTGTTGAAGGCTTTTGCTATTATCACTATTGGTTTGGGGGGCGGCGCATCCTGGAGCGCCCTTTCGAGGAGGTGCTGCATACCAGTGAGCCGGATTTTCCTTTTTGCCTGTGCTGGGCCAACCATAGCTGGAATACCATCTGGCAGGGAACCAGCGACATGCTCATTGAGCAGACTTACCCCGGCATGCAGGATCACGAAGCGCATTTTGATTATCTGCTCAAAGCTTTTTCTGATCCTAGATACATTAAGGTGGATGGCAAGCCACTTTTTATGATCTACTTTCCGAATGAAATACCGGAAGTAAACCGGGTGACCGATTATTGGCGCGAGCGTGCAATACAAGCCGGGCTGAAAGGCCTTCATCTCGTCGGGGTTTCGCACCGTTCACAAAAATGGGATCCCCGCCCCCATGGTTTGGATGCTTGTGTCTACCAGGCTTTGCCTGCCCGCAATGGGCACATGCCGTACCGCTATTTCGCAACCAAACTTCGGTTATGGTTGCAAGGCAACAAAAACCAACTATCTATTTATGATTATGAGGATGTGCTACCTATCCTGCTGCGCAAGAATGTACCGGATTTTTTGGATTATCCACTCGTGTTGCCGAATTGGGACAATACGCCTCGATCGGGGATTCGCGGATTGGTATTGCATAATTCGACGCCGGAATTGTTCAGGAAGCATTTGCGCCAGGCGGTGGATCGCACCATGCAATTGCCTGAAGAAAATCGCCTTGTTTTTCTTAAAGCTTGGAACGAATGGGCCGAAGGAAACTATGTGGAACCCGATCTCAAATTCGGGAGGGGCTACCTGGAAGTGATCAAAGATGAAATATCAGGGCTTGGGAGGCAAGGGTCATAATGTGTGGTGTAAAAACTTTTGAAATGCTGCGACAACAGCGCCATTCTTAAAGATGTCACGTTGATGATCTCCGTTGTCATGCCGTGCTTTAACTGCGCCGCCCACCTCGAACGAGGTATGCGTAGTGTATTAAGCCAATCTTATCGGGATATTGAACTGATATTGATAAATGATGGATCCACTGATGACAGCCTACAAGTAGCCAGCGCCATTGAGAATTCTAGGATTGTAATTATATCCCAGAGCAATCAGGGTGTAAGTGCGGCCAGGAACAAGGGGCTGTCAGTTGCGCGCGGCCGCTATGTTGCTTTTCTGGATGCAGATGATGAGTGGGCGCCAGAATTTTTAGAGAAGATGTTCGCCCGTCTTGAGGATCGGCCAGAATGTGCCCTGGCCTATTGCGGATGGCAGAATATTGGCATGCCAGGCTTGCGTGGTGAGCCATATATCCCGCCGGACTATGAAGGCGCGGATAAGTTGGCTACGCTATTGGCGGATTGCCCTTGGCCGATCCACGCTGCTTTGACCAGACGAGAAATGATTTATTCGGTAGGTGGATTTAATCCCCGTTTTGCAATTGGCGAGGACTTTCTCTTGTGGCTGGAAATTGCCCTGAGCCACCCTATTGTGCGAGTACCTGAAGTTCTCGCGTATTACCATCACCATGGTGGTCAGCAGGCAACGAGATCGAGGGTCCAGGTGGCGTTGGCCACAACTGGGGTTCAGAAACATTTCTTGTCGGTGCATCCTGAGGCACTTCATGCGTTGGGCCGCAAGAAGGCGCGCCGTGTGATTTATGGCACTCTGCTTGATCGCGGATATGCCTACTATTGGCGGAGAGATTTGGTACCAGCACGAGCAATATTCCGCAAGGTTATGCGGTCTGCTTATGGCGCACCAAAGGATTGGCGATATATGCTTATCTCGCTTCTTCCCTTGTCTGTTCATCGTAAGCTTATTCAGCTATTTGAGACGCGGCAATGACAGCAATTAGCCCTGAAAATGCAAATCGAGCTGTCGTACTCATGTACCACCGCGTCGGTACAGCGGGCAACGACTGGGAGGCGAAGTATTGTGTGGCTCCGGAGCGCTTTTCTGCGCATATGTATGCTTTGCGGGATGCGGGCATGCGGCCGTGCGGCATTGCTGAATTCGTGGCGTGGATGCAGGGGCAACAGACGCTTCCTTCGGGGAGCTTTTTGCTGACATTCGATGACGGTTTCTTAGGTGTATATGAGCATGCAGCGCCCGTCTTGGCATCGCTCGGTTGGCCGGCGACTGTGTTCCTGGTAACTGGCCTGTTAGGGCAGCGGGATGTTTGGTGCGAAAAGGAAAATCCTTCTGGCAAGACATATCCTTTACTTGGGCAAGTAGAAATTGAGGCGATGCGAGGCCAAGGCTTTTCATTCCATTCTCACTCCCGAACCCATGCGGATCTTTCCGCGCTGCCAGACAATCTGTTACGTGTGGAATTAGGGGGTTCGCGAACAGAATTAGAAAGTGTGCTTGAATGCCAGGTGCCCTATGTGGCGTACCCTTATGGGCGATTCAACGACCGGGTACTTCAGATAGCACAAGAAATAGGCTACGAAGCAGGCTTTTCCGTGCAGCCCGGATTCAATCGGCCGGGACAATCGCTGATGGAAATAAGGCGTCTGGATGTTTTTGGGACGGATACGGCGGCCAACTTGCTCAGGAAAATCAAATTCGGGACCAATGATGGATCTTGGGGAAAGATGGTGCGCTACTATGGCATGCAGATTATGGGGAAAATGCTGGGTGGCTAGTGGTGTGGGGCGATGACAGAAAGTGAACGAGATATGAACACGGCTTATATTGCCTACACAGTAGCGCTTTGTACACACAACCATGCGCCCCGCCTTGCCCGCACACTGCGGGATTTGGCTGCCTTGATTCCGCCCGAGCGGCCATGGGAATTTCTGGTGATCGACAACGCGAGCACAGATAACACTGCTGCAATTCTGGCGGATAAGTCTTGGCACTTCCCTGGCCCTGAGGTTCGCATGATGAGGGAGGAAAAGCTGGGGCTTTCCAATGCCAGAAACCGCGCCGTTGCGGAAGCAAGGGGCGAATATATATTTTTTATCGACGACGATGAAACCCCTGCCCCGGAATGGTTGCGTGCTCATGAGAGTGTCATTCAGCGAGCCTACCCCGATGCCCTGGGTGGACGCATCGAAGTCATGCTCGAGGATGGCAGTCGTCCGCCCTGGCTGTCGAATGAGTTGTTAGGGTTTCTCGGGAAACTTGACCATGGTGGGCAGCAGCGCCAGCTTACCGATCCCGAGACACCGATCTTCGGTGGCAATTTCGGGTTCAAAAAAAGCGTTTTCGATAGGATCGGTTTATTTGATGCCGGCCTCGGCCGCAAGGGCACCGATAATACTGGCGGGGAAGATACTGAGATATACCATCGACTGCTGGATGCAGGTTGCCAAGTATGGTGGGTGCCTGGGGCTGTAATAAGTCATCGTATTCAAGTGGGCAAATTGCGACGCCAATACTTTCTTGATCTGCATTATCGCCAAGGCAGAATGGAGGGAGTGCGCAAGCGGGATAACGGCTCCAGAGTTCCTCCTTTCTTTTTGTATCCCCAGCTTTGGCGCTCAGTCAGAAATGCTCTCACGGTACGGTGCACTCGCGGTAGAGACGCTTCAGTGCGTGCGGAAATGAATGTTTCCTATTTCGTTGGCTACATTCTTGGATGGATGGCTGGCCGGGAATCCGGAAGCTGATGATCATGGGGTTATCGGGCCGATATAGCGGGTGCAAGGGTATCTTCAGCGCTGCACACTCGGGCCATTGTAAAAACAATGGCATGATTTAACAAAATTCTAGCGACTACATGAACTCAACCAAACAAAATAATGGCCCAATCTTTATTGTCGGGGCACCACGTTCCGGCACGACGCTGCTGCAATATATGTTGCGTGCACATCCGCGCATTTCCCTGCCGACGGGAGAATCCCATTTCATTATTCCACTTTACCGAAATGCTGAACGCTATGGCGATTTGTCGCGTTTGGAAAACGTTCGCGCCGTACTCGACATAATGTACCGGAAAAGTGCTAATTTCCTGGATACAGACCTGCATGGCATGAAGTTTGACGCTGCGATCGTGGCAGAAGAACTACATCGCGAGGGACGTTGCACTATGCCGTCAATTATCTCTGGGTTGTTCGAGAAAAATGCCCGTGGCGAAGGCAAGGTGCGATGGGGGGACAAGACTCCCTACTATGTGCTGCACATGGTTAAGTTGAAAGAATGGTTTCCTGACGCTCAATTTATTCACTTGATCCGGGATGGCAGGGATGTGGCATTGTCTCTCTTTGGGCGGAGGCATGATTTCCAAGTATATAATACTTATTTGGCTGCAAAATATTGGCAAATATATGTTGAGTTGGGCCGCGCGCAGGGTTTGCAGTTGAAGGCTGACGCCTACATGGAAATACACTATGAAGACATTCTTGCGAATCCGGAAGAAGCCATGCGCCGCATATGCGTTTTCCTGCGAGAGGATTTTTCGCCTGCCTTGTTGAGCTATGAGAAATCTAGTGAAACTGGCAAAACGCCTCTGCTGATGCAGCCAGTCCAAAGCGACAACAAGGAAAAATGGCGCAAGGAGATGACGCCCGCGCAAATTGCTGTTTTCGAAAGCGCTGTGGGTAGCACGCTGAGTGAATGTGGTTACGTATTGGAAACCGATGCGTTGCCAATTTCCTTGCCATTGAGGGCTGCCTACCGGCTCCACAATGCCGTATTGAGCAAATGGAACAACCTGTTTGGGCCATTTTAGCATTGGCTGATATTGCCTCTGTTATATTACGCCGTGATCAAAGTACTGTTAAGGATTGAAGATGGGTGCTACGAATAAGCGTTTTTTGCTACACCCCATGAAGAGGCAAATACACACCGTGCATTTGCGCTACTGTGCGGTGCTCCATATATTTCCCCTCGTTATGTTGCTGCTTACCCCTAAGCAAGCCTTGGCGCTGGATCCATGGCAACCAACAGCACTAGAACTAAATAGCTTGCCCCCTTTTTGCAGAACTAAATTCGAGAACCAAGGATCAGCCGCAGAGAAGGCTTGGTCACAAACTCTAGGTGGTGCTTATGGGCACGTTCACCATTATTGTGCTGGCCTTAATTTCCTGAACCGCTACTATCGTGACCCCTCAAATGCCAAATACAAACTGGGAAAAGTGGTCGGTGAAATGGGTTATATGACTGACAAGACCCCCGCTGGCTCTATCCTTCTACCAGATATCTACCTTACCAGTGGCAAAGCATTAATATTGCTGAAGCGTCCTCAAGAGGGGATGACTGCCATACTTAAAGCGCTGGAACTTAACCCGAAATCGCTTCAGGCACACCTTGCGATTATTGAGTACTACCGTGGTTTAAATGTTAAGAACAAGGCTCTTGATTATGCTAGGGATGGTTTGCGCTATTTGCCCAACTCCAAAGCTCTGCAGCGAATTTACGGTGAAATGGGCGGAACGCAGCCCTATCCCGACCCTTATGAAAAAAAAGAAGCACCGAGTCCGCAAGCAAGTAAAATTTCAGCACAAGCAGAGGCTGAATTACCGGCTGTAACCCAAGTGCCGGCAGGTGACTCCCCTGCCCCCTCTAACAACAACCAGTCTGTAAAAGAGCCGGTGCCAAACAATCCATCGGGCAGTACACCCATAGGCTCCCCTACTAATCCATGGTGCCGGTTCTGTACAGAATGATTGTCCGGGCGTGATGGTTCTGCGAATATGAAGCACCTTACCATCTTGGTATGCACGCACAACCGCTGGAGGTTGCTAGAGCAACTGCTGCAATCTCTAAATTTGGCCAGTCGACCATTGGATTGGAAAGTTGATATTCTGGTTGCCGCCAATTCCTGCACAGATGAAACTCATCAGTTTCTTTATTCCTACTCCAAACAAGCGGCCGGAAACAAATGGCTATCCCTCGAATGGTTTGCTGAGCCTGTGGCTGGTAAATCGTTTGCGCTCAACAGTGCCATGCCCCGTATTACTTCTGACTTGACTGCATTGGTGGACGATGACCATAGGGTGCATAAGGATTTTTTGGTCAAAATTTGCAGCGTGGCAGATGCTCAGCCAGATACATCCCTATTCTGCGGCAAGATCTTGCCAGATTGGGATGGGACGGAGCCAAGGTGGACCCATGCCGATGGAGATTATAAGATTTACCCGCCCCCGATCCCTTATTTTGAATTGGGGGAAGTGGACCATTTTGTGTCCAGTGACGAAATCACGCCGGGAGGTGGCAACCTTTTCGTCAGGCACAAGGTGTTTGGGCTTGTTGGCGAATTCTCCACTGACCTAGGTCCACGAGGTCACGACCTAGGTGGCGGGGAAGATACAGCCTATGTGCTCAAGGCCCTTGCTCAGGGTGAGCGCCTTTATTACACACCGGACATTGTTCAATACCACTATGTTGATCCGGAAAGGCTGAAGCTGGGTTTTCTTATGCGCTTTGCATATCAGCGTACTTCCGCGGCCGTGAGCCTTGGGCCGGGCACCGGCAAGATGCCTGTCTATGTATGGCGCAAGCTCGCGACCTATGGCATTAAAGCACTTTTGTCGTTAGGATCGGACCGGCGCCGATTCTACCTGACCCGAACGGCAGCTGCTCTAGGCGAGATAAAAGGGTTATTTGAGGCCAACGCCTCTACTCGATCTGATTCGGGGAACGACGGCTTTGCTGTATGGACGAAGGCTGCTGTGCCTGCAGTGCTTGGCAGCTTGGGAGCATGGTTTGCCAGGCCACTGGCAACGGAAGGGTTGCCCGTTGCAGCCGGTGTCGCTGCACTGTGCGTGGTCGGCTTGCTAGTCAAATCGGCGCTGAATTTTTCGCGAACCGGTCCTCAACTCAAGTCGGAGGTATTGAGCTACTACCTGCTGTACTCCTTGTATGCCTTGTCTCGCCTTGCTTTTTGGGCCTTCGTGCTGTGCCTGCCGATGGCACTGGCGGGCATCACCTTCTATTTTTCCCTGGCAGCGGCCCTCGATTTTTCCATACATCGTTGGATTGCGGCAGGCTTTGGCCTGCTGGGAATTGCGCTGGCGACGGCCTTACAATTTTGCCGTCATCTTTTGTATATCCCAGGCAGCATAGAGGCTTCTTCGAACTACCGGATGAGCCGCTTTTACCCGTTGTGGGCAAAGTTAACCCCGAGCCGGATCGAGGGTACCAATTACGCTTTGTTGTTGACGTTTGCCGGTTCAGCGGTTGCAGGCGGCACACGCTTAGGGCTGCAAAACCAGACAGAATATGCGCTGGGGCTGCTTGCAGCGGCAGCAGCATTTTTGATTCCAGCCTTTCTGTGGCGGACGGGAAAAGAGCCACGGCCTATACGTGCGGGACGGCCTGCAGATAGACCAAACATTTTAATGATCGGAGCCGATTCTTTGCGCTCTGATCGCTTGGGAGTCGATGGCAATACACGTGGCTTGACACCCACGCTCGATGCATTGGCAAACCGTGGCGTATTTTTACAGCAATGCTTCGTGCCATGCGCGCGCACGGCTCCCAGCCTGGCTTCGTTGTTGAGTGGCCAGTGGCCTCATAGCCATGGCATCCGTGATAATTTTTCAACTGTGGATGAATCCAAACTGGGTCGCGCGCCGCTTCCTCATGTGCTGCATGCGCACGGTTACCGCACTATTGCAATCAGCGACTGGTGCGGTTCGGATCTTGGCAAGTTTCCATTCGGGTTTAGTGAACTCGATCTGCCAAAGGATCAGTGGAATATCCGATATCTTATCCGCCAGGGGCCGAAGGATATTCGCTTGTTTTTGTCGCTGTTCACCCATAACGATTTCGGTCGCCACTTTTTGCCAGAGCTCTATTATTTGGCGGGTGTTCCGATGACTTCGGAACTGGGCAAGCGCACGCGCAGCGCTATCAGCAGGTGTGCCCGGGAGGGCGATCCATTTTTTCTGAACGTGTTCATGTCTGCCACACATGCGCCTTTCGGTTCCGAATACCCCTATTACACGCAATATGCGTCCAAGACTTATTTCGAGAAGTCAAAATTTGTCATGAACGGTCTCAATGAGCCTTTCGAAGTGATTCAGCGCCAAAAACAAGGCAAAGAGTTTTTTGATCTTGAACAAATCTTGGATTTGTATGATGGCTGCGTGCGTAATTTCGACGACGAGGTTGCGCATACCCTCGATCACCTTGACCAGTGTGGCCTGACTGACAACACTATTGTGGTGATCTACAGCGATCATGGGATGGATTTTTTTGAGCGAGAAACCTGGGGACAGGGCAATAGCGTGGTTGTCGACGATAGCTCGCGCATACCCTTGATAGTCGTTGACCCGCGTCGGCCGAATGGCCGTACTATCAGTCATACGGTACGCAGCATCGATTTGGCACCTACTCTCCTGGATCTGGTTGGGTTACCAATACCCAAAAAGATGCAGGGGGTTTCGCTGAAGCAATGCATCGATGGCGAGGTCAATGACCCGGGGCTTGTAGCCTACGCCGAAACCGGGATTTGGGTAACTCGTGTTCCCAGTCTGGAAGAAGATCATATCACTTACCCTGATCTACCGGATTTGCTGGAGATCCCTGATAAACGGGATGGGACGATGGCAATCAAAGCGAATTATCGAGATTTGATCATTACGGCCAAGGATCGCATGGTGCGTACCGATCACTGGAAACTCGTTCATCTCCCTATGCGAGAGGGAGTTTCCCGCAGGCTATTCGACTTGGATACCGATCCGACATGCCTGAATGACGTGTCAGCCCTGTATCCCGATGTGATGGCTGAAATGAGCGTTTTACTGGAAAAATTGCTGGCTGAGGATGTTGGATTACGTCGCGGGAGACCTGATGTTCCCAGTTAATTCAACTTTGTCACATTGCGTAGCATGGACAACGGCAACTTGCCCCCCCCCCTTACTAAAGGGAGAACGAGGGGAATTTAGCCGAACCGGAATCCTGCGTCAACCGCTGCAAATCCTCCCTAACCTCCCTTTGGCAAAGTGGGGGATAGACTGGAGAAACAAATCTGACAAGGTGGAATTTTCGAGATGCATGATTCGGAGAGTGACATGCGGGTAAGTGTCATCATCCCTGCATACAACGCTGCGCGTTTTCTGGCAGAGACAGTGGAAAGCGTGCGGCAGCAGACAACACCAGTACATGAAATCATTATTGTGGATGACGGCTCAACGGACGAGACGGCGCAAGTCGTTCAATCACTCGGCGGGGACATTGTGTACATACGGCAAGCCAATGCCGGGGTGTCGGCGGCGAGAAACCGGGGCATTGCCGAGGCTAAGGGAGAAATCATCGCGTTTCTGGATGCGGACGATCTCTGGCTCCCTGAAAAGGTGGGTAAGCAACTTGGGATGTTTCTATGCCACACAGAGGTGGCGCTGGTTGCCGCCGACAGGGCTGAAATCGATGCGCAGGGCGGCTTGCTGCTGGATTCGTTGTTCAGGAAGCAGGGGTTGCATGCGTTGTTTGCAGAGCTGGGCGGCAATCCCATACCGCAAGTGCTGAGCCTCCTGGTGAAAATAAATTTCATCCCCACCAGCAGTGTCATGGTGCGTAAATCAGCCCTTGCACAGGTTGGCGTTTTCGATACGGCCATACGCTATGGAGAAGACCTGGAACTGTGGGCGCGCATCGCGTCAAGACACGCTATAGCCTGTCTTCCTGAGGTGCTGATACACTATCGGCAGCATGGCAACAATGCAACACAGGCGACAGAAAAGCTCTTGCTCGATATGGTGATAGTCATGAAACGCATTCGTTCCTGGGGTAGTAAGGCTTTGCGTAAAGAGAAGTTGAATGCTGACAAGGCTGTGTCTCAAGCCCTGTGGGATCTGGGTTATTGGTATTTCACCTCAAGCTCACCGCAACGTGCCTGTTCACCTCTTTTACAAAGCTTCAGGGAAAGCCCTTCATTGCGTGCCCTGACATACGCGGTGCTTAGCCTGTTTCCACCAAGTGCCATTGGAAATATTCGGCACCTCAAACAAAAAATTCTTGGGTAATTTTATGCCTATCAATATGCAGCGAAAACGCATTCTTTATGTAGAAAACGGCATCGGTTACGGTGGCGCCATAATTTGTCTGCGGCACTTGGTAAGAAATCTGGATAAGGACAAGTTCGAGCCCATGGTGATCACCGGGCTCACTGGCCCCCAATATCGAGAAATCGCAACAGAAGCTAGTTGGAAGCATATCCAAGATCGGCGTCTGGATGTGGTGTCTATGAAACGCAGGTTTCAGACGGCGCAATGGCCGGATGCATTGCCTGGCTTGCGATGGCTAACGAACCAGTTTCTCTCCAGGCTGGACGATGTAGCCAATTTTTTGCCGGCTTTTGTCCAAACGCTGTGGACAGTTCAACGGTTTAAACCCGACCTGATCCATGCCAACAATGAGCCATTGTGCAATCGTGCCGCATTACTGGCAGGCAAAGTGCTGGGCGTTCCGGTCGTTGCCCATGTTCGCGGGGATCAGCAAGGTTCGATGCTGATGCAATCACTTTTCAAAATGCCGGACTATTTCATAGCAGTATCCCGCTGGGTTTCGGAAAGCATTGGGCGCTTAGGTGTACCGACTGCAAAGCGCACCCATATTTACGATGGCATTGAGCTTCACAAGCTGAATGTAGCGGCAGATAGCCGAGCGTTTCGCAGACAACACCAAATTCCGGAGGATGCCTTTGTCGTGGGCTTAGTGGGCCTGCTGATGCCCTGGAAAGGCCAGATGTTGTTTATCGAGGCAGCCAGACAATTGCTGCAAGAAATGCCTGATGTCATTTTTGCGCTAGTGGGGGGTACGCCAGAAGAATGCCAATCCTATGAAACAGAACTGAGAAAAATTGCGGAGCAGCCCGGTTTGAAAGGACGGATAGTATTTGCCGGTCATGCGAATGACATGGCCGCAGTTTATAATAGTTTAGATGTCGTCCTTTCTGCTTCTACTTCTCCAGAGCCTCTCGGCACGATGATTATCGAAGCCATGACCATGGCGCGGCCTCTCATAGCCCCAAATCATGGCGGTGCCGTGGAAATGATTGAGAACGACAAAACCGGACTGCTATTCAAGCCAGGAGACGCACAAGATCTTGCCGAAAAAATTCGCATTCTTTACCGCGATTCGGCTCTGCGCAAGGATATGGGACAGTCGGCGCGCACCCATGCATTGGAGGCATTTTCTGTTGAGGAACATGTCCGTCACATTGAGGGGGTGTATAAGCAGTTGCTGAAAATGCCCTGAATCATGAATCTCGTGAATTATTTCAAAAACTATAGGTACTGAGCGGTGCTTAACATAATTGGGAAAACTCTCTCCTCAAAAATCATCAAAAATCCTATTTTTGTCGTAGGAGGTAGCCGATCGGGAACCAGTGTCCTGGTTCAGGCACTCGGGAAACATAAATTGATTTACAGCTTCAAGGGAGAGGCACCCTTTATCACGGATATCGGGGGCATGGTTCACAATCTGGAATACGCTCCGGAACGTGAGATCAGTTACTACAAAAATTCTCTCAAAGTTAGTCATAGTTATATTTATGACAATCTTCGCCGTTTGAGTTATGAGAGCGTGTTCGGAAAAAATTACGGTTTGATGCGGATGCTGAAAGATATGATGCACCGGGAATTCAATCCGATTAACAAGGAATTCTGGTGCGCAAAAACGTTTCCGAACGAAAATGTGGCAAAGGGGTTGATGAAGCTTTACCCCAGCGGAAAATTTATTCTAATACACCGCAATGGGATTGATGTCGTGCATTCGCGTACACAATTTCATGGCTTTCAGATTGATGACCCTCAAGCCGTGTTCCAGACAGTTTGTGATCACCTTAAAATCGAATACGACCCAAGCCCGGCCATATTTACCAGCACCCATCAGGTGCATCCCTTGGCAACCGTGGCCACATCTGAAAATGTTGATGTGAAGAAGATCATGAGCCAGCGTAGTCCCGTCTATGAAAGCTGGACAATCGAACAACGCCAAGTTTTTAAAGATGTGTGTGCGGAAACAATGGCTAGAATGGGATATGCTATTCCTTTCTAGTTAGCCCAAGGCATACGCCTAACGCGGCTACATCGGGAACCCGAACCGATATAATATTTCCTCACTACCGCCCCAAGCTATCCCATACTGGAGCAAATAATGTATGTCATCAAAATGCGCTGACGCCACGAACGGGACTATCAGAATTTAAAGCAAGACTTCGGACTGAGCCACTACGAAAAAAGGAACTGGCGAGGGTTTCACCATCACGACACGCTCAGCATTACAGCTTATGGACATCATTTGCACATAGAGTGACGCCACGTGGCATTGGAAACAATGGCAACGTGATTTTGCGTCAGATGCGGCAGAATTAGATAGGGTTGGTGCTGCAACCGGGCAACAATATGGTGGTTGCGTTCGCCCAGCTCAAAGGACAATGCTTAAATCAGATGTGCTAGCTCAGACCTAATCTGACAGTTACCGAATTTTTCGGGTGCCTGTCAGATTAAATTGGGTTTAGATTTTTTCCACTCCAAACCGGTTTCCCACTGAGTAATGTTTCCAACGGCGTTCTGCCATTACAAACCTTGCCCTGATGAGTACTTTCAT
>JAIOPT010000062.1 GCA_021413765.1 Betaproteobacteria bacterium
CCACAGGCCGATTTGCGGCTGCTGATCAAAGGCGTAGCGCCCGCCATGGTCGGAGTGATTACAAATAAAACCCGGGTCGTAGGTTTCCATGAAACCGAACGGACCATAATCGAAAGTCAGCCCGAGGATCGACATATTGTCGGTATTCATCACGCCATGTGCGAAACCGACAGCCTGCCATTTAGCCATCAGATTTGCGGTGCGCGTGATTACCTCATTCAAAAAACGCAAGTACTTGTCCGGCGAATTGCCGATGTCAGGAAAATGCTTGGCGATAACATAATCAGCAAGCAAGGCAATCGGTTCGTGCTGACCCCTATAGGCGAAAACCTCAAATGAACCGAAACGCACATGCGACGGTGATAAGCGAGTCACCACGGCGGCGCTTTCGATAGTCTCGCGGTATACCTCTGCATCGCTGCCCACAATGCATAAAGCGCGAGAAGTAGGAATGCCCAAGCCATGCATCGCTTCTGAACACAAGTATTCACGAATGCTGGATCGCAGCACGGCACGCCCATCGCCATCGCGCGAATACGGTGTGATACCTGCCCCTTTCAATTGAATATCCCAATACTCTCCAGCGCTGTTTTGTATTTCACCAAGCAAGATTGCGCGTCCATCTCCCAGTTGCGGCACGAAATAACCAAACTGGTGCCCGGCGTAGAGCATCGATAACGGTTCGCTGCCTGGCAGCAAACGGTTGCCGATAAAATACTCGGTGAAATCCGCGCGCTCAACTTCGGTTACATCCAGATTAATTAATTCGGCGGCACTCGCATTAAAACTAACCAAATAGGAATGGGGCAAAGGTGTAGGATTCAGACGGCTATGAAATATGTCTGGCAACCGAGAAAAAGTATTGTCGAAATTCAGTTGGTCCAGTTTTTTCATGGCAATATTTTATATTTAGTCGATAAATCTGGTTTACCGAAATCCATCATCGCCGCCTTGATGCACGCTTGCGCCATTCCCATACCACAATCGCATACCACAGCATGCGCACACTAAAGTAACCCACAATAGCAAAACTTAATGCCATAAGCGGCAAGCCAACAGCGAGGGGTTTACCCAGTGACACAAGCCAATCCAGCATGACTGTAGGCCAGTTAACCCAAGTCATTTCCGGCAGGGAAAGGTTAACGGGCAACTGGCCATTATTATGCCCGGTAACAAATACACCAAGCTCATATGCCAGTGCATAGAGAGGCACGATGGTAAATGGGTTGGTGTAAAGCGTGGTGGCCACAGCTACCGGCAAATTAACACGGAACAGCACTGCCAACAAAGTTGCGCCTATCATTTGAAGCGGACCAGGAATCAGCCCGGCGAACAGACCGATGGCAACGCCACCCGACACGGAATGGCGGTTAAGATGCCACAGGTTGGGATGGTGTAGCCAGCCGCCAAACCAACGCGCCCAACGGCTTTGTTTGAATGTTTCATGGCTGGGTAAAAATTTTCTGAAATATTTTTTCGGCACGGACATTCGTTAATAAGGCAAAATCGTTACTTAGCAAAAAATTGCTAGGCAAAATCAGGATAGTAGATTACCTGATTTTATTGAATATGCCAGCCCTCTTTGGGAAGTTTGCACGCGTGAGCCCGAAAATATCTGACCCAACTGATGTGCGCGGCCTGACGCATGCCGAAGCACGTCGGCGACTGCAAGCTGAGGGTATGAACGAATTGCCCACAGCCAAGAGCCGTGACATCCCGGCAATTGCACTGGAAGTAGTGCAAGAACCAATGTTCTTGCTGTTGTTGGTGGCTGGAGTGATTTATTTTCTGTTGGGCGATGTCAGCGATGCGCTGATGTTGCTGGGTTTTGTGTGCATGGTGATGGGGATCACCATTTATCAGGAACGCAAGACGGAACGGGTGTTGGAGGCATTGCGCGACATTAGCAGCCCGCGCGCGCTAGTGGTGCGCGAAGGTGTCGCGCAACGCATCGCCGGGCATGAAGTGGTGCGCGGCGATATCCTGATTCTGGCCGAAGGTGACCGGGTGCCGGCGGACGCGTCGCTGATTTCCGGCAATGATTTTGCGACGGATGAATCAATGCTCACTGGCGAATCGGTGCCGGTACGCAAGATCGGCCAACCTGATGCCCTCAAGCTGAGCCCGCCCGGCGGCGATGATTTGCCGTCTGTGTATTCCGGCACGCTGGTTGTGCAAGGACGCGGTACCGCGCGCGTGCTGGCGACCGGACAGCGAACCGAACTTGGCAAGATTGGCAAGGCATTGCAGATCTTGGATATCGAGACCACGCCGTTACAAAAAGAGATTATCAGGCTGGTGCGCAACCTCGCCATTGTCGGCACCTTGTTAAGCTTGCTGTTGGTAATCGTCTACGGCCTTAGCCGCGGTGATTGGCTGCATGGGTTTCTGGCTGGCATCACGCTGGCGATGTCAATTTTGCCGGAGGAATACCCATTTGTGTTGATCGTGTTCATGGCGATGGGGGCATGGCGCATTTCACGCCACCAGGTACTGACCCGCCGCATGCCCACGGTGGAAACGCTGGGCTCGGCCACTGTGCTGTGTGTAGACAAGACCGGCACACTCACGCTCAATCAAATGACAGTACAGCAATTAATCGCTGGCGATGCATCGTTCGTAGTGGCCGCATCGCACGCTCCACTACCCGAGACATTTCATGAGTTGGTCGAGTTCAGCATTCTGGCGAGCAAAACAGATCCATTTGACCCAATGGAAAAAGCCATCCACACGCTCGGCGAATATTATCTGACCGACACAGAACATCTACACCATGATTGGACGCTGGTACATGAGTATTCCTTGTCGCCGGAACTACTCGCGCTCTCACACGTATGGCAGGCAAGAGGCCGCAACGAATACGTAGTGGCAACCAAAGGCGCGCCGGAAGCAGTGGCCGATTTATGCCATCTGGATGAGCATCAATTATCCATACTTTCTACTCAAATAAATATGCTCGCTGCGCAAGGCATGCGCGTATTGGGGGTAGCCAAGGCCAGCTATCGCGGTCGTGAATGGCCCGGTGTCCAGCATGACTTCGAGTTCGAATTTATCGGCCTGATCGGGTTGGCTGATCCAGTCCGCCCTACCGTCGCAGCGGCGCTCAAAGAATGCACTGCGGCAGGCATCCGCGTGGTGATGATTACCGGTGATTATCCTGCTACCGCCGCCGCAATTGCTCAACAAATCTGTCTGCCCGGAGGGCACGACAGCATTATTACCGGCATGGAACTTAATCAAATGGATGATGCAACATTGCGCGAACGCATCCGCCACAACAATATTTTCGCGCGCATGGTACCGGAGCAAAAACTGCGACTAGTGAATGCGCTCAAGGCGAACGGCGATGTAGTGGCAATGACCGGCGACGGGGTAAACGACGCGCCTGCGTTAAAAGCGGCGCACATCGGCATCGCCATGGGTGGGCGCGGCACCGATGTGGCACGCGAAGCGGCCGCACTGGTATTGCTGGATGACGATTTTGCCTCAATCGTTCGCGCGGTGCGTATCGGACGCAGCATTTTCGATAACCTGCGCAAAGCTATGGCTTATATTCTTGCGGTACACATACCCATCGCCGGCTTGTCGCTGATCCCTCTGTTACTGGGCTGGCCAACGGTATTCGCTCCGGTCCATATCGTGTTTCTGGAAATGATCATCAACCCGGCCTGCTCCATCGCCTTCGAAGCGGAACCAGCAGAGCGAAATGTCATGCAACGCCCGCCGCGCAATCCGCAGGAGCCACTGTTCGGAAGACAGGTCGTCCTGATCAGTTTATTACAGGGTACATTGCTGTTGCTAACCACACTCCTGGTGCTGGGCTATGCACTGCATCATGGCGCAACTGAAGAGGAAGCTCGCGCACTGACTTTTTCGACGCTGGTCATCGGTAATCTTGGGCTGATTTTGGTCAACCGTTCCTGGCAACTTAATGTCTTCAGTTCGCTCAACAGCCGCAATTCTGCATTGTGGTGGGTGGTGGGAGGTGCGCTTTCTTTCCTTCTGCTGACCCTGCATTTACCCTTTTTACGCGAAATATTTCACTTCGCGCCTCTTACCCCCTATCAACTCGCGCTGAGTTTCGCTGCCGGTCTGTGCAGCGTGCTGTGGTTCGAATTGTTCAAGCTCATTCGGCGGCACTAAGCTCGCCATGCGCTATGCCGTTTTATTTTTTGCATTTGGCGTATGGCTGTTGCAACAACAAGCAGTGCTCCCCAACCTCGCCTGGGGTGGACTGACTTTATTGCTCGCTATTGCTTTGATGCTACCGCGCAGCACTCTTTTGCAGCGCACGGCATACCCTGCCCTTCTTGCAGCATTTGCCTGCACCTTTGGTTTTTTTTATGCAGCATTTTTTGCGCAGCAACGTTTGTCCGATGCTCTGCCTGCCGAATGGCAGGGCAAAGACATTCAAGTCATCGGTGTGGTGGGAAAGCTTCCCATACAGAATGAACACGGACTTCGTTTTATCTTCGATGTGGAACAGGTGCTCACCCCCAATGCCATTGTCCCGCCACATATCTTGCTTGCCAGTTACGCTGGCGCACAGGAAGAACCTCTCGACATCCATGCCGGTGAACGCTGGCGACTCACAGTACGCTTGAAGCAGCCGCACGGCAGCAGCAATCCTCACGATTTTGATTTTGAAGCATGGATGCTGGAAAACAAGCTGCGCGCCAACGGTTATATTCATCGAACGGAAGATAACTTGCGACTGGATGCGTTTGTGCAATCACCTGATTACACCATCCAGAGCCTGCGCGAAAAAGTGCGCGACCGTATCCAGAAAACGTTAAACCCCTTCCCCGATCAGCTTCATCCCGTGCAAATCCCGCATGCCGCAAGTGGAAAATGGGTTCGCGATAGTGCTGAAGCACATGTCGTCGAAAAAAATAATTACATCGGTGTGTTAACCGCACTTGCCATCGGCGACCAGGCCGGCATCCCGGCGGCGCAGTGGCAAGTTTTCACGCGCACTGGCGTTAATCATTTGATGAGTATTTCCGGCCTGCACATCACCATGCTGTCAGGGCTGGCGTTTGCTGCAAGCTATTGGTTATGGCGACGCAGTGCGCGCCTCACGCGCGCGCTACCAGCACGTAAAGCTGCTGCGCTCATCGGCTTGCTGGTGGCACTCGGCTATGCACTACTGGCAGGTTACGGTGTGCCGGCGCAACGCACAGTGTATATGCTGGCGACGATCGCTTCCGTATTGTGGCTCTCACGCACTGTCGCTCCGTCGCAAACTCTTGCTGCCGCCTTGCTCGTTGTATTGTTGCTAGACCCATGGGCGGTGCTGTCGCCAGGATTCTGGCTCTCTTTCGGTGCGGTGGCATTGATTTTCTATGTGACGGCGCACCGTTTGCGCCCTCCGCACTGGTTAGTAACCTATGGTCGCGTTCAATGGGCCATGAGCATCGGGCTGATTCCGCCGCTGTTGGCAATGTTCCAGCAAGTTTCGCTGGTGTCGCCCATCGCCAATGCATTTGCCATTCCGTTGGTCAGCTTCGTGGTGGTGCCGCTCACCCTGCTGGGCACGGTACTTCCCTTCGATTGGCTGTTGTGGCTGGCACATCAGGCCATGGAAGTGTGCGGCTATCTGCTGGAGTGGCTGAATAACCTGCCAGAGGCGGTATGGACACAGCACGCACCGCCGACATGGAGCATAGCCATCGGCATGTTTGGTGTGCTATGGATGCTATTGCCGCGCGGATTTCCCGCACGCTGGCTGGGACTGATCGCCCTGCTACCGATGTTTCTGGTACTGCCCGCAGTACCGCCAGAAGGGTCACTACGCCTGGTAATTTTCGATGTCGGGCAAGGCTTGGCGGTAGCCGCGCAGACACACAACCATGCACTGCTGTATGACACCGGCCCCAATTTTAACAGTGAGGCCAACAGTGGCAACCGCATCCTCATCCCGGCACTGCGCGGCATGGGCATCGCGCAACTCGACGGCCTGATTCTTACCCACGATGACAACGATCACACCGGCGGCGCATTATCTATTTTGCAAGGGTTGCCAGTAAATTGGCTCTCATCCTCGCTGGCAGCAAACCATCCCCTGTTGCAACACGCTTCGAACACCCGGCGCTGCACGGATGGGCAAGCCTGGGAATGGGACGGAGTGCACTTTGAAGTGCTACACCCGACAGCGGAAAGTTATGCAGTAGAAAAAATCCGCGACAATAACCGCGGCTGCGTATTGAAAATCAGCACGGGCAAACACAGCGTGTTGCTCGCCGCCGACATCGAAAAAGATTCCGAATGGCGATTACTGAAACAGCATGAAGAAAAACTCCCCGCTACGCTCTTGGTGGTGCCACATCACGGCAGCAAGACTTCGTCGGTGAATGCTTTCGTAACGGCCATACATCCGCGCTATGCTGTGTTCACCGTGGGTTACCGCAATCGCTTCGGCCATCCCAAGGAAGAAGTCGTCGAGCGTTATCGCGCGATTGGCAGCGAACTATTGCGCTCAGACAAGGACGGCGCAATTATGGTGGAAATGGATACGCAGAACGTTAGTGTGGAGCGATATCGCAGAAGCCACGCACGTTATTGGCAACAAGCAGTTGATGATCCACCTTAAATGAAAAAGATTTGGCATCGAGCGCTTGGTAAAAGAATGGTGTTGTTTACAAAAAATATCAATGGGATTAGACTAAACAGATAAATCGAGTCCGACTCTGAGGTCTCTGAGGTTTCCACACAAAAAGATCGCTAGGGGCTGTTATTGCTGGTCGCATGTCTTGCCTCGTTCGTACTGCGCTTGATTGGCGAGGTGGGTAAAGCGCGACAGTTGGAATTTCAATTCCAAAGCAACACGCGGCGTTCGCGCCCGGTTCTCTCTGTGATTACTTTGGCATTGCAGCTTATACAACATGGTATGGCGGCATTCCCGCCGCGCGAGCTTGGTGCAGCACTTGAACGGTTACGCTATGATCATCCTGCGTTGCAACTTTGAGGGGAGACCTCAGAGTCTAACCCCATTCATTGATTCCTCTTACGCTAGGTCAAATCAAATTGGAGCGCACATGACTATACCTTCATCGATCCAGCCGCGCGCGACGACTTCCTGAATCGCTGCTGTAGCAGTGGAAATGCGATGATTGCTGTCGACACCGCGGGCAAACCCATTGTTATAGGCCCGGTAGACCGGCACTGTCTCGCTCGGACATATACCATTGGTCGGTAGAGTCGAAATAAAATCCAGACTTTCGAAATTCCAGCGCTTTTGCGTGCTTGGCGTGATGGCCTGAAGCTGCTTAAGGCCATCACATTCAGAGCCAGATGATGTATAGAAATGCGAATTAGGGCCGGGAACCTGGCTGCCGTAGAACCGGCAAACGGGCGTGCTGCCGCCCGACTTGAAACTATTTCCGGTGCGAATCCAGCCGGGCCCTGAGCTCCCTCCGTCGATGCTCGCAGCCTCACTGGTGTCGGCGGTAATGAAATAGTGATCCAGGTTGGTGTTGTAGAACTCAACGACGGGCGGTCCGGCTGCATCTATCCGCTGGGCATAGATGTCCCAATTTTGGCCGCTGCGAAGATCCATCCAGGTGATAATTGCCCCGCCGCTGCCGTCGCTTGTTATGGTTGGAACAACTTGGTTCCCTACGGCCGTGGATATCGCGACTCCGTTTACGGTCCATTGCACCACTCCGCTCGCGTTTATCCGCTGGGCATAGATGTTATCATCTGTGCCTCTGCGACGATCATACCAGGTGATAATCGCCCCGCCGCTGCCGTCGCTTGTTATAGTTGGAGTATCTTGGTCATCTGCGGCCGTGGATATCGCGACTCCGTTTGCGGTCCATTGCACCACTCCGCTCACGTTTATCCGCTGGGCATAGATGTCAAAAGTGCCGCTGCGTCGATCCTGCCAAGTGATAATCGCCCCGCCGCTGCCGTCGCTTATTATGGTTTGACGCTCTTGCTCATTTGCAGCCGTGGATATCGCGACTCCGTTTACGGTCCATCGCACCGCTCCGCTCGCGTCTATCCGCTGGGCATAGATGTCATTATTTGTGCCGCTGCGCAAATCCCACCAGGTGATAATCGCCCCGCCGCTGCCGTCGCTTGTTATGGTTGGCTCAAATTGGTCATTTGCGGCCGTGGATATCGCGACTCCGTCTGTGATCCATTGTACCACTCCGCTCGCGTTTATCCGCTGGGCATAGATGTCCCAATTTGTGCCGCTGCGACGATCAGGCCAGGTGATAATCGCCCCGCCGCTGCCGTCGCTTATTATGGTTGGATTTATTTGGCTAGCTGCGGCCATGGATATCGCGACTCCGTCTGCGGTCCATTGCACCACTCCGCTCGCGTTGATCCGCTGGGCATAGATGCCATAAGTGCCGTTGCGATGATCCATCCAGGTGATAATCGCCCCGCCGCTGCCGTCGCTTGTTATGGTTGGAATAATTTGGTAACTTGTGGCCATGGATATTACAACTCCGTCTGCGACCCATCGCACCACTCCGCTCGCGTCTATCCGCTGGGCATAGATGTCCCACCGATCTGTGCCGCTGCGCACATCCATCCAGGTAATAATCGCCCCGCCGCTGCCGTCGCTTGTTATGGTTGGAGTAATTTGGTCACCTGCGGCCGTGGATATCGCGACTCCGCCTGAAGTCCATTGCACCACCCCGCTCGCGTTTATCCGCTGGGCATAGATGTCATCATCTGTGCCTCTGCGACGATCATACCAGGTGATAATCGCCCCGCCGCTGCCGTCGCTTGTTATGGTTGGAGCTAATTGCTCATTTGCGAGCGTGGATACCGCATTGTTGACGGCCGGATTGGTGGACCAGGCGGCAACGGCATTGCCGGACAGCAGGCCGGTAAACAGAACAACAAGCGTTGCAATAAAACAGGACATCCGAGGTACTGCGTTAAAACTTTCCATAGTGCTTCCTTTTTGAAGATGTTTTTGTTCACTTCGTTTTCTGAGCCAAAAAGCAAAACCCGCATGTCCTTAAAATGGATGCACGCGCTTATTTATCTAGAAATAGGAATTTCAAACGCAGAAATTAAAGTATCCATGAGCCACCGCTCTCCTGTCAATGAGGTAGGCTGAAGGAAATAGACACCCCCGTTTTGTAAAACTTAAAACGGTACATTATCATGCCTGCATCCGTAATCGATCGCGCCTGTCAGGAAACGTAGCATTGATCTCTTGATGAAGCGACAATTGGCATTCTTGTCATGACGGGCAAATCATCGGTCCCTGCTGTCATTTTGGGGCAGAGTTTTGAATGATCATTTCTGGCTACCATTCGACATTTTCCTGCGCGGGCGGTAGCATCGCGCTCCATTTTTATCAGTTCGGTTTCAGACCTCTCTCCTGACCATGTCTGTTGAAACTCCCGCCCGCGCCTGCGGCATCGATTTCGGTACGTCCAACTCCACCGTAGGCTGGCTGCGTCCCGGCCAGCCTACCCTGCTGGCACTGGAAAACGGCAAGCCCATCTTGCCCTCTGTAGTTTTTTTCAATGCCGAAGAAAACACTGTAAGCGTCGGCCAGGCCGGCCTCAAGGAATATCTGGATGGCTACGAAGGCCGCTTGATGCGCGCCTTGAAGAGCCTCCTCGGCAGCAGCCTGATGGAAGGGAAAACCGAAATCCAGGGACGTTCGCTGCCCTACAAGGAATTACTGACCCAATTCATCACCGAACTCAAGCACCGCGCCGAAATGGCAGCGGATCGCTCTTTCGACCAAGCCGTGTTTGGTCGGCCAGTATTTTTTGTGGATGACGATACGGCGGCCGACGATAAAGCTGAGGTGACGCTGGAAGCCATCGCCCGCACCGCCGGCTTCCGTGAGGTGAGCTTTCAGTACGAGCCCATCGCCGCAGCCTATCACTACGAACGTCAGATTAACCACGAGGAACTGGTGCTGATCGCCGACATCGGCGGCGGCACCTCCGACTTCTCTCTGATCCGGCTCTCGCCGCAACGCGCACTGGCAGCCGACAGGCGTGACGATCTGTTGGCCAACAGCGGCGTGCACATCGGCGGCACCAACTTCGACCGACAACTGAGCCTGGAAGGCGTGATGCCTCTGCTGGGCTATGGCAGCCTGCTCAAGCGCGGCCTGACCATGCCCTCCAGCTACTACATGAATCTTGCCACCTGGCACACTATCAACCAGGCCTATACCAGTCGCACCTGGGCCGATCTGCAGGAGCTCTATCTGGACACCCAAGCACCTGAAGCCATGGACCGCCTGCTCAAGCTGATCCGCGACCGCTCCGGCCATTGGCTGGCCGTGCAGGTAGAGGAAGCCAAGATCATCCTGTCCGCCGGCAATAGCGCAACCCTACATCTGGATAGACTCGCACCCGGCATGCGCCACACGCTGACCCGCATTGAGTTTGAAAAAGCGTCGACGGAGCTGGTAGAACAGATCGGCAACACTCTGAGCACCTTGCTGGCAAAGGCTGGCGTACGTAGCGAGGCGGTGGATACGATATTTTTCACCGGCGGTGCCAGCGGTGTGCCCATGCTGCGCGAACGCATTGCCGCAATCTTACCTATGGCCCGGCGCATGGAAGGCGACTTGTGCGGCAGCGTTGGTGCCGGTCTTGCGGTAGAGGCGCTACGGCGCTACGGCTGATAACTCTGAAATACGTAGTCCAACCCACGCATCACTACTCGCGCTTTGAAAATTCTGTAAGGAAATTCATCAAAAAAACATTTTAAAATCTCTTACCCAACCTCTGTTCAAACAGAGTAACGATGGCAGATGAATCCTCTTCACCCATTCCCGCCTCAACAAGGGCATTGATATAAGTAGTTGCCATCTTGGTGCCCGGCAATTCAATAGCCAGCTCATCTGCAAATTGCCGCACGATGCACAGGTCTTTCTGATGCAGCTTGGCTTTGAAACCAGGCATGAAATTATGTGTGAGCATACGCAGTCCCTGTACTTCAAGTATTCGGCTGCCTGCAGATCCTCCCAGCAAAGCTTGCCTTACTTTTGCACGGTCCACACCAGATGCAACAGCAAGCGCAAAGGCTTCGGCAATCGCAGCAAGCGTTTGTGTTATCACAACCTGATTGCACGCTTTGCTCACTTGCCCAGCACCATGATCACCGATATGAACAATGTTTTTTCCCATCACTTGTAGTACATCCAATGCTTTCTGGAATACGTCGGCCTTACCACCCACCATGATGGAGAGCGTCCCATCGATCGCTCCTTGGCTGCCACCCGAAACCGG
The DNA here is from genome assembly GCA_021413765.1 of Betaproteobacteria bacterium. Classification (GTDB taxonomy): domain Bacteria; phylum Pseudomonadota; class Gammaproteobacteria; order Burkholderiales; family Gallionellaceae; genus Nitrotoga. Next base: position 11,229 of record JAIOPT010000062.1, read on the forward strand.
TGCATCAAGCATGTTGATTTTTTTCTGCGCCAGCGCTGATGCTATTTGACGGGTGACTGAAGGTGAGATGGTGCTCATGTCAATTACCGTGCTGCCGGTTTGTGCGCCGTGAATGATGCCCTGTTCGCCGAGGATAACTTCCCGTACATCTTCGGTATCGGAGACATTGGTAAAGATCAGATCGCAATGTTTTGCCAGTGTTTGAGGGCTGTTGCATGCCTGCGCACCGGCCTGCACCAATTGCTGCATTTGTTCGGAGCGACGCGCATACACCCACAGCGGATAATCCGCTTTGAGCAAGTTCTTGGCGCAGGCATGTCCCATCACGCCTAGGCCGATGTAACCGATATTGGGTTTCATAAGGTCTCTCAGATCAAAAATCAGAAAAAACAGGCTACAGCATTGCAATCATTTTGGCGAGAAGCTTAAATAGAAAAGCTGTCGTAGCACCTTATTGTTTCAAATAGGAATTTTTTGGCCTACCCGCCGCACCTGGGCCACATGATTACCCGCTTTTATCATCAATCTTTTTGCTGGTTTATACATCGGACATCTTTGTAGAGCGCGCGCACGGTCGTGATTGTGACTCACAATTTTGCGCAGGCGCGCCGAGTTGCCAATTACGCGGCATTTTTTTGGATGAAGAGCGTGTTGGGAAATTGATCGAATTTTGACGCTGCAAATCGTTATTCGACTCACCTAGTCATAATTTGACTGCGGCTTACGTGACCGGAATTAGCAGCTGAATTCAAACAAATATACTGCTTGGCCTGGTGTTCATCGTTTGGCGAGCCATGCTCATGCCTAGCCGCTGCCCGATGGAGCTTACTTGGTCGCGGGAAATTGAATGAGGAGATTAAATCGAGTCTGACCCTGAGGTCTCCAGTCTGACCCTGAGGTCTCCTCGTCGAGCCAGCCTGCTTTTATTCATTGAATCACAAGGTTGGAATTAAGTAAGTGCCATTCGTATCTGACCCCATTTACTGGTTCCAGCGTCCGTGTTGAGCGCCGGGTTAGCGAGCTTATGACGAGTTTATTCAACGTCAAGACGTACTGAAGAAATAATTTTTTGGAACGTTAAATTGAACTTCTCAAAGCTTGCATGCGCATCAGTTCTTGAGAGGCCGCCACCAAGGCATGTAATACCGACTTGATCCCTTGGGCGCACATAAAAACTGTAAAAACTCTCCATATACATGTTTGCACCAAGTTTTGATGAGTACGCCGTGGCGTTGTAAAAAAGAGTTCTGGCATTTTTGCCACCAAGTTTCTGAATGGTTGAATAGTGATTGGATAACTTGTAACCTGTTCCAGACTGTAACTCTGCCACCAGATTTTTTTGCTCCGCATCTGTGAGAGGAACTGAGTTAATTTTCTTGTTGAGCCAATCTTGTGTATTTGAACCCTGATTAGATGCGACAACCGTGAGTGAGCAGTTGGCGTAGTGACCGCTATCATTTCCTTCGATTCTCAGTGCGAGTGGCCCGATGGCAAATTTCTCGCCCATCCAATTTGCAGGGACGATGAGACTAACGCCTCTTTCCCTGTCAACGTAACGTTTTGCTTGATCCGCTACAGAGCTGCACGGTAGGAGCAGTGCGCTTAACGTTACACATGAAATCACTGCTTTTCCTGCATTCATACTCATGGGATAGGCATCGCTAACGCTTTGCTAACGGGCGCGGAGCAGCTTGCTGCGAAGCGTCCCAGCGACCGAAGGGAGCGAAGTTGAGCAACTTGTTAGATTTCACTTCCACCAACTTTCCTATCGATTTTAATCTCTGGCTCAGGCCATTCTCCAATGGTTGGATTTTCGGGATTATTGCAGGTGTAGACCATATTAGCCTGCACAGTACCGACGATCTGGCAGAATGTGTTCGTCTCTAGGAGATGAAGTCGAACGTTCTTACCGGCACTTTCCAATGTAATTCTAATGACGCTTCGTAGTGCACGAAGCGCTACATGACCAATCCTATCAACTATTTCCGGAAAATCTAATCCAGTTGCAAGTTCAATTTCTTCGAGCGATTCACCGTGCATTAATCGATTACGCACGTCGCTACACATCTCGAATGCTTCATCCGGTTTATCCGCTATAACCTTTCCGAAAATGAAGTGAATGGCTTGCTTTGGGTATGGCCGATGTTTCGGATGCTCATCGCAATGTGCACAATACAACGGTTCCCGACACTTTGCGCAAGCATCATTTACTTTTTCAGTTGGCTTTACAACTTGTGCAAGTATCTCTATCGCAAACCAAAAACACTGAAATTGCTCATCCATGTACTTAGCCGACACTGCAAGTGAAAACCACCTTATAGCTCGACGAACAGCCGGTGGAATATCATCACTTGCGAGAACCTGTACAGTCTCAACTATATCCTGCGTAAGTACCTTATAGGGTCTATCGTCACCAACAAATTTATGGATTAACCAACTGGTTCTTTCTTCGACGCCCTCGGTCCAATCGATAACTTTTAGTTTGCGAGCGACCTGTAAATCAAGACTCGTCGCAAGTTTTAATGAATGTATAAATTCGGAGAGAATCTCTTCGCTTCGACTTGAGCCATCTTCAAGCGAATCCGCCTCTAATATCACGTATGCTGATAACGTCGCATACTCGTCTTCAAGGTCCACTTTCTTCTCTCGCAACGTAATTGTTGCTGGTAGATTTGGATGCGAGAATTTGAGCTCATCTGTACCATCGAAGACACCTAAGGAAGTTAATTCATATTCAACGAGGATTCTTGAATTTGGCATAGAATATTTCCTGGAATCTAACGAATAGCGTTTATCTGCCGCCCCGCCCAAACTTGTCTAACCCGCGTCCTGTATTGGCGGCAGATAAACCTTGTTGGACTGAACCTTACGGAGAGCGGAACCTATGGGGATTGTAAGGTTTTGCGGCAGGTCGTCAACTGCATGATCGATAAATACGCCAGTGGGCGAGGAATAAGCGGATGCACCAGCGCAAACTTTCTGCGCTCATTGCTGCCTGAATGCCCCGCAAAATGATAAGTGCAAACGCCATTCCTGCCATAAGGGCGAGCAAATCCACGGCAGGTACAAACACATGATTGTCGGGGCGCCGCAATAAAAAAACAGAGAGACTTCATGGCGGCTCCCGAGGCGGCGCGCGCGGCATGTGCGGGGGAATCGCCTGCGCTACCCGAAACACGCCTTCACCGCAGTGCGGACAGTTCAGCCACTCGATACCCGTCACCCGCCGCATGAACGCTTCCACCGCTTCCACCACGATCTGCCATGAGGGTTCAGACTCGATTGATTTATAGACTCGGCCCGATTTATCCGTGAGTCACCCAGTTTAAATTGCTCATAGAACTTGTATTTATTGACTTGCACGAGTGTCTCTCATATATGAGTCGCGGATAAATCAGGCGGATCAATAAAGTGATTAAGGCTAGTTTCCTCAATTACTATCAGCTGACAATGAAAACTTGTTAGTCACAATCGGTACGCGTGCGGTCAACGCACACAACAACTCATAGCTGATAGTATCCGCCGCATGGGCTACCTGTTCCACCGGCAACCCTTCTCCCCACAACGTGACGCTACTGCCCACATCTGCAGCTGGCAATGCACTTAAATCCACAGTCAGCATGTCCATCGAAATGCGTCCCAAGGTGCGAGTACGCTGGCCGTCTATCAGAACTGGAGTACCTGTTGGAGCATGACGCGGGTAACCGTCTGCATAGCCGCAGGCGACCACGCCAACACGCATGGGAAACTCGGCGCGAAAGAGCCCACCATAGCCAATACCTTCGCCCGGACTCAACTCTTGCACCGCAATGATGCGGCTTTGCAGTGTCATCACTGGCTGCAAGCCGAGTTGTTGTGCGCTGACTTCCGCGAACGGCGATGCACCATACAGCATGATGCCGGGGCGCACCCAATCTGCATGGGTTGCAGGATAACGCAATAGAGCAGCAGAGTTAGCCAGCGAGCGTGCCATTCGGTACGGAGCGGCCAGTTCATTAAACATATTTAATTGTGCAGCCACCCCTGTCGATTCATCCGCATGGGCAAAATGCGTCATTAGCGTGATGTCGCGTACGGCAGGGTGGGCCTTGAGTCTTTCCAGCGCAGCGTGAACCTTGTCTGGAGCAAAGCCTAAACGGTTCATACCGCTGCCGACCTTGAACCACACCTCCAAGCTGCCACGGCTCGGATAGGCCTCCAGCATGTCGATTTGTTGCTGGTTGTGAATCACACAGGCGAGGTCATATTCGGCCACTAGCGACAAATCATCCGGGGTAAAAAATCCTTCCAACAGCAGAATAGTCTGAGTGAACCCCGCGTCGCGCAAGCATATCGCATCGCGGATATCCAGTAGTGCGAAGCCTTCCGCTGCACTCAGTGCTTCAGCGGCACGTAATAAACCATGGCCATAAGCATCGGCCTTGATCACTGCCATGATGCGCGCGCTGCTCGCGCGACGTGCGACTTGCAGGTTCCGTTCTAACGCGGAAAGATCAATGCGAGCTTGGATCGGACGGGGCATGAATTCAAGATTGCGGGATGAAGTAGATTGCTGTTAATCATAGCAGGCATCCTATTTTCGTGATATAAAACGCGCTCTTAAAAATTGCGCCTCCCAATGAATCGCGGATTTTATATCATACTTTCGGCGCAGTTCTTTTCAGCACTCGCAGACAATGCCCTGCTATTTGCCGCCATCGCCTTACTTCACGAAGTACATGCGCCGGAATGGCACACCCCAATATTACAAGCAGCGTTTGTGGTGTCCTACATCTTGCTTGCGCCGTTTGTAGGCGCCTTCGCTGACTCGTTGCCCAAAGGTCGCGTGATGTTCATCAGCAACAGCATTAAGCTGTTCGGCTGTATCGCCATGCTGGCCGGGGTAAATCCACTCCTCGCCTACGCAGTGGCGGGTTTGGGTGCAGCGGCTTATTCCCCGGCAAAATACGGCATTCTTACCGAATATTTGCCGCCTGACAAATTAGTGCTAGCAAATAGTTGGATGGAAGGATTAACTGTCGCCGCCATCGTGCTTGGCGCACTGCTTGGGGGCATACTCATCGGCCCGAATATTTCAGGCCAGATGCTGCAATGGTGGGACGTACCGTTGATAGAAACCGGCATCGACTCCGCGCCGGAGCTGGCTATTTCCGTCATCACTGTTATTTATCTCATCGCGGCGTTGTTCAATCTTTACATTCCGCGCGTACCGATCGAACACAAGCCGTTAAGCCGCAACCCAGGATTCTTGGTAAGTGAATTCGCGCATTGTTTCAAACTGCTATGGAAAGACCCGCTTGGACGAGTGTCGCTGAGTGTCACCACGCTTTTCTGGGGAGCAGGCGCCACATTACGTTTAATCGTCTTGGCTTGGGCCGTCACCGTACTTCACTATGATATGGGCGAAGCCGCCCAGCTCACCGCTTGGGTCGCCATCGGCATCGCCATTGGCTCAGTACTAGCGGCTAAATTCGTAAAACTGGAATATGCAGTAAAAGTTTTGCCAACAGGCATCGCCATGGGGCTAATGGTGCTGGCCATGATCCCGGTTACCAGTTCACCCCTTGCCATTGCGCTGCTAATCGTTATTGGCGCAATGGGCGGTTACCTGTTGGTACCCATGAATGCCCTGTTACAGCATCGCGGCCACTTGCTTATGGGTGCCGGCAGATCAATTGCGGTGCAAAACTTTAATGAAAACATTAGTATTTTTGCCATGCTCGCATTGTTTGCCTTAATGCAAAAACTGGAATTAAATATTCATACCATTACTTTAGTTTTCGGCTTGTTGCTCGCAAGCATCATGACGGCATTGTATAAAAAACACCGTCATGATCAGGATTCGGGGCAAATGTAGTTTTCTTTAATCTCAAGCCAACGCCTGCATCGTAGCAACTGCAAGGCACAGATCGTCCCATGCCTTGGCTTTTTTCAGCGGGTTGTGCAGCAGATAGGCCGGATGATAAGTGATGACAAGTGGAATACCTTTCACCAAACTGTGAGAGGATGAACCGCGATAATCATGCAGCTTGCCACGTAGGTCAGACAGGGTGGCATCATGCCCCAGTAACAAAGCTGCGGTTTCACCCAGAGCCACGATTAGCTTGGGCTGGATGAGTTGAATCTCGCGCTCCAGGTAAGGCGCGCATTGAGCAATCTCATCGGTTTCTGGCGAACGATTGCCGGGTGGGTAGCATTTAACGATGTTGGTAATGTAAACGTTGTGGCCGCGTTTCAACTTGATTGCAGCTAACATATTGTCGAGCAACTGGCCGGATTGCCCGACGAACGACTCACCTTGAACATCTTCGTCCGCGCCCGGCCATTCGCCCACAAACAACCAGTCTGCCCGCTCATCACCCATACCAAAAACCGTCTGTGTACAGCTCGCACGCAGCTTGCAGGCAGCACAGTTTTTAACCAATGCTTTTAATTCAGCCCAGTTGCAACTATCCAGATTTTGTAAGTCTGCTTTTTCCATTACAGACTGACTTGTCACTTGCTCAAGTACAGACGTGAACGTGGCTTGTCCGCGCCGTTGCCACAGCGGATAGAGATTGAATTCACGTAATATTGCTTCTTCTCGATTCACAGTAAATATTCCATCACGATTGCGTCTTCGCGCCCATTGTCTGCCGAATAATAGCCACGGCGCAAGCCAATTTCGCGAAACCCAACATCACGATATAACCCTAGCGCCGCCGCGTTGGAAAGTCGCACTTCCAGTAGCATGCGCCGCATGTTACAAGCGCGCGCATTTTCCATTGTTGCGCCCAATAGCCAACGGCCCAACCCCACTCTGCCTCGCATATCTTGCACACATAATTACTTGTAAGCGCATCGGTAAAATTCCCGAAAGACCACGGATAAGCATGCACGCGTTGCTCAATGCACACAATCCCAGCCAAGTCAGCTGGATTCATATCGCGCAATATGATGTGGTCACGCAATTGGGACAAACTCATCGCTCGCTGGTTTTCAGCGCTACCTTGTCGCGTAAATAAAACGGCATGGCTTGCGCCGCATCCATGCCTTGGCCGGCGGCGAATAGTGGCGCGGCAAATTCTGCAAT
>JAIOPT010000060.1 GCA_021413765.1 Betaproteobacteria bacterium
TTTTGCGGAAGGTGTTCAGAGTTCATTGATTTGCAATGAAATTGTAGAAATGCACGGTTGCAATTGGCCGGTATTTTGCAACTATTTATACGGCGAAGCCCGGCAGGCTGTTACAGCGGCGCAGCAATTCGCACATTACCGATTATTTGCAATGATGCCGCCACCTAGACAAATTTCACCATCGTAAATCACCACCGATTGCCCTGGGGTGACGGCCCATTGTACTTCACTAAATTCAAAGCTGCCAAGGGTGCCAGATATTGCGTTGAAGTGGCAATTTACATCGGCTTGGCGGTAACGGATCTTAGCGGTGTAGTCACGTGTAATATCAGGCTCATGGTTGTCAATCCAGTGCAGATCTGTTGCATCAAGAAATGTAGACAGCAAAGCTGGATGATCATGTCCTTGAGCTACAATCAGACGATTGTTCGCAATGTTTTTGGCCGCCACGAACCAAGGCAGGCCTTGCCCGCCAATACCTAAGCCCTGACGCTGGCCAATGGTATAGAACGATAGGCCCATATGTTCCCCAACCATTTGACCCTCGGGTGTGTACATTGGGCCGGGTTGGGCAGGCAGGTAGCGGTTAAGAAATTCGCGGAACGGACGCTTGCCGATGAAGCAGATTCCAGTACTGTCTTTTTTGGCGCAGTTGGATAGATTGTGCTGGCGTGCGATTTCTCGCACCTGCGATTTTAGCAGCATGCCCAGCGGGAACCTTGCTTTGGACAATTGCGCCTGATTCAAGCGGTATAAAAAATAGCTTTGATCCTTACTACTGTCTATCGCTTTGAGTAATTGATAGTTGCCGTCTACCTTGCGAATTTGCGCATAATGTCCAGTTGCAATGGAATCTGCGCCCATATTGACAGCGTGTTCCAGAAAAGCCTTAAATTTTATTTCAGAATTGCACAGGATGTCCGGGTTGGGAGTGAGCCCGGCTGCGTATTCGCGCAAGAAATGGCTGAATACGCGATCCTTGTATTCCTTTGCGAAATTCACCGTTTCGATGGGGATACCTATGGTGTCGGCGATGGAGACTGCATCTATCAGGTCTTGGCGCGAGGAACAGTACTCGTCACTATCATCATCCTCCCAGTTTTTCATAAATAGGCCAATGACCTTATAGCCCTGCTGTTTCAGCAGTAGCGCGGTAACGGCCGAATCTACTCCGCCGGATATGCCGACGACAATACATTCTTTAGACATGATGTATTCGTATCATTGGGGGTGGCGTTTGTCGCAAAGATAAAATTCTACGCAACTCAGTACAAATGGGCTACGGTGGAAGATACTGTTGGCTCAGCAGGTTGATTGAATAACAGGAGGTTTTCTTCAAGCAGAAGAAATTTGCAGTTTTGCGCGATAACGGCTGCTATCGTGACTATGGGTCTCCAGACCATGCCATGCCGATTCAGATTGTGTGCTTTTATGCGGAGAATCGGATGAAATAAAAATGGCAGGGTTGCCCCTGCCATTTTTAAAACTTACAAAATTAATGAGCTGCTGCTGGAGCTGCTGCTGGAGCTGCGTCGTCAGCTTTCTTAGCTTTTTTAGCCTTATGGGCTTTTTTAGCTTTCTTAGCAGGAGCAGCTGCGTCAGATGCTGCGGCGCCTGTTGCAGCAGGAGCAGCTGCAGGAGCGGCTGCATCAGCAGCAACAGCGGAGAAAGTAACAACAGCGAATACAGCAGCGATTAGTGTAGATAACAATTTCATGTGAACTCCAATTCTAATTAAGTTAATAAACAATAGTGACATTACTTAGTGTCAATGTTAATAACGCCCTAGTTTGTTATTGGTTGACAACTTGGTAATGAATTTATAGCTGGTGCCGGGAGAGGGACTCGAACCCTCACACTGTCGCCAGCACCGGATTTTGAGTCCGGCGCGTCTACCAATTCCGCCATCCCGGCATGTGAAGCACGCGATTATCCATGAAACAGAAGCCTTCATCAAGTATAAGCGTCGTCCTGCCCGAAGAAATCGTCCTCCACGAAGACCGCATCAAAGCGAGAGAAGCAACACGAAGGCTGCCGGATATCGAGAGGATTTTCATGATTACAACGTTTGAATTCACTGGGTCTGCGCGGCTTTATCGCGCAGCGGCCGTTTGAATGATGGGTAAGGCGGCTTATGATTACCTACCGGGTTGCCATTCTTGATAGAACGACACGTCCTTATCATCCTGTAGCCACGGAACGTCATGTGAACACCAAATGTGCATAGTAGGTTTGGTGCCGGGGTTTTCATCGAGCGTTGCCACCCGCACAATGACGTGTGGCTGTGCGAGGCGCTCGGCGACGAGGTTCGAGCCACAAACAGAACAGAAATGCCTGAACTTTCCCGGTGATGACTCAAAAGCCGTCAATTTTTCTTTACCCTTTACCCAGCGAAAATGCTCCCGCATAACACCAGCATTCGATGCAAAAGCAGCAGCATGAGCTTTTCGACAACTGCGGCAATGGCAATGACTTATTGGCATGTCCAATTGATCGACTTCGTACTCAATGGCTCCACACAAACAACTGCCCTTCATATTTTCACCCTATGTAAAAGCCACGCAGCACGTTGACGTCTAACGTTTGAGCCCACCGGCACACTGCGTAGAGTCTGGCTGAGTGAATGGTCAAGAGGGCGCAACCGCACAAAGTTGATACCCATCTTTCTGGATTCTATTTGGACACCAACTCGACATGCGCACAATATAGGCATCCTGTCTGCGTTGCTTGGCCTTTATTAGTACTTGGCGAGCCTCTTCGTTTGAATCGACAATCGATACGCTCCGATAACTACCATTCTTGTCTACCAGTATGGTGGCATTTGGTATGCCAAGCTTTGGAGCAATGATTTCAATCTCATACTTTGCAAGCTCGAGCTTCGAGTCGCCGCCATAAATGACCCCCCATTTGCTGTCATTTGAAGATTGAGCGCGCTCGACCATTGGTGCATTTGAGGAAATAATACTTGAAACATTAGTGGCCACCTTTTCTGCGGCCGCATTAAGTGACTTTGTATCCAGCTCCAGCTTCGCAACCTCCGCCTTGAACTTGGGGTCATTCAATTTGGTCTCGGCTTCTCTAAGCTTTTCCGATGTCAGTTTTAACTGACCTGAGAGATCGTTAATTTGGACACGGGCTTCTTTTAGCCCGGCATCTGATTCAACCAGCTTTGCCTTCCACTTTAAACCCGCAAAGCTTCCTTCCTCGAATCCAGCTTGGGTGAGACGATCATTGAACGTGGTCGGAAAAACGAGAAGCAGAATGGCTAGTGCTGCGAGCGCAATGTCCCGTAGTAAAGCAAAGAGATTCTTTGCGACATCAATCGCTGCAGCAATCCGCGACTGCTCGGCTTGCGGCTTAGATGAATTGTTGGCATCGGCCATACCTACTTCTCCTCTTGCGCTCTAACGTAATGGAATGGACGTCCACTTTTTTAATACGACATCAAAGTGCCAAAGTAGTGGTGGCATTACTACCACTAGCAGGCTGCTAGGTGGTGAGATGTTGGGCTTCATTTCATTCAGCCTACCTAATGGGCTACGCTTGCTGACCCCATTGATTCGCTGATTAGAATAATGCAATTATGCAAACCCAAAAAATAGTTTGTATGACAACAAAAAGAGCAAGCCTATTTTTTTTGCCAGTCGTGTCAAATTTTGGAAAAAAGTATTTATACACATAATAATAAATCGCTATAAAACACAAATACACTATCGTCCCAATTATGAAGTTGTTGTTAGTATATTTAATAGTTACTAAACAAGACCCTAGGTAAGTTGGTAAACCAACAACCTCTTTAATTAACTTACGAGTTCGTGTTAAATTTTCTATCCCATGTGGAAATTTCTGCATTTTCAATATTATTCAAATTCCGCTGCAACTCAATTGTTGGACGTGGGAACCAATGGAGTCATACTCCATTGGTTCAATGTCCAGGGTAAAGTAGACACTAATAAAACATTAAAATGTTATCGGGTTGGTTTATAAACATCGCAAATTTGCTGCACAGATTGCTTCCGCATTTACATTTGCACGAACTCTGAATTTCTAGAGCCACACGGTATTACAAACCGGCTAACCCCTGCAACAACTTCTCATGTATCCCGCCAAATCCACCGTTGCTCATGACCAGAATGTTATCGCCGGGGCGAGCGGCGGCAACAATGGCGGCTATCAATTCGTTTAGATTATCTTTTATGATAGCCCTGTCCCCTAGCGGAGCGAGAGCCGCGCGAGCGTCCCAACCGAGGTTGAAGTCGTAGCAAAATACCCTATCCGCATCCTTGAGACTGTCGGGCAGGGCGTTCTTCATTACGCCGAGTTTCATGGTATTCGAACGCGGCTCCAGCACCGCCAGAATGCGCGCGCTACCTGTTTTGGCGCGCAGCCCTGACACGGTGGTGGCAATCGCAGTGGGGTGATGCGCGAAGTCGTCATACACAGTGATGCCGTTTACTACGCCGCGCACTTCCATGCGCCGTTTGACGTTTTTAAATTCGCTCAATGTCGCTAGTCCCTGCACTACAGACACACCCGCATGACGCGCGGCGGCGAGTGCGGCGAGTGCGTTCAAACGGTTGTGTTCGCCCATCAATTCCCATTTCAGTTCACCATGCGCTTCGCCATTAAAAGTCACGCGATTATCTGCGTCGATGTTCCAGCCGTCAGCACAAGCAAACAATTCCACAGGCGTCCAGCAGCCGTGATTGATCACGCGCTTCAATGAATCAGCACGGCCGTTGCTGATTATCAGCCCGTTGCCGGGCACAGTGCGCACCAGATGATGGAATTGTGTTTCGATGGCGGCGAGGTCAGCAAAGATGTCAGCGTGATCGAACTCCAGATTGTTGAGGATGACGGTACGCGGGCGGTAATGAATGAACTTGGAGCGCTTGTCGAAGAAGGCGGTGTCATATTCATCCGCTTCAATGACGAAGAAAGGCGTATCGGTTAAACGCGCAGAGAGTCCAAAGTTCTGCGGCACGCCGCCGATCAGGAAACCCGGGTTCAAGCCCGCATATTCCAGTATCCACGCCAGCATTGAAGTAGTAGTGGTCTTGCCATGGGTGCCTGCGACTGCCAGCACCCATTTATCTTTCAGCAGATTTTGTGCGAGCCACTGCGGGCCGGAGATGTAGGGCAGATTGCGATTGAGAATTTCTTCCATGAGCAGATTTCCGCGCGATACCACATTGCCGATAACGAAAATGTCCGGCTGTAGGGTGATCTGCTCCGGGCCGAAGCCTTCAATCAGTTCTATGCCTTGTGCTTCAAGCTGTGTGCTCATCGGCGGGTAAACGTTGGCGTCGCAGCCGGTGACGCGATGTCCTGCTTGTTTGGCCAGCACTGCAATGCCGCCCATGAAGGTGCCGCAGATACCCAGTATATGAATGTGCATGTCATGCTCCAATACTGTTTGGTTAAATAAATTCCGTTCGCCCTGACCCTTCGACTTTGCTCAGGACTGAAGGCATTGTCGAAGGGTTCTGGGTGAGCGACTGGCGGTTCGACACGCTCACCACGAACGGTTAAGCGAACAGCATTTTGTTATGCCCTGAAAATAAAAAACACCGCGTCCATCAGGCACAGCGCGGCATAACTATTCTGAGCTGTTCTGAATGAATCTCAAGATTAAAAATCGGGCGCAGAATTAAGCATCATAATTTAACACGGGTGCTAACCAGCGCTCGGTTTCTTCAAGGCTTAATCCCTTGCGTTTTGCGTAGTCCTCAATCTGATCTTTGTCTGCTTTTGCCGTGGCAAAATACTGCGATTGCGGATGCGAAAAATAAAAACCGCTCACTGCGGCAGTCGGCAGCATGGCAAAACTTTCAGTCAGCTTAATGCTGGCCTTGTTGGGTGCGTCCAGCAGTTCAAACAGCGCACGTTTTTCAGTGTGATCAGGGCAAGCTGGGTAGCCCGGGGCTGGGCGAATGCCGCGATATTTCTCATCGATTAAATCATCAGTGCTGGTCTGTTCGTCGGCGGCATAGCCCCAGAATTCGCGTCGAACACGGGCATGCAGCAGTTCCGCGAAAGCCTCGGCCAGACGGTCGGCCAAGGCTTTCAGCATAATGCTGTTGTAGTCATCGTGCTTGCTCTCGAATTCTGCCACGCGCTCATCAATGCCGATGCCGGTCGTGACTGCAAACGCGCCGATATAATCGGCCACACCGCTTTCCTTGGGCGCGATGAAATCGCCGAGGCACAGGTTGGGCTTGTCTTCAGGCTTGACCATTTGTTGGCGCAGGTTGTGCCAAGTCATGGCCACCTGGCTACGCGATTCATCAGTGTAAATTTCGATGTCGTCGCTATTAACGCTATTGGCCGGAAACAGGCCAAACACAGCGTTTGCGCCCAACCACTTCTCGTCAATGATGCGCTTGAGCATGGCCTGCGCATCGTGGAACAAACTGCGTGCCGCTTCGCCGATCACTTCATCATTGAGGATTTTCGGGTAGCGCCCGGACAGTTCCCAAGTCTGGAAGAATGGCGTCCAGTCGATGTAGGGGCTGATCTCTGCCAGCGAGTAGTCGCTTAGCGCCTGCACGCCGATGAAGCTGGGCTTGGGCGGTGTATAGTTGGCCCAATCTGTTTTCAGGCCATGCGCGCGCGCGTCTGCCAGTTTGTAACGCGCACCTTGGGGTTTTTTGTTGGCATGCAGTTCGCGCGTTTTGGCATAGTCAGCTTTTATGTCAGCCACATAACTGTCGTGCAAAGTGCTGCTCAACAGGTTGTTGCACACCCCTACTGCGCGCGAGGCGTCTGTCACATAAACGGTGACGCCGCTGGTATAGTTAGGCTCGATTTTCACCGCCGTATGCACGCGTGAGGTGGTCGCGCCGCCGATCAGCAATGGAATGGTGAATCCTTGGCGCTGCATCTCCTTGGCCACATACGCCATCTCTTCCAGTGAGGGCGTAATCAATCCGGACAGGCCGATTATGTCGGCATTGTGCTCGCGCGCTGTGTCCAAAATTTTCTGGCATGGCACCATCACGCCCATGTTGATTACTTCGAAATTGTTGCACTGCAGCACCACTGTGACGATGTTCTTGCCGATGTCATGCACATCACCCTTGACTGTGGCGATGACGATTTTGCCCTTGGGCTTGTTGTCGCCTGAGCGCGCCTTTTCCGCTTCTATGTAGGGCACCAGATGGGCTACTGCCTGCTTCATCACGCGCGCGGATTTCACCACTTGTGGCAAAAACATTTTGCCCGCGCCGAACAGGTCGCCGACCACGTTCATGCCGGTCATCAGCGCGCCTTCGATCACCTCGACCGGGTAAGTCGACTGTAAGCGCGCTTCCTCGGTGTCTTCCACGACATAGGTGTTAATGCCACGCACCAGTGCGTGGGTCAGGCGTTCCTGCACCGTGCCCTGTCGCCATGCCAGATCTTCCACCTGGACCTTGGCGCCGCCTGTCACATTTTCCGCTACCGCGACCAGCCGTTCGCCCGCATCGGGACGGCGATTCAGCACTACGTCTTCCACCGCCTCGCGTAAATCTGCTGGAATTTCATCGTATACGCCAAGCTGTCCGGCATTGACGATCCCCATGTTCATACCCGCTTGCACCGCGTGATAAAGAAACACAGTGTGGATAGCCTCGCGCATCGCGTCGTTACCACGGAATGAGAACGATACATTGGACACGCCGCCGCTAATTTTTGCGTAGGGCAGATTTTTCCTAATCCAGCGCGTGGCCTCAATGAAGTCCACCGCGTAGTTGTTGTGCTCTTCTATGCCGGTGGCAATGGCGAAAATGTTCGGGTCGAAAATAATATCTTCCGGCGGGAAGCCGACCTGGTTTACCAGAATGTCATAGCTGCGCTGGCAAATTTCGATTTTGCGCTGTTGTGTATCGGCCTGCCCTTTTTCATCAAATGCCATCACAACTGCCGCTGCACCATAGCGGCGTACCAGCTTGGCATATTTGATGAACTCGGCTTCGCCCTCCTTCATGCTGATAGAGTTGACGATAGCCTTGCCCTGTACGCATTTCAGCCCAGCTTCGATCACCGACCACTTGGACGAATCTATCATCAGCGGCACGCGGGAAATATCCGGTTCCGATGCGATCAGGTTGAGGTATTTCGTCATGGCAAGCTGCGAATCCAGCATTGCTTCGTCCATGTTGATGTCGATAACCTGTGCGCCATTTTCCACTTGCTGCCGCGCCACGTTGACGGCTGTCGGGTAATCACCAGCGAGGATAAGGCGCGCAAACATTTTGGAACCGGTAACGTTGGTGCGCTCCCCGACGTTCACGAACAAGGAATCATCGCCGATGTTGAATGGCTCCAGACCGGATAGCCGACACTTCTTTTCAAGCTCTGGAATGCGGCGCGGAGGGACATCTTTTAATGCCTCGGCAATCGCCTTGATGTGCGCTGGCGAAGTGCCGCAGCAGCCGCCCGCGATATTGAGGAATCCGCTGGTGGCAAATTCCTTAACCAGCTTAGCGGTATATTCTGGCGATTCATCATAGCCGGTTTCCGACAGCGGATTGGGCAAGCCGGCATTGGGATGCGCACTTACATAAGTGGTGGCGACGCGTGACAACTCCTCGACGTAAGGGCGCATCAGTTCCGCTCCCAGCGCGCAATTCAGGCCAATGGATAATGGCTTGGTATGTGACAGCGAATTCCAGAATGCTTCAGTCGTTTGGCCCGACAAGGTGCGCCCGGAAGCATCGGTGATGGTGCCGGAAATCATGATCGGAACGCGCACGTTATGGCGATCGAAATACTGCTCGATGGCGAACAGTGCGGCCTTGGCGTTCAGCGTATCGAAAATGGTTTCCACCATTAGCAGATCCGCTCCGCCATCCAGCAGGCCGCGTATGGCTTCGGTATAGCCTTCCACCAGTTGATCGAAATTAATGTTGCGGAAACCGGGGTCATTTACATCCGGTGAGATGGATGCTGTACGCGTCGTTGGCCCCAACACGCCCGCTACAAAGCGAGGCTTGTTCGGCACCCGATTTTCGAATTCGTCGCACACCTCACGCGCCAGCTTTGCCCCAGCCACGTTCAACTCATATACCAGATGCTCCATTTGGTAATCCGCCATCGACACGGAGTTGGCGTTGAAGGTATTGGTCTCAAGGATGTCCGCGCCCGCTGCCAGGTATTCTGCATGGATGCCGCGAATGATTTGCGGCTGCGTCAGCAACAGCAGATCATTGTTGCCCTTGAGGTCGAGCGGGTGATCGGCAAAACTCTGACGAGGCCCGGAATTGTCGCCATGTGCGACTACGCCGCGATAGTGGTCCTCGGTCAGCTTGTATTGCTGAATCATTGTCCCCATCGCACCGTCCAAAATAAGGATGCGTTGTTCTAACAAGCGTTCAATAAGATGAGGTGTGCGGTTCATAGTGTTAAAGACTTAAAAAAGGTTGTTCTAATCGCAGTTTGTGTAATTGCTTTTCTTGCAATTGCGTGCCATTTTTTGCGCTTCATCGATTTGGGCTGGCGTCATGCGTTGAGCCACTTTATCGAGATTTTCCTGCGCGTCATTTTGATGATTGATTGTTGCGAGATTAAACCACATATGTGCGCGAACAGAATCTTGAGTCACTCCTTGGCCGAGGTTATACCTTATGCCAAGACTATTTTGTGCGGCTGCATCGCCTTGCTTGGCTGCAAAGCGAAACCACTTTACCGCTTCCTGAAAGTCCTGTGTAACGCTCTGTCCATTGGCATAGCTTAAGCCAAGGTAATATTGTGCTTTAGTGTGCCCCTGTTCGGCTGCCGAGCGAAACCACTTTACCGCTTCCCGATAATCCTGTGCAACGCCTTGGCCGTTGCCATAGCTTACGCCAAGGTTAAATTGAGCTTTTGCATGTCCTTGCTTGGCCGCCAAGTGAAACCATTTCACAGCTTCCTGATAATTTTGCGCTGCAATTTGACCATCAAGATAGATTAAGCCTAGGTTGTATTGTGCGACTGCATCACCTTGCTCCGCAGCCGAGCGAAACCACTTCATGGCTTCCTGATAATCCTGTGCAACGCCCTGCCCGTTGGCATAACTTATGCCAAGGCTAAACTGTGCTTTAACATGCCCCTGTTCAGCAGCCGAGCGAAACCACTTTGCCGCTTCCTGATAATCTTGTGTGACGCCTTGGCCGTTGCCGTAGCTTACGCCCAGGTTAAATTGTGCATTTGCATGCCCTTGCTTGGCAGCCAGGCTAAACCACTTTACCGCTTCCTGAGTGTCTTGTGTTACGCCATCCCCCTGGAGAAACATTTCACCAAGGTTGTTTTGCGCAGTTGCATCACCTTGTTCGGCAGACAAGCGCAATGCTTCGTTAACTTGGCCATATTTCCCTTCGGCCTTCCCCTCGTCAGGATGTGCGTTGGCTAGGCCGCTGCTCGTTGCCAATATTACTAATAAATAAAAAATCCATTTTTTCATTAATTTCCCCAGAGAAAATTATTACTTCGTACGAAAACTACGTCTTTACAGCCTAGCGTTTGCTAAATCAAAGTAATGAGGCAGCTTCTTTACGCCTGCATGTTACGTATCTTGTAATCATTATAATGGCATTCAACACGCGCATGTACTCGCGGGTACAGGCCGCTTAAGGCAAAGTTGGACAAGTTACCATGTTCAAAACAAAATCGATTACAGTCATGCTGTCACTGACATATGTAAACATTATGTTCACCCGGTTTCATCGTCTCCGGAAGATAACAGAAGTAGCGTGGTGGCGTCAGGTATGGTTTCGCATCAAAGATATGCTGTTTCATTGCGGCTTATCATGTTTGTCATTTATCATGTTTATTGTGTTTACTAAATCAACGTTGCCTTAGTGCTGCCTATCTGGCATAAGTGGGAAATGTGTTCTTTGTGTTCCGAAATTGAATCCGCGTCAGAATATATGTGCGGTGGTTAACTGTTTTTTTACGATCTGTAGCGCGCTCAGAAAGAATGGCCACAATGACAACTTCAGAGAACATCTTGCCCCGATTTTCGCGCCATCTCTGGTTGACGCTGGGCATGCTCGTTGTTTTCGTCGCAACCTTTGCCGTTTATGCTTGGGCAGAAAGGGAGATCGGTCACGCTAATAAGTTGCGGCAGCAGTCGTTCCTGCTGGCTGACGAATTGCGCCAGTCGTCTGATGACCTTACACGTATGGTTCGCACCTATGTGGTGACTGGAGACCCCGTCTACAAGCAGCACTATCAGGAAATTCTTGACATTCAAGATGGCAGGAAACCTCGACCAGTCGATTACCAAAACATCTACTGGGATATCGTGCTTGGCGATGACCAGCGTCCGCGGCCGCCGGGACTGGCGGTTCCCTTGCTGGAATTGATGCGGGGGGCTGGTTTTACTGAAGAAGAATTTGCCAAACTGGCGGAGGCGAAAACCAACTTGGATATGCTCACGCGCACCGAATTTGCCGCAATTGAGCTGATTGAATCAACCAGCCCGCTGATTGAAGTAAATCGCGCCAAGGCAAGCCTAATGCTGCATGACGTAGCTTACCATCAAGCCAAGGCTAGCATAATGCGGCCGATCAACCAGTTCCAAAGAATGGCTGATCAGCGCACGCTGCAAACCGTTCATGTTGCCGAAGTCCGCGCCACACTAATGCGTGCGATCTTCATTCTGTTGGGCATGCTGCTCGCTTTTTTACTCTGGAAATCGCAGCGGAATTTGCATGCAACATTGGGTGGCTCAGTCAACGAGCTGCATACGCGCATTGCACACCTTGGCAGTGGAAATTTTTCATCCGCCATCTCGGTCGCCAAAGGCATGGAAAATAGCGTGCTGGACTGGTTATCGGAAACGCAGATCAGTCTGGCGAGAATCGATGCTCAGCGCAAGGAAGCCGAAGCAAAAAATCAACGTTTGACCAAGCTTTACTCCGCTTTGAGCAAGTGTAACCAGGCTATCGTGCGCTGCACCAGTGAGGCGGAGTTGTTCGCGCAAGTTTGCCGCGCTGTTGTGAATTTCGGCGGCATGGATATGGCATGGATAGGCGTGCTTGATGAGCATAGTAAACTGATAATGCCGATCGCATCCTTTGGCAGTGGTGTGGAATATCTGAGAGGATTGCAGATTTCATTGGAGGCCAATGAACCCTATGGGCGCGGACCGACTAGCTCGGCGTTCCGCGAGAACTTGCCATCTTGGTGTCAAAACTTTCAGCAAGATCCCGTCACCACACAGTGGCATAAGCACGGTGCACGATTTGGGTGGGCGTCATCCGCCGCGCTTCCGCTACATCGTAATGGAGAGGTCGCCGGGGTTTTAACCCTCTATACCGATGTGGACAACGCTTTTGACGAGAATGTGCGTAATTTGCTGGTGGGAATGGCAATGGACATAGACTATGCGCTGAAAAGCTTTGAGCACGAGGCGCAGCGCAAGCGGGCAGAGGAAGCACTGCGGGGGAGCGAACAGCGCTTGCGAACCATCATCGAGACAGAGCCGGAATGCATAATGGTCGTTGATAGTGGCGGACTAATCAAGGAAATGAACGCTATGGGTCTTGCTATGCTCGAAGCAGACTCGATAGAAGAGGTGCAACAGCATAATCTCATAGATTTTATTCTTTCCAAATATCACGATTCTTTTATCGCCACGCATAAGCGCGTGATGAGTGGAGAGAGTTGTATTTTCGAGTTCGAAATCAACGGGCTCAAAGGATCTCAGCACTGGCTTGAAACCCATGCTGCTCCGCTCAGTGATGCAGACGGTAAAATCACAATGTTGCTTGGTATTACCAGAGACATTACCGCGCGCAAGGAAGCCGAAAAACGTATTCAATACCTAGCGCATTTCGATGCACTCACAGGACTGCCAAACCGTGTCCAACTGAACAATCACGCCAAATATGTCATCAGTTTGGCGCAGCGGAATCAAGAGCCAGTGACGTTGATGTTCCTTGATCTCGATCACTTCAAGGACATTAACGATACTCTTGGCCACAGTGTCGGTGATGCTTTGCTGGTCGAGCTAACCAAACGACTGCGTTTGGTGCTACGAGAGGAAGATATGGTGTCGCGCCTTGGTGGGGACGAGTTTATTTTCTTGCTGTATGGCGTCGACGCAAACGAAGCCCCTCATGTGGCGCAGAAGCTGCTAGATGTCATCGCCGAACCTTGCCAGATAGAACAGTATGATCTGAACGTAACCGGCTCGATCGGCATTGCCCTTTATCCAGGTGACGGCGCGGATCTAGAGGCCCTTTCCAAGAGTGCTGATTCCGCCATGTATCGCGCCAAGCATGAAGGCCGTCATGGTTACAGTTTCTTTACGGCAGAAATGCAGATTCGTTCGGCGCGCCACCTGACATTGGTCAGTGCACTGCGCCAAGCGATTGAACGCGATCAACTTCAGATCTACTACCAGCCGCAGGTATCTGTACTCGACGGCCGCATCGTCGGGGCGGAAGCTTTGCTCCACTGGACACACCCAGTGTTAGGTTCAGTTTCGCCAACAGAATTTATCCCATCGGCAGAGGAAAGTGGACTGATCCTACCGATTGGAGAGTGGGTGCTGCGGCATGCGGTGCGGCAGGCAAAATCCTGGATGCAGAATGGCCTAGCCCCACTGGTTATGGCGGTGAATCTTTCCGTAATTCAGTTCCGTCATCCCGACTTGCCCAATCTGATCACGCGCATCCTTGACGAAGAGGGCTTGCTGCCGGAATATCTAGAGCTGGAGTTGACCGAGGGCGTAGCGATGCACGATCCGCAAAAGGCGATCGCCGTTATGAACAAGCTTCACGAGCGCGGAGTGCGTATGTCGATTGATGATTTTGGTACCGGCTTTTCCTCACTAAGCCACCTGAAGAAATTCAGGGTGTATAAACTCAAAATTGACCAGACTTTCGTGCGCGATATCAGTACCGATCCAGAAGACAGGGCTATTGTTAGCGCCATTATCAACATGGCGAAGAGCCTTGGACTGCAAACTATCGCTGAAGGTGTGGAAACAGCGGGGCAACTGGCGTTTCTGCGGGAACAGGGTTGCGATGAGCTGCAGGGTTATTATTATTGCAAGCCATTGTCGGCCGACCAGTTCGAGGAGTTTGCTCGATCAAAAGCTTGACAGTCTTGTATTTAGCCTACTTTTTAACCCTCATATGAACTCTCCTATGAGGAAGCGACATTGAAGTAATTGAGCTTCCGCACGACTCCATTGATTCAAATTTGGGTAGCGATTGCAATGATCCAGTAACGCGCGAATTTTCCTATCGCCATGAATAACGCAGCGTGCCATGGATTAAGTCTTAGCCATCCGGCAGCAAGACACAGCGCATCACCAAGTAATGGTACCCAAGCAAGCAGTAATGCCGGTGTGCCGTAGCGCTGTATTTTCTCCACATGTTTGAGCTTATGGGTTTGCGGTAGCAGCCGACCCATACCGAATGACACCATGCCGCCAAGCGTATTGCCGAGAGTACCGAGCAAAAGCGCAGGCCAGAATAATTCCGGGTACAGTTTCAGCACA
Organism: Betaproteobacteria bacterium; assembly: GCA_021413765.1. GTDB lineage: Bacteria > Pseudomonadota > Gammaproteobacteria > Burkholderiales > Gallionellaceae > Nitrotoga. The sequence continues at coordinate 14,477 of JAIOPT010000060.1, forward strand.
CTGATCAGTACAACTTCAGAGCCACCGGGAAGCAAAGTGGCGGCGAGGAAGCTACTAATGAAAAGCGATACCAGACTGGTAGATTCAGTCATGTTCAGAAAGTCGGTGGATTCTCCGGAACCACCTCCCCACAAAAAATGTGAATGACAGACCGATTAAAATTTGATCGCCGAAAAAATCTTCTTTGCCAGATTGCCCGTTGCTTCAAGCGGGTTTGCGCGAATCGCTTTTTCCTGTTCGGCGATCAACAGAAACAATCCATCCATTGCTTTGCGGGTAATGTAGTCATCCATTTTGATATCGCGTTTTTCAACCAAGCCAAATTTCCCGCCCTTTTCAGCGAACTGATCATAGGCCTCAGCGAGCTTCACTTTCTGCATCGAAGTTGCCACGATAGGTTTAAATTTTCCGGCCAGTGCCGCTTCAGTATTTTTACGGAAATATTGCGTGGCAGCATCGCTACCGCCCGTGAGTATGCCTTTGGCATCGTCCACGCTCATTTTATTGACCGCACCGACTAATATATCTTTTGCTTCAGGAGCCGCTGTTTCGGCGGCCCGATTTATGGAAGTAGTCAAGTCGTCGGCATACTTTCCCATGCCAAATTTACGTAATAAGCCATCCGCTTTTTGTAGATTTTCCGGCAATGGAATGCGCACTTTGTTGTTGCCGAGGTAACCGTTTTCTTTGGAAAGGCTGGCAACGGCAGTTTCTGCACCTTGAATGAGAGCTTGCTTCAAGCTGGCGACTTGATCACTGTTGCTAAAACTGGCCAAATTCGCTGCAGGTTTTGCAGCTTCAGTTGTTGCTGGCGTGTTACTAGAGGCGGCAGGTTCTGATTTTTGTGGGCTAGGTTTGCCAAGAGTGCCAAGTTCTTTGTTGATTAAGTCACCAAAATCAATGGCGTGAGCATGGCTAGCAGCAAGTGCTATTAAGGCCAATAGAATGCTTTGGATTGTATGTCGTGGCATGATATTTTCTCCTGTAAGTGGTGATTTAAAATTTTATATGTAGCCATTGTAAATTCTTTGGGAAGCATGCATATTTGGTACCAAGCATATTATTGCAACATTGTAAAAGCATGTTGGTGAGGATACATAATTCTTCTGCATAGTGAAGCGGAATCCACGTTATCATTTTCCGCTTGATTAATCTAAATTAGTGCATACATGCCTGCTACATTTTGTGTAGAACCATCAAACTAACCCGGAGTCAATATGAGCGAACCGCTACTGATCGCTAAAAATAACGAGCAAGAACTTTTTCTACTGCCACAAATGGCCAATCGCCACGGGCTAATAACAGGAGCGACAGGAACGGGTAAGACCGTCACCCTGCAAACGCTGGCGGAATCTTTCAGTCGTATTGGAGTGCCAGTATTCCTTTCTGATATCAAGGGAGACTTGTCCGGTTTGAGTAAGGCCGGTGGCAACAATCAAAAAGTTACCGAAAGAGTCGCGCAACTCAATCTGGAAAATTTTATACATCGAGCCTATCCAGTAACTTTCTGGGATGTATTCGGAACCATGGGTCATCCACTGCGTGCCACTATTTCTGACATGGGGCCGCTGCTCATTGGGCGTATGTTGAATTTGAATGAAGTGCAGCAGGGCGTGCTGGCACTGGTATTCAAAGTGGCCGATGACAATGGATTGTTATTACTTGATTTGAAGGATCTGCGCGCGATGTTGCAGCATGTTGGTGACAATGCAGCAGATTTCACTACTGAATACGGCAACATCTCCGCTGCCAGCATTGGTGCGATTCAGCGCGGTCTGCTGCAAATAGAAACGCAAGGCGGCGAAAGCTTTTTTGGCGAACCGATGCTCAATACTGCTGACTTGATGCAGACCGATACTAACGGTTACGGAATGATTAACATCCTGGCCGCTGATAAACTGATGTCTTCGCCAAAAGTGTATTCCACTACGCTGTTGTGGTTGCTTTCCGAATTATATGAAAATCTGCCAGAAGCGGGTGATCTCGCCAAGCCCAGGTTGGTATTTTTCTTTGACGAAGCACATGTGCTGTTCAACGATGCTTCTGACGCACTACTCGATAAAATCGAGCAAGTGGTGCGTCTGATTCGCTCCAAAGGCGTAGGTGTATATTTCGTTACCCAAAATCCTGCAGATGTGCCGGACAAGGTGCTGGGCCAGCTCGGCAATCGTGTGCAGCACGCGCTACGTGCCTTTAGCCCACGCGACCAGAAGGCGGTGAAGGCAGCAGCTGAAACCATGCATGACAATCCCGATCTGGATGAAGAAGTCGTCATTACTACGCTGGGCGTTGGCGAAGCACTCGTTTCATGCCTGGACGAAAAAGGCCGCCCGGGTGTTGTTGAACGAGCAATGATTGTTCCGCCTCAGGCTCAAATTGGCCCGATTAATGAAACTGAACGCAAAGCGGTTATTCAAGATTCGCTGCTGGTTGGTCACTATGAAAATGCAGTGGATCGCGAATCGGCTTACGAAATTATCAAGAATCGCGCCAGCAATAAGTCCGCGGAAGATGCAGCAGCGCAGGCTGCTGATCCAACGCAAGCAGGGGCGAGTGATGGCGCTGGACTTGGCGGGATGTTGGGAAGCATCTTTGGTGGCAGTACAACAAGAGGTCGTGAAGGTATCGGTGAGGCATTTGTCAAGAGTGCCGCCCGTGCCATTGGCTCATCAGTTGGGCGGCAAATTATTCGCGGTGTACTTGGTTCGATCTTGGGCGGAAGACGGTAAGGTTCACCGTATAGTCATTTCGCGTAATTGTTGGCCGAAGCCAAAATAAGCGCAATGAATATTCTAACCGGCGCCCTTAGATTTTTTTAGAGGCGCCCTTGTTTTTTGCGCGGCATGTATAGGTCAGTAATACTGCCTTCGGCAATTTCCGCGGCGAAGCCGACAGTTTCCGACAGCGTGGGGTGCGGGTGGATAGTCAGACCGATGTCTTCCATGTTCGCACCCATTTCCAGCGCAAGCACCGTTTCGGCGATCAATTCACCAGCATTGCTGCCCACAATGCCTGCACCGAGAATACATTTTGTTTGCGGGTCATACAGCAGCTTGGTAAGTCCTTCTTCACGCCCCATCGACAGTGCTCGGCCGCTAGCTGCCCACGGAAAGGACGCTTTCTCATAGGTGATGCCCTGTGCTTTGGCCTGCGTTTCGGTCAGACCCATCCAGGAAATTTCCGGATCGGTATACGCCACAGACGGAATGGTGAGCGCATCGAAGCTGGCTTTATGCCCGGCAATAACTTCCGCCGCCACTTTACCTTCATGCGTAGCCTTGTGCGCCAGCATGGGGTCGCCAACAATGTCGCCGACAGCATAGATGTGCGGCACATTGCTGCGCTGCTGTTTATCCACTGGGATAAAACCGCGCTCATTGACCATTACGCCTGCGGCTTCTGCGTTAATTGCATGTCCGTTTGGACGACGCCCTACGGCGAGTAGCACACGGTCGTATAGTTGCGGCTGTGGTGCATTGTCACCCTCGAAGGTTATATTCAGTCCTTCTTTCTTGGCCTCAATTTTGGTGACCTTGGTCTTCAAGTAAATTGCTTCGTAACGTTTTTCGATGCGCTTGTGCAACGGACGCACAAGGTCACGATCAGCACCGGGAATCAGGCCATCGGCCAATTCGACCACAGAAATTTTGGAGCCCAGTGCGTCATATACCGTGCCCATCTCCAAGCCGATGATGCCTCCGCCAATAATCAACATACGTTCAGGGATATCCTGCAACAGCAATGCACCGGTGGAATTAATCAAGCGTGGATCATCGTATGGAAAGCCGGGAATACGCGCCACGCTGGAGCCTGCTGCAATGATGGCATTATCAAACGTGATGGTTTTGTTGCCGTCGCTGGTTTCCACCGTGATGCTGTTAGGCGAGCTGAATTTTGCCACACCGTAAACGACTTGAACTTTGCGCTGCTTGGATAAAGCGGCTAAACCGCCGGTTAGCTTGGCGATAACGCTTTCCTTCCAGCTGCGGATTTTATTAATGTCGATGGTCGGTTTGCTGAAAGTGACACCATGATGCGAAACGTCACCTGCCTCGGTGATAACCTTGGCGACATGCAACAGCGCCTTCGACGGGATGCAGCCGACATTAAGACACACCCCGCCCAGTTTGGCGTGGCGTTCAATTAGGATGACTTGTTTGCCCAGATCGGCAGCACGGAAAGCTGCGGTATAGCCACCGGGGCCAGCGCCCAGAACGACGATTTCGGCGTGAAGATCACCTTTTTCAAAAGAGGGTGGGGTTGGGATAGCAAACTCCGGAGTCGATGATGGAGCAGGAGTGTCATGACCCATCCTTTCCTCCGCTCTTTCTTTTTCAGGTGAGGGGGCTGGCTTTTCCTCTGAATAAGAGGGAATGGAAGCGACTGAAGTGGATTGAACAGATGAGGAAATGGCTCCTTCCGCTGCCGATTCTGCTTCCAACATTAAAATCAAGTCGCCTTGGTTGACCTTGTCTCCAATCTTGATCTTTAATTCTTTCACTACCCCGGCAACAGGGGAAGGCACATCCACAGTTGCCTTGTCGGTTTCCAATGTGATCAGCGATTGCTCTGCGGTTACGGTCTCGCCTATTTTTACCAGCACCTCGATAACGGATACACCCTTAAAGTCACCAATATCCGGTACGTTAACTGCGATGGTTTGTTTCATAATTTTCTTTCATGATCATTTCAGGCAAGTGCACAGACACTTAAATTTTCGGTGAGAATGTTCCTGCTAGTTTCTTATCTGTCCGCTGCCCAGCACAATAAACTTCTGGGAGGTTAATCCTTCCAAACCTACGGGGCCACGCGCGTGAATTTTGTCAGTTGATATACCGATTTCCGCGCCTAATCCGTATTCAAAGCCATCGGCGAAGCGCGTTGAAGCATTCACCATTACCGAGCTGGAATCTACTTCGCGTAAAAAGCGCATCGCCTTAGAGTAATTTTCGGTCACGATGCTGTCGGTATGCTGTGATCCGTAGGTGTTGATATGCGCGATAGCATCATCCAGCCCAGCTACCACACGCACGCTCAAAATCGGCGCAAGATATTCGGTGCGCCAATCTTCTTCCGTAGCAACTGCCATTTGCGTAACAAGTTTACATGCGGCCTCGTCTCCACGCAGCTCCACGCCCTTGCCCAGATATATTTTACATAATTGAGGCAGCACTTGTGCCGCCACACTGGCAGCCACCAACAAGGTTTCCATGGCATTACACACACCGTAACGATGAGTTTTGGCGTTGTCGGCAATACGGATGGCTTTTTCCAAATCAGCATCGTCGTCGATATACACATGGCAGATACCGTCCAGGTGTTTTATAACCGGCACACGGGCTTCTTCCGTGATGCGCGCGATTAGGCTTTTTCCGCCACGTGGCACGATCACGTCCACGTATTCCTGCATGGTAATGAGTTCGCCTACTGCTGCACGGTCGGTAGTGCTGATGACCTGCACCGCACTCGTCGGCAAGCCAGCTTCGCGCAGCCCTTGCTGCACGCATGCTGCAATTGCGTTGTTGGAATGAATCGCCTCGGAGCCACCTCGTAAGATGGCAGCATTGCCGGATTTTAGACACAGCCCTGCGGCATCAGCCGTCACATTAGGGCGCGATTCATAAATGATGCCGATAACGCCAAGTGGCACACGCATCTTGCCAACCTGGATGCCGGAGGGACGATACTTCAGGTCGCTAATCTCACCGATGAGGTCCGGCAGGGCAGCTATCTGTAATAGCCCTTCCGCCATGCAGTGCACGGTTTTTTCAGTCAGGGTGAGACGGTCGATAGAGGCAGCATCCAACCCGTTAACACGCGCAGCAGCGGTATCCTTTTCGTTCGCCGTAATGAGTTGCGCGGTTCTGCTCAGGATCGCAGCAGCAATATTTTCCAGTGCACGATTTTTTATTGCGGTGCCGGCTTGCGCCATAATGCGCGAAGCGGCGCGTGCCTCTTGCCCCACCTGTTGCATGTATATTTTTATGTCATTCATTTCTACCTCATCATTCAAGCGGGGTCAGTATATGGGCAGAACGCAGCGATACTACTGCGCGTCGCCTAGCTCAATACTGTTTGGTTAAAGAAATTCCGTTCGCCCCGACCCTTCTGCTTTGCTCAGGACTGAAGGCATTGTCGAAGGGCTTTGAGTGAGCGGCTGGGGTTCGACAAGCTCTCCACGACCAGTTAAGCGAACAGTGTTGTCACCTATCGATAAGTGCGCATTTTACCATTGCACTTAAGTTAAAATGCGTACCTTGTTTATTAGGGTACGCCATGTCTGACATTCTGCAAAAAATTCTTACTGTTAAGGCGCAAGAAATTGCTGCCGCAAAAGCCAGTTGCTCATGGGAAACTATGCGCGCCAAGGCGGAACAAGCTTTACCCGCTCGTGATTTTGTTGGAGCAATTCGCAGCAAAATTACAGCATGTCAGCCCGCAGTGATAGCCGAAATAAAAAAAGCCAGCCCAAGCAAAGGTGTGTTGCGCGCGGATTTTCGCCCGGCGGAAATTGCCGCCAGCTATGCAAGTCACGGTGCGGCCTGCCTGTCAGTGCTAACCGATGCGCAATTCTTTCAGGGCAGTGCCGAGTATTTACAAGAAGCGCGGGCTGCTTGTTCAATCCCGGTGCTGCGCAAGGATTTCATGGTGGATACCTACCAAATTTATCAGGCTCGTGCATTAGGAGCGGACTGCATCCTGCTGATTGCGGCAGCATTAAATTTGGCGCAAATGCAAGAATTCGAGGCTTTGGCGCACAGCCTGGGACTAAGCGTGCTGATAGAAGTGCATAACAAGGCAGAATTGGAAGAGGCATTGAAACTCACCGCCCCTCTCATTGGCATCAATAACCGCAACCTGCGTACTTTTGAGGTAAATCTGCAAACTACGCTGGATTTATTACCGCATATTCCACAAGAACGTATTGTGGTAACCGAAAGTGGCATCCTCCAAGCAGAACATGTACAACTGATGCGCAACAATCACGTCAATGCTTTTTTGGTAGGTGAGGCATTCATGCGTGCGCCAGAGCCAGGCGTTGCATTAGCTCGGCTGTTTGGTTTGTGATGCATATGCGCCCGCCCGCCTGAGTGGCGTCCACTATTCCCTAATAGTGCTTTTGTAGTTCTGTTGGGATAGTCAGGCGAATAGATTATTTTGGAGCTGGCAAGCCTGTGATTACAGGTAACAGAGGAATCACAAATAAGTCATCTTGTTTGGGGAAACGGTCGCCGCTGATAGTGATGCGTATCACCAGCATGCACCAATAAAAACGGGCACCTGTAGGTGCCCGCTTACGATCAAACTATTATCTTCTTGCGAAGACGATAGCTTAGAACGAATGTTTCATACCAGCCGAGAAAGCAGAAGGTGATTGACCTATTCCTGCATTGCTAACGGAAGTGCTGCCGCTGTTCCAGCCAAGGGCGTAGCTACCATTACTGTCAGTATCCAACTTGGTGTACAAAGCATACAGCGTAGTGCGATTGCTCATTTTGTGGTCATAACCAACAGAATATTGCTTGGCTCCTGTGTTCGAAGCTCCACCAACTGCGTGATCAATATCTGTATACGCCAACTTAAGCGCATCAGCTGAAGTTACGTTGTATTTACCGGACAGGTACCAACCACGGGAACTACCAGAACCATTTCTATTTTCGATCTTTTCATAAACACCGTTTATCGCAAAGGCATCTACCGAGTAACCTCCACCAATTTTCCAAGCTTCTGTGCTTAAGTTGGTATAGGACAGACCATTGCTGATGCTTTGATAAGCTGCAGTGGCATAATATGGACCTGCGTTGTACATACCAGCAATAGAGAAGCCTTCATTCGTATTGTTTAAACTGTTAAGTGAACCTACAGTTGGCGTATTAAAACCAGGTGCCGTACCGCCTTGATCGCCAAAATAAGAAACCGCTGCACTGAAACCTGAGTAATTCAAGCTGTTGAAACCAACAGAGTTGCTTGCACGAACATCATGACCGATACCCATCAAGGAACGGTTATCCGCGATGGTATTGTGGAACATGTCCATGCCGCGTGTTGCTAGCTTGTAAGGTGTATCGAAACGCCCCAACCTTACAGTACCCATCGTGTCGCTTTTCAAGCCAGCGAAGGTATCACGGAAAGCAACCGCTGTTTGAGAACCTGGGTTTTCTGTGCCGCCTAAACCTGCGCCAATCGCAATTTGGCTTTCAATTTGATAGATTGCAGACAAACCGCCACCCAAATCTTCTGAACCCTTCAAGCCGAAACGTGATGCGTTGCTGCCTACTCCGTGGCTGTCTCTGTTTTTATCATTGTCGATGACATCATAGGATACGTTAGCCTGACCGTAGACGCTGACCTCGGCCATTGCTGCCGTGCTCGCACATACACCCGCGACGGCTAGAGCAATCAAACTCTTTTTCATGTTCATAAAATGTTCTCCTTGATTTACTAAATTGGTTTTCCGGGAAAACCTCTCAAATTTAAACCACTTATGAGAAGTCAGTGATTTAACTATAAGGATCAGATTTGTTAAGAAAAAATTGTAAATAAAATTAAAGATTTGGTTGATAGTTTAGAGCTGATAGCATAATTATTTTGAACACTTCTAATAATCTGAAATAGAATATATTTGAACTTAATTGTAGTCAAACGCACGGTAACAGCCGTCCACTTCAAGTTTCACTTGGCCATATCGATAGAAATTGAGCAGGTCGCCATGAATTGCGATGGTTCTGTTTCTAAATTAATGTTCAGTTTTAGCTCCAACACATGGCAGAAAACAACCTTGCTTCACTGCTTACGCCAAATGTTTAACTAAATTTTGCTGCGAATACCGCGTAGTTGGAATGAAGTCTTGATTTTTAGAGGCGCTTTTATTATCGGGTTATCGAGATGGTTATAAAATGCAAAGGAGCTTTCCGTGCTGAGTTTCGACAGCTTTATTATCAAATTCGACAAGGGCTTGCGCACTCTATTTAGTGAAGCGCACAGTATTCGCCCTTTTCCTGATGCCGGTTTGCCGGATGCCGCATTAGAAGAGAACGAGAAAAAGCTCGCAGCAGCGCTGATGCGAGTAAATCATAGCGGTGAGATTTGCGCTCAAGCATTATATCAGGGGCAAGCGTTGACGGCGCGTGACCCTGTAGTACAGGAGGAATTGCAACAGACAGCGAACGAGGAGACCGAGCATTTGGCATGGACGTCGCGACGTGTGCATGAATTAGGCGGCCATCTGAGCTTGCTGAATCCAATTTGGTATGGAAATTCGTTGGCCATCGGCGCGGTCGCCGGATTGCTAGGCGATAAATGGAACCTTGGATTTATGGCGGAAACCGAACGTCAGGTAGGTGCGCATTTGCAAAGTCATTTGGGGAGATTGCCAGAACAGGATATAAAAAGTCGTGCGGTTGTTCGGCAAATGCTCACAGATGAAGCTCGGCACGGAGATATTGCAGTGCAACTGGGTGGTGCGGAATTGCCACTGCCGATAAAGCTTGCAATGCAAGTGAGCGCAAAGGTAATGACACAGACTGCATATTGGATATAGTCTGGTCCTTCTCCGCGGATTCAAATTCGAACCGCACCTACTCTTGTCTAACGCAATCCACATAGTAGCGCGGTCCGTCACTACCTCCATCTGCCACCAAGCCATGAATGTCACTCTCAAATCCCGGAAATTTCTGATTAAAGTCACGCGAAAATTTGAGGTAGTCCACGATGGTTTTGTTGAAGCGCTCTCCCGGGATGAGTAGCGGAATGCCTGGCGGATAAGGCGTCAACAGCACGCTGGTGATGCGTCCCTCCAGTTCGTCAATTGATACGCGGTCAATCTCGCCGTGCGCCATTTTAGCGAAGGCGTCGGACGGTTTCATGGCGGGCTCCATGTTGGAAAGGTACATCTCGGTGGTTAACCGCGCTACGTCATTGATTTTGTAAATGCCGTGAATATGGTCGCACAGGTCACGGAGGCCGATCTTCTCATAGCGTGCGTATTTGGCGACAAATTCGGGCAGCACGCGCCATAGGGGCTGATTTTTGTCATAGTCATCCTTGAATTGCTGCAACTCGGTAACCATGGTATTCCAGCGTCCCTTGGTGATGCCAATGGTGAACATAATGAAAAAAGAGTAGAGCCCGGTTTTTTCCACTACTACCCCATTTTCCGCCAAATATTTGGTGACGATGGCAGCCGGAATGCCGGAATCGGCGAAGTCACCCCCGACATCCAGCCCCGGGGTGATAATGGTGGCCTTGATCGGGTCGAGCATATTGAAGCCAGGCGCCAGGTTGCCGAAGCCATGCCAGCGATCGTCCGCACCCAGTATCCAGTCCGCGCGCGAGGCCATGCCTTCTTCGGCGAGATAGTCCGGACCCCAAACTTTGAACCACCAATCTGCCCCCCACTCTTCATCCACCTTGCGCATGGCACGACGAAAATCGAGCGCTTCAGCAATGGATTCTTCTACCAGAGCGGTGCCGCCTGGAGGCTCCATCATGGCGGCAGCCACATCACATGACGCGATAATGGCATACTGCGGGCTGGTAGAGGTATGCATCATATAGGCTTCGTTGAAGCAATCGCGATCCAGTTTGCGCATTTCGCTGTCCTGCACCAAAATCTGTGAGGCTTGACTCAATCCGGCCAACATTTTATGCGTCGATTGTGTGGAAAATACCATGGATTCCTTGCACGGCTTACGGTCTTGGCCTATGGCGTGCATATCCTTGTAGAAATCATGAAAGGCAGCATGAGGTAACCATGCCTCATCGAAAAGCAGGGTATCAATTTGTCCATCCAACATCTGTTTGAGGGTTTCCACGTTGTACAACACGCCATCGTATGTACTCTGAGTGATAGTCAGGATGCGTGGCTTTTGCTTTTTATCCTTGATGAACGGATTTGCATCGATCTTGCGCTGGATAGTCTCAATTTTAAACTCATCCAGTGAAATCGGTCCGATGATGCCGAAATGATTGCGTGTCGGCATCAGGAATACGGGAATTGCTCCAGTCATTATGATGGAGTGCAAAATGGATTTATGACAGTTGCGATCCACCACCACGATGTCATCTGGTGCGACGGTGGAATGCCATACGATTTTATTTGATGTAGAGGTGCCGTTAGT
>JAIOPT010000107.1 GCA_021413765.1 Betaproteobacteria bacterium
GCAAGCGCGGCGGTGGAGGCGACAATGCCTTTGGATCCCATGCCTGCTTCGGTTAAACCCAAGTGCAGTGGATAATCACAGCGCAGTGCGAGTTCACGGTATACCGCGATTAATGCTTGTACTTCACTCACCTTGCATGACAGCACGATTCGATCATGCGGCAAACCAAGTTTCTCGGCGCGCTGAGCGCTATCCAGAGCAGATACAATGAGCGCTTCACGCATTACCTCAGCAGCCCCCTTCGGCTGTGGTGATTTAGCGTTTTCATCCATCATGCGCACGATCAAATCAGCCTCCAGGCTACCCCAGTTCACTCCGATACGCACCGGCTTAGAATAACGGCAGGCAGCGTCTATCATCATAGCGAATTGGTCTTCACCCTTGCGGTTGCGGCCGACATTGCCCGGGTTAATCCGGTATCCTCCCAGTGTTTGGGCACATTCCGGAAAGTCTGTTAACAGACGATGGCCGTTGTAATGAAAATCACCCACCAATGGCACATTACAACTCATTTGGTCGAGCAGCTCGCGAATACGAGGTACTTGTGCGGCTGCATCGGCGGTATTGACAGTAATCCGCACTAACTCGGAACCAGCTTGTGCAAGCTCGAACACTTGGCGCGCGGTACCTACGGCATCGACAGTATCAGTATTGGTCATGGACTGCACAACGATAGGGGCACCGCCGCCTATGGCGACATTACCCACCATGACACGCTGCGTCCTACGACGCGGAATGGGATGCTGGCTCATATTTACTCCAACGTGAGGCGCGCGACTTCGCCATTGTAAAAAGGTGCGAGTTCAACAAACTTCCCTTGATAATATAGATGCACTCCGCTGATATTACCAATAATCACGGAAAACGGTGGCTTGCCTTTCAGATGTTGTTCGCTGCCGCTCGAATTAAGTTGTGACAGCAATATCTTGCCATCATTGTCCGTCACTTTCACCCAAGAATCTGCATCAAACGTCAGTCGGATAGAGCCGGATTGTTTGGATGCATTGTTTGACTCTGTAGACGGCGGCACTGCTATCACCACAGAAGCGGGGGTAAGCATGACTGCCGGCAACTCTAATGTTTCCAACTTAGCCTGTGGCACAATCGAATTGCCTCTGTTCAACCAGACAAAAAGTGCCAATGTAAATGCGACTACTATAACAAGACCAGCCATCAACCAGATCGTCTTGTGTCTGCGCTTCGCGTTGGTATTTGGGAACGGCACTTCAATCGCAATACTTGCAGTATGCAGCGAGGGCTGCGCAGGCACTATTGGCAGTGCCGCCAGCAAAGGTTCAGGATCCAATTGCAATAGCTTGGCATAACTGCGTACGAAGCGGCGCACAAAGAAAATTTCCGGCAGTCGCGTAAAATTGTCCGCCTCCAGTTCCTCAATTTGGCGTGAGGCAAACTTGAGACGACTTCCCACATCAGCAACACTCAACCCGAGCCGCTCACGTGCTTCGCGCAGCGCTGCACCCACGCTGAATGGCCGCACCTCAACGTTGCTGGAAGCATCACCTAAAGTATCATCTGTCGAATTATCCACTATTGCCTGTACAGCATTAGCTGAGTTTCACGCGCATCAGGAAAGTTTTTACGTAATTGCATCGCGTAGCTATTTTCCTCGGTTCTATCACCAAGCTTACGTTCAATACGTACTGCCAGCCACAGATTTTCAGCTGTCAAAGGGGATACGTTGTTTCGTTTATAGAGCATGAAATAGGATTTCGCACCCGCATAATCCTCTTTAGTAAAGCTCAAATTGGCCAGAGCCAGCAGTGCTTCCGGCATATTGGGTTGAGCAGTTAGCGCATTTTGCAAAAACTCTTCAGCATCTTTCATATTTCCAGCCTTCATGGAACACAAGCCTGCATTCAAATATGCTTTACTTGGCGTAGAGTAAAGTGGATTTTTTAGCGCTGCCATGAAGTGTTTGATGGAATCTAATTCCTTACCTCGCTTACAAAGAAACAAGCCATAATTGTTATGTGAATCTGGGTCGTTGTTATTCAAACGCAGGCTGTACTGAAAATCCTCATCGGCCTGCTGATCTTCATTCAAAGCCATGCGAACAAGGCCGCGAACGTTGTAAGCCTTTGCATAGTCGGATTTAGATTGTAGTGCTAAAGACAGCTCTTCTAATGCCACCCCGAGCTGTCCACGGACATAATATTCTGCTGCCAGTTCAGTATGAATTTTGGCGCTGGACTCTTCCCGCGAAATATTATGCTGCGGCGTACTGCCGTGCCCACCATCGGAGTGCGAAACACATCCTGCCATACTTAAAGCAAGCAGAAAAAAGCCCAACTCCCTCATGCATGAAAACAACTTCATGTGCGAACCTCTAATAATCGGTGAGTTCTCTTGGTTTTGTCCTGTACCTGTCCAGCCAGCTGACCACAGGCTGCGGCAATATCATCACCCCGTGTTTTGCGTATAGTCGTGACCATATCAGCCTGCGCCAGCACATCACGAAACCGGGCAATAACATCGGCATTAGAACGGCGGTAATGCGTCTGCGGAAAGGGATTGAACGGTATCAGATTAAATTTGCACGGCACATCTCGCACCAACGCAACCAATTCATGCGCTTGCTGTACGCTATCGTTCACACCGTCCAGCATCACATACTCAAAAGTGACAAAATCACGTGGGGCCCGTTCCAGATAACGTTGGCATGCTGCCAATAATACGCGCAAAGGGTACTTCTGGTTGATCGGTACCAGCACATCGCGCAAGCTGTCGTTGGATGCATGCAACGACACCGCCAGCGCTACTGGGCATTCCTCACGCAGCCTGTCCATCGCCGGTACAATGCCGGAAGTGGACAAAGTCACACGACGTCGAGACAAGCCATAAGCATTATCGTCCAGCATCAGACGCAAGGCGCTTACCGTATTATCGAAATTTAGCAACGGCTCGCCCATACCCATCATCACCACATTAGTGACTGGCCACTTGCCATCAAAATCTTTGCCAATCTGGCGGTTGGCCCACCACAACTGACCAATAATTTCGGCCACGCTCAAATTACGATTGAAACCTTGTTTGCCGGTCGAACAGAATGAGCAGTTAAGCGCGCAACCCGCCTGAGATGAGACACACAGTGTGCCGCGCCCTGCCTCTGGAATAAAAACCGTTTCCACTGCATTGCCCGTACCAACGTCCAGCAACCATTTACGAGTGCCATCTGCCGAAATTTCGTCGCGCATCACCCGTGGTGCAGCAACATGTGCTTGTTGCTGAAGCTTTCCGCGCAACAATGCAGCGATATCGGTCATTGCTGCAAAATCTGGCTCTCCCACTTTGTGCACCCAGCGCAATATCTGGCGTGCACGAAAGGGCTTCTCACCCATCGAAGAAAACCAGGCGGTAAGACGCTGTGCATCAAAGTCAAGAAGGTTTTCGGACATGAGATGACCTTAAAAAATTACGCTATCCTCGCGATGGCGAGGATCCTGCTCCTCGATTAAACTGAATCCTCGACCAACTGAAAATTAACTAATATTAAGCCATGCAGAATGGCGAGGACACAAACTCTGATTTTTTATAGGGGCTCTCATTACTGATGTTTCACGTCCATAATAGCCTGACCGCTTCATAAATTTTCGGATTAACACGCAGGCTATTACTTGGCAAACAATATTGTGAAGGAGCGACCTAGACAATATCTTACATAGCAAACATAAATGGCTTGCAGCAAAGCGGGTTAATTTATGAAACTTTCAGATCAGGAAAAAAATAAGCAATTTCCACTGCGGCGGCTTCCGCTGAATCTGAACCATGTACTGCATTTGCGTCAATGCTGTCAGCGAAATCGGCACGAATACTTCCCTTGTCAGCTTTTTTCGGATCCGTAGCTCCCATTAAATCGCGATTTGTTACAATCGCATTTTCGCCTTCCAATGCCTGCACCATCACTGGACCAGAAATCATAAAATCTACCAGATCCTTAAAGAATGGACGTTCGCGATGTACGGCATAAAAGTTTTCTGCTTCGGTACGCGACATCTGCAACAAACGCGCTGCAATCACTTTTAATCCAGCATTTTCAAAACGGGTGTAAATCTGACCAATTACATTTTTAGCAACGGCATCAGGTTTAATAATTGACAAGGTACGTTCAACAGCCATGCTACTTTCTCCAATGGTTATAACAATCAAGTTGCGGATTTTAACAGGCTTTGCAGCTTATGTCGCTTTGTCCAAACAGCATAAACAGTCCAGCCACAAGGTTGCATAGACAAAAATGCCCGGTAGTTTTGTATTCCCCTACCTCTATAAGTGCTATCGAATCACAAAATGGAACAAGGCTGGCTCAAGTTGTAAACATCTACGATGTACAAATGCAAACTAAAATTGTTTATGTAAATAAAAAAGCCGCTAACAGGCGGCTTAGGGAGTTATAGAGAAGCATTGTTTTTGTTTGTTTGGTAGGCGCGATTGGACTCGAACCAACGACCCCCACCATGTCAAGGTGGTGCTCTAACCAGCTGAGCTACGCGCCTATACAAGGCATGGCATTATAACCGAATTTCAAAGCTGGTTCAAATGTTGCGCCCAAAGAGAGCGGTACTCGACTTAAACATCGCGGACATATTTCACCGACATCCAAGGACTGTAGGCCATCGTTGGTGGATATATCGTTCGTCATGACAACGATTCCAAATTTCTTATCTGAACCTCAAAGCCTCCAAAAAAATATAATGCTGACAGTTTGTTGATCTGCAGCACTTGGGAATTTATTTGTTGCTAACAATGTTAGTCGCACGAGCGGCAAGGTGGCGTAAAATGTGCACTCTGTTTTTGACTAACAATTACTGATTAAAAATTATGACCATACGTACTCGTTTCGCGCCTAGCCCCACGGGTTATCTGCATATCGGCGGCGCCCGCACTGCACTATTCTCTTGGGCTTATGCCCGCAAGCATGGTGGCACTTTTATCCTGCGCATAGAGGATACTGATGTAGAACGTTCCACACCTGAGGCTGTGCAAGCCATTCTAGATGGTATGAGTTGGCTCAATCTGAGTTATGACGAAGGCCCGTTTTATCAAATGCAGTGTATGGCGCGGTATAAAGAGGTGATCCAGCATATGCTGGCTCAGGGATTAGCCTATTACTGCTACGCCTCGCCAAGTGAGCTGGATGCAATGCGTGAGGCTCAACGTGCAAGTGGTGAAAAACCTCGTTACGACGGTCGTTGGCGTCCAGAATCTGGCAAGATGTTGCCAGAACCACCTGCCGAAACGATGCCAGTGGTGCGATTCAAGAATCCTGCTCAGGGAGCGGTAGCGTGGGTAGATTTGGTGAAAGGGCATATTGAATTTGATAATGGAGAGTTAGACGATCTCATCATTGCCCGTGCCGATGGCACGCCTACCTATAATTTTTGCGTAGTCGTAGATGATTGGGATATGGGCATTACGCACGTGATACGCGGTGATGACCATGTCAATAATACACCACGTCAAATCAACATACTCAAGGCATTGGGCGCCAAAGTGCCACAGTACGCACATCTGTCGATGATATTAGGTGACGACGGACAGAAGCTGTCCAAGCGCCATGGTGCAGTTAGTGTAATGCAATATGATGAAGATGGTTATCTGCCGGAGGCAGTGATTAATTACCTGGCAAGACTGGGTTGGTCACACGGTAATGATGAAGTTTTTTCGGTGGAGCAATTTTGCGCCTGGTTCGACCTCGACCATATCACGCCATCTGCAGCACAATTTAATACAGAGAAATTAAACTGGCTCAATCAGCATTATTTAAAGCAGGCCGATAATGCGCGGCTCGTTGCGTTAATACGTCCGCGCTTGGAAGCACGGGGGGTATTAGTGAGTGCCGTACCTGCATTGGAAGCCATCCTTACCCTTTATAAAGAGCGAGTCGTAACCCTCAATGAATTGGCAGATGCAGCAGAAGTATTTTATATCGATTTGCATCCCAATCAGGAATTGCTGAATGCCCAACTGTCTGCCGAAGCGATACCTGCTTTGCAGGAGTTGGCGGAGCGCCTAAAAGATGTAGCATGGGAAGCTGCGGTGATTGGAGCGACGATCAAGGAGATAATAAGTAAGCATGGCTTGAAAATGCCTAAGTTGGCGATGCCTTTACGCGTAATGCTCACTGGGCAAACCCAGACTCCCTCGGTAGATGCAGTATTAATGCTGTTTTCACGCGAGGTCGTATTGGCGCGTATAGCACGACATCTTTAGCACATACCGGGTATTCAGCTTTACAAGGATAGGCTCGATCATTATAATGCGCGCACATTTTGGGGGTATAGCTCAGCTGGGAGAGCGCTTGCATGGCATGCAAGAGGTCAGCGGTTCGATCCCGCTTATCTCCACCAAAATGGCATCATCAAGCCCTTTAGTCCCCATCGTCTAGAGGCCTAGGACACCGCCCTTTCACGGCGATAACACGAGTTCGAATCTCGTTGGGGACGCCAAATAAAACAATGGCTTGCAGTAAATCAGGCCATTATTCATTGCATCTTGTCTCGAGTTTATCTTAAAAATGGATTCCATTTTAGATCAGCAAACCGACGACCTTTCACCTCATCAGCACAACTAAACTCTTAGTTCGTCAGTGATAGAATCCATATTTATTCTCCCAGGAGAAATAAATATGGATTCTATTAGCCGGCCGGTATTAACTCATGAACATTGAACCCTATCGAAGAACACCCGATCCATTTTACCGTCGCCTAGTGGCTGTCGTCATAATGGTGGCGGCGTTGATGCTGCTATGGACGTTGTTACCAGCTATCGAATCACTATGGATTCCCTCTAAAGGTCAGCTCCGTACGGTCACTGCCCGAGGTGATCTAGCCGCCGATGAAAAAAACACTATCGAACTGTTCGAAAAATCCCGCGGTTCAGTAGTTTTCATTTCCACCGCTGCCTTGGTGCGCGATGTATGGACGCGCAACGTCTTTGCTGTGCCAAAGGGGACTGGCTCCGGTTTTATCTGGGATGATGCCGGCCATGTGGTTACCAACTACCACGTGATTGAGAATGCCTCTGGTGCCACAGTAAAGCTGGCTGATGGCCGAGATTACAAGGCGACTCTGATCGGTGTCAGCCCCGCACACGACATTGCGGTGTTGCGCATCGGCGTGGGCTTCAAGCGCCCACCGCCTGTGCCTGTGGGCACAAGTCACGACCTGAAGGTGGGCCAGAAGGTATTTGCCATTGGCAACCCGTTCGGACTGGACTGGACGCTGACCAACGGAATTATCTCAGCTCTCGATCGTTCACTAGCCGGAAATATCGGCCCTGCCATTGAACACCTGATCCAGACCGATGCAGCCATCAACCCTGGTAACTCGGGCGGTCCGCTGCTGGATTCAGCGGGTCGGCTCATTGGCATCAATACCGCCATCTATAGTCCCAGCGGGGTATCCGCCGGTATTGGTTTCGCCGTCCCTGTCGACACCGTCATGCGCGTGGTACCGCAACTAATCCAAAGTGGTAAATATATTCGCCCAGCCCTGGGTATCGAGGCTGATGAACAAATCAACGAGCGATTGAATACCATCACTGGCACCAAAGGGATAGTCGTGCTGCGCGTACATCCAGGCTCAGCTGCTGAAAAAGCCGGTCTCAAGGGCGTGTCAGAGACCCCCCAAGGTATGAGTCTTGGCGACATCATCGTGGCGGTTAATGGCAAAGATGTCTATTCGGTACAAAAACTGCTGGCCCGTCTTGATGACCACAAAGTCGGCGATGTGGTTCAACTGACCATAATGCATCAAGGTAAAAAACGAGACCTGACCGTGACCCTGCAACCGGGAAATTGAAGATGGCGAATTTAACTATGAAATTGACGTTGACTTGCCCTAAGTACAAGCACATCAAGAGCGAGACAGTAGCAACGGACGACTGTCTATAGGCACTGAAGCACTTGAGGACGCCCAATAAATAAAGTGTTGCGTAATTTCATCACGCAACACTTTAAAAGGTTATATTGCAGATTGCGGCAATGTCAAAAACTAGCCCATTCGCTAAATATACGCTGACACTTCAAAATTTTCCTACACCCTCCGTTGCTTATCCACTTATCCATTTCTTATCGGATGTGCTGGATACTGATGTTGGATTTATCCTTGACGCATCTTTTCATCTTTTTTGATCTTCTTTGCAGCTTTTTTTTCCTTCAACGTTTTAGTGGGTTCTTTTTTGACTGCCTTTTTACTTTCTTGACCTTTACTCATAACTTTACTCCTTGATAATATTGAAATTATAAAGAATAACTCTGCATCAGGTTAAAATAATCCACTCCCCGCAGGTATTGGCAACTTTAAAAAGTATATTGTTATTTTTTCTTGGTTTTTGCGCCAGCGACCGCATCTTTCAACTTACTGCCGACTTTGAATTTAACAACATTTTTGGCAGATATCTTTAATTCTTTGCCTGTGGCTGGATTGCGACCAATTCGTGCAGCGCGTGCTTCGACGGCAAACGTACCAAAACCTATTAGTTGAACGTTATCGCCTTTTGTTAAAGAAGTTTGAATAGCAGCCGTAAGAGCATTCAATGTTTCTTCTATATTGGACTTTGTCTTCTTGGTGGATTTAGCTACTGCATTAATCAAATCTGATTTATTCATGATGTTGACTTCCGTATGGTTGAAAAGGCGGTTAACTGTATCAAGTCATGGAATCAATTACAAGAAGTTATACATATTATTTAGTCTGATGTAACAAATGGCAGATCTAACTTCGAAGTGCAATAGATAATATGGGCTTGGTGTAGCGCATTTCTACCCCAAATAATTGAAAAATAACATTGTTCGATCTACGGATCTAAAGGTTGTCAACTCAGTTCATAAAGGACTCGGCTCTCGGCATAGAAAAAAACTGATACCATGAAACCATTTTATTGGAAAAGTAAAAGCCAGTAGGAATTTAATTCTCTGGTGCGTAGCATCAGTAAAGTTAACTATAGCTATTCCGCAATAAAGTTAGAACGCACGTACATAATTAAATGTTAAGAAGTTTGATGATAAAATTGTTTAAAGCACCTGAACTAAATGAAATTAAAGTAAAAAAAGAGGCAATAAGCAAGCATCTGATAAATATGCTTCCTGGGTGTAAAGTCAGGTACAAGCACGATGTTAATGCTGATGCAGTGGTCTTTTATATAAAAATTTCCGAGATTACCAAAGAATTTTCAATATGTGATCAGTATCTACAGGACTCTTCAACCATTGAAGCATTTGACTTCATTAAGAAAAATGAAGTTATAAAAATAATTTCTACTCATGGAAAAGTTAAAGTTGTAATAAGGGAAGGATACCCTGCAATTAGCTATAGATAAACCGGAACTGGAAATCCGTTCTGAATCGTTTTACGATCCAGCTTGGTGAACGGATTGTACTGAGTTGATCAAAATCCGCATTTACACGAAATCCTGGACATCCCCACCACAATTTTTAATCCAACTCAGCCGGGATTTATACCTTATTGAGAGCCGCGCGCCAAACAACCACTACACCAGCTTCATCCGGCTGAGCCAGATATGTATTGGCTATTGCTATGCCCGGGACACACACTAAGTCACCATCGCAAAAAAGCAAGGGTAATAAGTCGCGTTGCCAAGGTAGCATCTCATGTTCCTGCAATAGATTTTTTAAGACTTGTTGCGGTCGCGCGGCATTTATCCGAATACATTCTCCGCCATGACGCGAACGAATTTTGGCAATGCCGAGATGTAACTTTGCCAAACTGACACCCTGCCCCACGACATATTTAAAATGGAGTTCACCGTGTGGTGAAGGCAACAATACTTCTGCTTCACCATGCCACATAACGATAAAATCATCCGGCGGCGGCAACGTAGGCATGGTGTAAGCATAGTCGCGATATCGACGCATTTGCCAGCCCTGCCAGTCAATACAGACCTGTGCATCTTGGCGAGCATTGCATAATTGGCGCAACATTTCTTCTAGCCTTGTGCTGTCCGGAATGGGCGCCCCTTGCGCCGCAAGGAAATAACGCAATAGATTTTTTCCCCGTATAACGCCGAACACGCGCAATTGCCTAATATCCAAACGGTTATCTGCTATAGCCAATTCCGCATCCTGCTGTGCCAACTCGTCCAGCAGTTCAGTTGCTTCGGCAAAATGCTGCGAGCTGCGCAACAAGGTTTTGCGGTAAGCAGGAAAGCGTTGTTCCAACAGCGGCAGTATGCGATGTCGTAAAAAATTGCGTGGGTAAGTGTCGTCAGCGTTGCTTTCATCCTCCACCCATTGGAGGGCGTGCTGTTGCGCATATTCAAGCAATACGGATCGAGGAACATCGAGAAAAGGGCGTAACAGAGTCGGGTCATTAGCACGATGCTTTATAGCTGGCATGGCGCTTGCACCGCGCACTCCTGCCCCGCGCAACAATTGCAGCAGCAATGTTTCAGCCTGATCATCAAGATGATGCGCCAGCGCTATAAAATCCACCGGCTGTCGTGCAAGTGCGGCGTGACGAAGTTTGCGCGCCGCCGCTTCAATGCCTAACGAGCGTAACTGTTCGATATTTACATGTTCGACTTGCAGGGAGACGTTATAAAGCGCGCACAAATCAACACAGAATGCCGCCCAAGTGTCCGCTTGCGGGCTGATACCGTGATGTACATGCAATGCGCTTAGACGCCATGAATAACGAAGGGACAGTTTTTGTAGCACGTGCAGCAAGACGACCGAATCAACACCACCACTCAATCCAAGCAGGATGGGGCTGCCCGCAGGAAGCAAGGGCGAGAGCGCGTCGGCTACGCGCTCTGTTAAATCAAAGCTCGACTTCCTTGAACTTGCCATAGCCCATTACGCGGTTGAAACGGATCTGCAACAGCTTGTCTATGGAGTGAGATTGCACCTGTTTAAGGGTATCCTGTAAGCTTTTTTTCAGGGTTAGCATCATTGCCTGATAATCACGGTGAGCACCGCCCGGCGGTTCGCTAATGATCTTGTCGATCAACCCCAACGCCTTCAATCTGGTCGCGGTGATACCCAGCGTATCCGCCGCATCAGCCGATTTGTCCGCATTTTTCCAAAGGATGGCAGCGCAACCTTCTGGCGAGATGACCGAGTAGGTGGCGTATTGCAGCATCAATAACGCGTCACCTACCGCAATGGCCAACGCGCCTCCAGAGCCGCCCTCTCCAATCACCGTACAGATTAATGGCACGCGCAGTTCTGCCATCACATACAAGCTTTTGCCGATGGCTTCGGACTGACCACGTTCTTCGGCACCAATTCCGGGGTACGCACCCGGAGTATCGATAAAGGTCATGATGGGAATATCGAATTTCTCCGCTAGCCGCATCAAGCGCATCGCCTTGCGGTAGCCTTCGGGGCGAGGCATACCAAAGTTGCGATATTGTCGCTCCTTGGTATCACGCCCTTTTTGATGTCCGATTACCATCACACTTTGGCCATTAAATCGCGCCAATCCGCCGACAATAGCCGGATCATCGGCATAGGAGCGATCTCCATGTAGCTCCTCAAAATCAGTAAACAGGTGCTGAATGTAATCCAGCGTGTAGGGTCGCTGAGGATGGCGTGACACTTGTGAGATTTGCCACGGCGTGAGCTTGGCGTAAATATCCTTGGCTAACGCCTGGCTTTTTATTTGCAGACGGTTAATCTCATCGGAGATGTCAAGTGCAGAATCATTCTGTACAAAGCGAAGTTGCTCAATTTTGCCTGCCAATTCGGCGATAGGCTGCTCAAAATCCAAGAAGATAGCTTTCATAAATTTCGTATTTATTTGCGTATTCAAATGATACAGTATCTAACTAGCAAGGCCAAAGAAGCGCAGATAGAATTTTGCTGAACTGCTGAAAATTCAGTCTATTTTTTTGCTATACCAACGCATATCGCGTCAAAGATTTGGACAAGCGCCACGGCTTCCACACTGCACTGCGCGTCAACACAAATCGTTGTGTAACGCCCGCATTAAGTACATTCAGGCTAAGTTGCTTAATGCGCCCGTTACGCAACGCTTTCCACAATGGTGCAATATAGCTTTGCTCCAGGCACTGCACCGAATCGCGCCAGGCATACAGGTCACCTTGCTGAAGTGGGCGGCGCAAACCTTCCCAGACGATGAGCACATCACCTTCATCATCAACACAGCGGGTTAAATCACCCGACGATATTTGATAAGGAATGCCTGCAGCCTGCGCGAACGCTCCGGCCAGAAAGCTGTCGCCGCAAACCTTCGTATATGGCCGTGCCAAATGTTCTACCGCCTTCCCTCCTCCCCACAGCCAGATACTATTTATGGGCAAATCATCACGCGCCTCGCGCGCCTGATTTACAGCGTGTTCGAAAAAAAGCATTTGAACTTCGTTGAAGACTTTATGCCAACGCAAGGCATCCTGACCTGTCGGTAAATGCGATTGTACGTTTCTGCCTGCCACCTGCGCCAAGGAATGTGTCACGATGTTTGGAACGCTCTCCATCTGGAGATACCAGCGCTGCGGATGGGGCGAAAAAAAACGCAAGCCTTCAGCGGCAAAATGCGTATTCAAACTGGCGCACAACTGCGCCGCTTCATCAGCATTCAATGGTACATCCGGATGTAAAGACAATTGCGTGCGCTGCATTTGCAGATACACTGGATCAGCACGTAACCAGTAGCAAGTAGCTGGCTGCATCCCGTCCGCCATCAAGGTAATTGGTGCGATGGGTTCGTCCATCTGTCGTGCAATACCAAAAGTCCGGCACAGCCACTCTTCCAGCGTACCTGTTGAGCTAATTTCTGATGATAACAATGCAGGCTTGGCACGCGCCAGCAGCTTCTCAAGGACTGGCACTGCTAGACCGGCGCAAGCGTCTACAAAAAACTCCTGCGGCAAGAATAAATCAAGGATAACGATGTCTACATTTCTCATGTTGAACTTGTCCGAAATTACTTAATCAGAATATTGCGCAAATTAACGCATACTCTCGTTGGTTTTGATGAAAAACCACAGTGAAGTAATTTATATCTTTATTAGTTTACCATCCCGCAGAGAGCGCTCTTATGGCAAACTAGCGACCAATTCTTTTTGAGTACCTTCACTTTGCGTCCTTACGAACTCTTTATCGGTCTGCGTTACACCCGTGCCAAGCGGCGCAATCATTTCATTTCCTTTATTTCGCTTATCTCCATGTTGGGTATGGCCTTGGGCGTGGCTGCGCTCATTGTAGTGCTGTCGGTAATGAACGGTTTCCAGAAAGAAATCCGCACGCGCATTCTAGGTATCGCGCCCCACCTGCAAATCAGTGAAGAAGGTAACTACATGGTTGACTGGCAACCGACCTTACAGCTCACGACAAAATATCCACAAGTGGCGGCTGCCGCACCTTTCGTAAATGGGCAAGGCATGGTGTCGTTTGATCAAAACGTGCAGGGCGTAATGGTACGCGGCATTTTGCCGCATGATGAAAGCAAAGTGATAGACCTCTCCGACAAGATGAAAGCCGGTTCGCTGGACGCCTTGCAGGAAGGCAGTTTCGGTATCGTGCTGGGTTCAGACTTGGCGCACACACTGGGGGCGCATCTGAATGACAAGGTGTTACTTATCTCTCCTCAGGGGCAGATTACTCCTGCTGGAATGGTGCCACGACTCAAGCAATTCCGCGTAGTGGGTATTTTCGAGATTGGTATGGCACCCTATGACAATTCGCTGGCATTAATCCACCTTAATGACGCTCAGAAGCTCTATCAAATGGGTAGCGCGGTAAGCGGCATCAGCGCACGTCTGCATGACCTCGATCTGGCTCCGCACGTGGCCTTCGAAATACAACGAGTCTTGCCACGCAATGTTAATGTTAGCGACTGGACTCGCCAGCACTCTAATTACTTCCGCGCAGTACAGATCGAAAAGAAAATGATGTTTATCATCCTTTCACTCATCGTGGCGGTAGCTGCATTCAACATTGTCTCCACGCTGGTAATGGCGGTTACCGACAAACAAGCCGACATCGCCATCCTGCGCACGCTCGGTGCTTCACCCGCCAGCATCATGAAAATATTTATCGTACAAGGCGCCCTGATTGGCCTGATCGGTTCGGTACTCGGCGTTGGAGGAGGCGTGCTGCTAAGCCTCAACATCGACACTGTGGTGCCGTTTATAGAGCGACTGCTGGGCATGCACTTTCTCTCCAAGGAAGTGTATTTCATCAGCGAACTACCCTCCGATTTACAGCGCGATGATGTGCTGGTTGTGGCATGTTTCTCTTTTATCATCAGCCTAGTCGCCACGCTATATCCAAGTTGGCGCGCATCCAGAACACAACCGGCGGAGGCGCTACGCTATGAGTGAGATGGTCATTTCCTGCCGTGACTTATGCAAAACTTTTGTACAAGGCAAACTCAATGTACCCGTGCTTAACGGAGTTAACATTGACGTCATGCGCGGCGAGCGTATCGCCATCGTAGGTAGCTCAGGCTCCGGCAAAAGCACCCTCCTCCACTTGCTTGGTGGATTGGACAAGGCTAGCGGCGGCAGCGTCGCCATCCTTGGCCACGATGTGCAAGCCATGAATGAAGCTGAGCGCGGCATTCTGCGCAACCGGGCGCTGGGTTTTGTTTACCAGTTCCACCATCTGCTGGCGGAGTTCACTGCACTGGAAAATGTTGCCATGCCATTACTGATCCGTGGCATGAAGCGAAATGAAACAGATCCGATTGCCTCACGTATGCTCGGGCTAGTAGGGCTGGCACACCGTACGGAGCACCTTCCAGCCGAACTTTCCGGTGGTGAACGTCAGCGTGTCGCCGTAGCTCGCGCGCTAGTCACCGAGCCAGCCTGTGTATTGGCAGACGAGCCTACCGGAAATTTGGACCGCGCCAGTGCGCAAGCATTATTTGAACTGATGCAAGAACTCAATTCCAGGCTTAATACCAGCTTCATCGTAGTCACCCACGACTTGGAGCTAGCGGGAAAAATGCAGCGTCAGCTTCGCCTGATGGATGGAGTGCTGCACGAAGCATGATTACCCAGAAACTGTTGTCGCAACGCGGCTTTTATATTGACTAACCGCGCAGCGCCCCATACCCGTATCACTCCAAAATTGTTCCCACCCAACACAACAAAGTGAAAATCGGCTGCACTTCAAGTACCGCTAAGCGCAGCCAATATTTGGCTCTTCAATGCCTTGATTAGCGCAGTCTCGTCAGGCGGCATACCCTCGGGCGCAGGCAAAATACGGTCAGCATAAAACAAGCCTATCTGTACTTTTTGCACCACCAGCGGTAGCACGATAAAACTGCGCGCGTCGGGCAATAGGGCGCGATGCCATGCAGGCAAGAGATCGCGTATTTTCTCGCTTCTTGCATCCGATATCATCAGGTCGGTGTTATTTTCCATGGACAAATGGAATAGATCCCGCTCCGATGTCATCTGGAAAACAAAGCGCTCCTGGCGCGAGGCATGGCCTTCTCCAAGTGCAACGCGGGCACGGAACTGACCCGACTTGGTATCCTTTAAACACATGGTCGCAAAGCGAAAGCCCATGCTACGGTACAGCGTTTCCAGCACCAACATAATCAATTCATTGACTTTACTTCGACCTAACGCCCGCATCTGTATCGCATCCTGAACGCCGGCTAACAATAAGTCGCGTGCATTGACCGGCTTGCCGCTGGGATGAAAACCTTGAGTCTTGGCTTCCGCACCCATGGTCATCATCAACAACACGTCCGGCATGCTGCTAACAGCGTCTGCGGCCTTGATGTCCGCCCCGTCCAGTTTAAAACTCTCAGTCAGCACTCGCATTTCCTCGGCAACCGAAGTAAACAACGCGCTCATTTTTTCAGTGTCAAGATTTAAGGCAGCGCCAAAACGCGCCAGTAATTTTTGTTCATCTGCCTCCACTTCGGCGCCAGAGCGTGAAATTAATTTGGATGCTTCGGCACTAAATGAGGCAACCTGCCGCATCCACTCTTGGCGATTGCCCGCCACCCGTTGCTTACCGGCAGGCACAGCACTTAGCGCATTAATAATAGTTTCCGGGATATTCCACTTAGACAGCACCGCTTCAGTCAGCTCGTCATAGCTACAGCCAAGCACTTGGACTGAGGCTTGGGCCGGACTGTGTTTGCCTGCGTCGACAAGCATGTCAATTTGTCCTAAAGAGGCGTGTTCGTGCGATGCCACCAGCAAACGACCCAGGTTTTTGAACAAGGCCGCAATCGATACTTCTTCCGCGCCTTGGTACTGGCTGTTGCGAGCCAGCTCGCGACCGACCAAACTGGCACGTAAAGCATTGGCAAGCTCTACACGGATGCTCTGCGCGTGCTTATGGTTAGACAAACTATCGACCAGAAGCATGGCCAGCGCACTAGTTTTTACTGAATCAAACCCGAGCATAAAAATCGCCCGGGAGATGGTCGATACAGGCGTGTTTGCCCCCCGACGATAGGAAGCCGAGTTCGACAGACGCAAAATCTTTTGCGTTAACGCCACATCTGACAACACACAATCTGTGAGATTATTGGTCGCTTCGTCATCGGACGCCGTAATTTGGACAACACGTGATACAGCGGAACCGAGCGCAAACAATCCGACATTGTTACTGAGCTTTCGCACAAGCGCATCGCGCTCGTTATGCATTTCACCACCACTTTGTCGTGGTTCGATTTCGACAGACATAGCTACATTCCTGGAAAAACATACATCTGAAAAATCCATCGTCTACCGCACACCTTGCGGTGTCACAACAACAAAGGAAACGACACGACTACTTATCCATTGCATATCGGCGAAACTGCACCAACCTTTACGACTGCAGTACCTGCAACGGCAAGTCAGTCTTGCTATTACGAATTAAATCGGACAGGTGCTGGCTTGACCTCAGGTACAATTAAGCAAAACATGTCGTGCATATGTGATTTTTAGCACAGCCAGGAGTGCAAGTTTTCTCTATATTTGGCTCCTTCATAACCACAAAGGAAACTAAAAGTGAAATCCAACAAAGTTGCTTTAATTGCCTTGTTACTCTGGATTCTTACTATTGTCGTATTCGCATGGTTCTTCATTCGTGGGAATACTACCGTCGGAACCGATGGCAGAACTGCAGTTGTGCTGCAAGTTGGCGAGCGTGACTTAATCTTATCCGAAATGCGTGGCCTACTATCTGCAACACAAGGAATTCTAGAGGGCCTGAATCAGGGCGATATGCAGCGCGTAATCAAGGCTTCAAGTGCTGCAGGTATGATTGTTGCTGCTGATGCAAGCCCGGCACTAATGGCAAAACTGCCGATAGAATTAAAAACGCTAGGTATGAGTGTGCATCACGACATGGATGCTATAGCCAAAGCTGCCGAAAATAAAGCACCAACACCAGAAATTTTGAAGATACTGTCTAATACATTAACAAAATGCGTCGCCTGCCACTCAACTTGGCAGCTTAAAGTGGCAAATTAAACTAAACAATGATTTATCCTGAGACTAATCGAAAAGTATTGATTAATTTTTTTAATTGCCCACCGCCAAACAGAGCGCCAATATCCATTCCGCTCGCTTTATTCACCCTTACTAATCTTACTTAGCAGCAACCTGAAGTAGCTGCGCTTTGATGTTGTGCAAAAGGTATGTCATTACCGCACCCGGCAAAAATTCCATAGTGCTGGCTAAAATCGCCGATGAACTCGAAATGTTCCCTGAAGCGGGAATCATGCAGCATATGCCAGGTATTGCCGCAAACGGGGAATACTCGGCCGGCTTCGATGTCGTGATGGCTATCGAGGACAAAGCGATGCGGATGATCGGGTATCGTACCGCGATAAATCACCGCCTGGCCATAATCTTCGCAGGCGGGCTCCAGGCCATCCAGCTTAAACAACCTATAAGTGGCCGAGAAAAAGCGGATGTTGCCAACCCGTTTGGCCAGCTTGTCATCGGTAATGTCGAGCGGCCTATCTTCAACCAGCCTTGAGTCGGCAAAGTCATGTTGCTTGGCAAGATTAACGAAATCATTCCAGTACAGTGCGCCACCCAGACATTCACCATACAGCACCGGATCATTGCGCACCGTGTTTGGCACTCTGCGGTCGGCATAGACATCCGAGAAATAGAATTCGCCACCCGGTTTGAGCAAGCGATGCACTTCGCGCAGCACCGCATCCTTATCCGGCGAAAGATTGATCACGCAGTTCGAAACGATGACATCGAAGCTGCCGCTTTCCAACCCAAGCTCATCGAGCTTCTCAATGTAGCCCTGTTTGAAAATGACGTTGTCAAAACCGAACATCTCAGCGTGATAGGCGCGATAACTTTCCGCAACGGCAAGTTGCTCCTCGGTCATATCCACACCGACAACCTGACCACTCGCGCCCACCAATTGGGCCAGCGCATACACATCGCGCCCGGAACCGCTACCCAGATCGAGAATGCGACAGCCTTCCAGCAGCGACGGACAAATTAATCCGCAACCATAGTAGCGCGACATCACTTCAGGGTGGATGCGCGCCAGCAGCGGCTTGAGCCAGTCCGGCACGCGCGACGCATCGCAGCAGGCAGAGGTCTTCAGGTCGTTGGAAGTTTGCAGTTGTTTGCCGTAATAGTCTTTAACGATTTCATGCATGATCAATAGTCTTATGAAAATTGAGATAGGGTTTCGTCGTGCACTTCAAACATTCCTTACACATGCATTCAAACAACCTGAAGCAAGGCATTGGAAAGTTTTCATCTAATGTTTCTCATGATGCCCGCCGAATTCGTAGCGCAGGGCAGACAATATTTTATTGCCGTAATCCGCTTCTCCGCGCGAATTGAAGCGATCAAATAATGCGGCGGTGAGAACCGGCGCGGGCGTACCCGATTCGATGGCGGCGATGCTGGTCCAGCGTCCCTCGCCGGAATCTGACACCTTGCCGCCAAACCCCTGCAGGTTCGGATCGGCTTGCAACGCGTGCGCGGTCAAATCAAGTAACCAGGAACTCACCACGCTGCCGCGCCGCCACAACTCGGCCACTTCGGCCACGTTGATATCGTAGCGGAACGCTTCCGGCTCGCGTAACGGTGTAGTCTCCGCATCAGCTTCGCGCGACACGCCACCCACATTGGCATGACGCAGCAGATTGAAACCTTCGGCATAGGCGGCCATCATGCCGTATTCAATACCATTGTGAACCATCTTGACGAAGTGCCCGGCACCCTCGGGGCCGCAGTGCAGATAACCGCTCTCTGCCGTGCTCGGCTGGCCACTGCGCCCTTCGGTGCGAGGCGCGGCTTCCACACCCGGCGCCAGTGCGGCAAAGATAGGTTGCAAGCGCGCA
Source organism: Betaproteobacteria bacterium (assembly GCA_021413765.1). GTDB lineage: Bacteria > Pseudomonadota > Gammaproteobacteria > Burkholderiales > Gallionellaceae > Nitrotoga. The sequence goes on from JAIOPT010000107.1 coordinate 19,281, forward strand.
ACCGTTTGCTGCTGGGCACCGATCATCAGGCAGTAACCACGCTCTAGCCCCCAAGTCCCACCGCTAACTCCCACATCCGCATAATGGATGGACTGCGCCGACAGACTCCTGGCACGTATGATGTCATCCTTGTAATAGGAGTTGCCACCATCAATGATGATGTCATCCGCGCCCAGCAGCGGGGATAGTTCCGCGATACTGGCATCCACCACCGCCGCCGGCAACATCAGCCAGATGGCGCGCGGTGTACTCAACTTGTTCACAAAATCCTGCACGCTGGCGGTGGGTATCATTCCTTCTTTTGCCAGTGCCTGTACCGCTTCACTGCTGCGGTCAAACACTACACATTGGTGTCCGGCGCGGTGCAAACGACGCACCATGTTTGCACCCATACGCCCCAACCCTATCATTCCGATCTGCATTATTTTCTCCTTCAATAAAATATAATTTTCTATGGCACGGGTAAATACTGTTCGCTTAACCGTTTGTGGTGAGCTTGTCGAACCACCAGCCGCTCATCCAGATCCCTTCGACAAGGCCTTAAGTACTGAGCAAAGTCGAAGGGTCTGGGCGAACGGAATTTCTTTAACCAAACAGTATTTCGGCATCGGGTCTCGCCCCCGTTCAATGCGACCCGGCGTAATGTGAAAACGTTCAAACACTATTTCCTGCATGATGTGCGGCGAACAAGGCCGGACCATACAGTGCCGCTCGATCATTCAGGATCACCTTGACCGGCATCGCCGCCAGTAGTGGTCGCCTCCGCCCTTTGTCAAGAAAGGCATCGAGGAAAACCCCCGTCTGCAGCAATGGCAATATTTTCGGTGCGATGCCACCGCCAACATACAGTCCGCCACGGCTCATCACCTTGAGCGCCAGATTGCTGGCTTCCGCGCCGTACAAACTGACGAACAATTGCATCGTTTCCATGCATACCACATCGCTGCCTGCCAGTGCCGCGACGGAAATTGCCGCCGCCTTATCCATGTCGCGCATCTCGTTCGCCAGCCACGTCGGTGTCGATGCCTGCCGGTAATCAAGCAAGAATGCATACAGATCAAGCAACCCCATGCCGGAAACGACACGCTCCCAACTGACATGCCCCCTGCTTTCCTGATGATGGCGTTGCTGCAAATAATTCAGCAGGGCCAATTCCAGCGCATTGCGCGGACTGAACGTGGCGTGCCCACCTTCCGTGGCAAAGGGGCGATGGGATTGTCCATCCCAATACAAAGCCGCCTCGCCCAAACCCGTCCCAGCAGCGATCACCGCTGCATTACCGAGCGCATCAGGTGACCCCGCTTGCAGCGTCAAGAAATCAGCATTGACTAGCGCGGGTAAGCCATAAGCCGTTGCCTCCAAATCATTCAGCAGATGGCAGCGCAAAAAACCGAAGCGTTGGCACAGCGCGGCGGCATCGATCCGCCAAGGCAAATTAGTCGTTTGCACCACGCCATCCTGAACAGGCCCGGCAATGCCAAAAGCCGCATCTTCAACGATATCACCCGATGACAAAAAATCATCCAGCAATGTTTCAAATGCATCATGGTGCTGGCTGGCATAACTATGTTCGCGGAGGATCTCAACGTGGTTACCATTCACCTTGACCAACGCCAAGCGGGTCTTGGTACCCCCGATATCACCGGCCAGGAACGGTCCCATTTCAATATGCCTCAAGCTTGCCACCTTCCGGACTCAAGGAGTGGCGCCAGAACTGATCTTCACGATCGAACAGGCGGTAGGTACCGCGCGGTCCCCAGCTACCGGCGGGATAGGTGTTGATGAAGCTGCGCTCCATCGACCAAACCTTGAGCACCGGATCGACCACGCGCCAGGCTGCCTCGACTTCGTCGATACGCAAGAACAGCGAGTGGTCGCCAAGAATGACATCAAGGATCAATCCCTCGTAAGCGTCAAAATCTTCCTCACCCTCTTTGCGGTAGGTTGCATCCAGACTGATGGTGCGTGTTTGCAAATCCAGCCCCGGCACCTTGACTTGCAACTCCATCTTCAGGCAGTCGTTCGGCTGGATACCGAGCATGATCCAGTTCGGTTGCGGCGCACCAGTACGGGCGTGGCGCAGCAGATCCTGCGGCGGTGCCTTGAAGCGAATACAGATCGCCGAGCTACCTTCCGCCAAACGTTTGCCGGTGCGCAGGTAGAACGGCACACCCGCCCAGCGCCAGTTGTCGATGAACAGTTTCATTGCAGCATAGGTTTCGGTCGTGCTACCCGGCGCGACATTTGGCTCTTCCAGATAACCAGGCACGGTCTTGCCATTGATCACGCCGCTGGCGTACTGGCCGCGAAAGGCGTGGGCATGCACTGCGTTCTGGGTGATGGGGCGGATAGCTTTCAACACTTTTACTTTCTCATCGCGCAAATGTTCTGCTGACATGCTCAACGGCGGCTCAATCGCTACCAGCGCCAGCAGCTGCAACAGATGGCTCTGCACCATGTCGCGCAGTGCGCCCGCCCCTTCATAGTAATCGGCGCGCCCTTCTACCCCCAACGTCTCGGAATGGGTAATCTGCACATGGTCGATGTAATGGTTTTTCCACAGCGGTTCAAGCAGCAGGTTGGCGAAGCGGAACACCATGATGTTCTGCACCGTGCCCTTGCCGAGGTAGTGATCAATGCGATAGATTTGTGGCTCATTGAGATGGCGATAGAGGCTCGCTTGCAGGGTCTGCGCGGAAAGCAAGTCGTAACCGAATGGTTTTTCAATCACCACGCGACGCCAGCCGTTATGCTGTTTCAATAGCCCGATGTTACCCAGCTTCTCAACAATGCCGGGATAGTCAGCGGGTCGCACCGCCATGTAAAACACCACGTTTGGTGGAAACTTCGGGTCTTTATCCAGCATGGTTTGCAGCCGCGCATAAGCATCGTCATCACTGGGTGGAATGGCGAAATAATGCAGGCGAGCGCAAAAACGTTGCAGCGCCGCTTCGTCCAGTTTCGCGCCATGCAGCTCACGCAGAATGTCACATACTATTCCCAGCCATTGTTCATGCTCGTAGTGGGCAATATCGCAACCCAGAATGATCAGATGGTCAGGCAAACGCCGTGCGGTTTCAAGATGAAACAACGCTGGAATCAGCTTGCGCCGGCTTAAATTACCGCCGGCACCGAAGAAGGTCAGCGTGCAGGGTTCCAGGGTCTTCATATGGTCCATCCTTCCATTTGATATGACTTATACATTTTTTCCAGCAGATTATTCACGTTATTTCGCCTGGCAAGTATTGTGTTAGATCTGACTATTGTTGGTCACAATCTTTATGGGTCAGGGCTTGCCTCCCACGCCCGCTGCAAAACACGCTGCACCTTTTTCAATAAACTGAAAATCAGCGAAACCGGCATGAGCGCGCTCTCCTGTGTTGTCAGTGTCGGATGCGACGGATAGCTGGACCAAATGCGCCTGCTCTGATCCAAATTCAGCAATCATATCTTTCTGCACATCATGCCGTGCGACGACCCATTTTCCCGCATTTGTAGCGCCGGATTCGGCCACAATCATGTGAATGCGGTCAGTATAGGCATTTAGCTTGCGTGTACCAACCGGATAACGATTGTCCCACACATAATTAATCGCGGCATCGGGCACCGCATCGCCATAGATGCTGCGTGCCAGCTTGAGCTTGACGCGCGTCGTAAAATTCAGCGCAGATGCAGGCATGGCAAACGAAACATACACGCGTGCGGCATAATCATCCCCTTTCTTGGTGTCCATGTCGGCCGTGACCAGCGGAGCGTCCACGCGCCAGCGCCAGCACAGCACCGGCGTGCGATTCAAATCGATCTCGATTGGTCTGGCCAGCAGCGACATACTGCGCTCGGCGGTAGCTTCGATGGCCAACACATCGTCCCAACGGGTAACGCGATAAAGGGTGGGCGATACTTTTTTATTGAGTTGTATCAATTGCCATGGAGACGGGACGACCACGGACTCCTTGGTGAAATGATCGAGCCTGACTTCATCCCCCGCTTGAACAAGCAAAGAAAAACTCGCTCCTATCAGCAACACTAAATTTCGTACATTCATGCAACCACCATTTTCGGTGACAAGTATTTCAAATCCTGCGGCGCATCCACATCATGCAACAATTGCCCGACATGAAGCGACCAGGCAAGCTGCCCGATGCGCGCGATGGTCGTGCTGGCAACCGCATCGGTGCTCCACGGCATGTCGCTGAACAGAACTGCACTGTAGCGCTTAAGTCCCAGTAGCGCATAGCCGCCATCGGCGGCGCAATGGATAACCGCATCGTGTTCGTGCAATGACTGAGCAGCCTCACGCAGCAAAGTGGCGGACATTTCTACGCAGTCAGTACCAATCAATATAGCTGACCTTCCATTTTCTATGGCGCGATCTGATGCACGCGCCAGTCGCGCACCGAGATCACCCTCGCCTTGATCGGTAATCTCAGTTCCAAGCGGAAATGTTATTCCTTGCCAAGCGATATCGTCAATCTTGGGCGTAATGCATAACTCGACAGTGCCGATATCAGCGGACAGAGCTTCATGCAAAGTATTGAACAGCATCTGCTGCGCTAGGTCGGCCGCACCCTCTGCCCCCAGTGCGGGGATCAGGCGCGTCTTGGCGAAACCGGGCTGCGGGGCTTTGGCAAATATGATGATACGGGTGGGTGTCATCGGTACAACCTCGCCAACTCAACCGCATCCGTGCCGCGCCAATACGCCCAGCGCAAACGCCACATCAGCAGGATGGTGCGCCACACTCCGCGCGTCTCCCAACGCCGGCCGGATGTTGTCACGCAATGCGCGATGCAGGCGGGACGCGAAAACGCCAGCAACCGTTTGCTCAGTTCCACATCCTCCATTAGCGGTTGGTCAGGGAATCCTCGCAGGCTCTCGAATATGGCACGCCGTACGAATATTGCCTGATCGCCGGTGGCAATTCCAGACAGGCGTGAGCGCCAGTTCATTAAACGACTGACCATGCCCAATATGAAGTGTCGGCCAGTAATGCACACATCGAAACGTCCCCAGCAAGGCTCTTTATGCGCCAAGGCTTGCTCGATGTGGCGAGCTGCGCCCTGAGGTAGGCGCGTGTCGGCATGTAGAAACAACAGCACATCTCCGCTAGCCTGTGATGCACCGGCATTCATTTGATATGCCCTGCCGCGAGCAGTGCGCAACACAGTGAAACCAGCCACCTCGCACAACATTGCTGATGCATCCGCACTACCGCCGTCGACAAATATGATCTCGCAACCGGCTCGCTGGTATGGCAGCAAGTGCGCGAACAATTCCGGTAATTGCTCCGCTTCATTGAGCATCGGCACGATGATGGACAGACGCATTGTTCAGCCTCGCTTCCAGGCGTGATAACGCTTCATCCACGCCAGCACTTTTTGCGGCGCATGGGCGCGTTTCCATTCCCCAGCCGCGTATTTGTTCGCTTCAGCCAGAGTCGGATATATGTGGATAGTGCTGAGTATCTTGTTCAGCCCCAGCCCGTGTTTCATCGCTAATACGAACTCGGTCAGCAAGTCTCCAGCGTGCTCGCCAACGATGGTGACACCAAGGATCTTGTCCTTGCCGGGCACGGTCAGCACCTTGACGAAGCCATACGCTGTGCCATCGGCGATGGCTCGATCGAGATCGTCTATGCCATATTTCACGACTTCATAAGCTATGCCTTGCTCGCGAGCTTCCTGTTCGTTGAGCCCGACTCGCGCGACTTCCGGATCAATGAAAGTTGACCACGGCACCACCGAGTAATCCGCCTTGAATTTCCAGAAATCGCCAAACAGCGCGTTCACCGTTGCATACCATCCTTGGTGGGAAGCGATATGGGTAAACTGGTAAGGCCCGGCCACATCGCCCACCGCAAAAATGTTGGGAAAAATGGTTTCAAGATAGTCGTTGGTGACAACGGTGCGCTGGGTTTCAATCCCCAGTTCTTCAAGGCCGTAGCCTGTCAGCCGCGCCACACGGCCTACCGCACACAACAGCGCGTCGAATTCGATACGGCGCGATTTGCCATCCTGTTCAACCACGATATATTTGTGTCCGTCTGCCTGCTCGCAGCGCAAGGCCTTATGGTCGGTCAGCACATCCACCCCATCTGCGGTGAGCGACGCGCGTGCCAGCTCGGAGACTTCGCTATCTTCACGAACCATGATGCGCGCCCCCTTCTCGATCTGGGTGACGTGCGAGCCCAACCGAGCGAAACTCTGCGCCAGTTCACAACCAATCGGGCCGCCGCCCAGTACCACCAGGCGCGCAGGCGCCGAGTCCAGCTTGGCGAATGTTTCCCACAGCGTGTCGCTGGTAACATAGCCCACCTCCTCCAAACCGGGCAGCGGCGGCACGAAAGGCTGTGCACCGGTGGCAATGATAATGCTGCGCGTGGTGAGCACTTGAGTCGTGCCATCGTTCAATTTTATTTCCACCGTCCACGGGTCGGTGATGCGCGCATAGCCTTGCAGCACTTCCACGCCAAGGCCGGTATAGCGTTCAATGCTGTCGTGCGGCGCCACGGTGCGGATCACTTCGTGCACGCGCGCCATCACTTTTTGAAAGCTGAATTTCGCTTCGTTCGCCTCCAGCCCATAATGATCGGCGTGACGAATCTGATGCGCCATCTTGGCACTTTTGATCAATGCCTTGCTCGGCACGCAACCGTAGTTGAGGCAATCACCCCCCATCTTGTTCGCCTCGATCAGCGTTACCTTGGCCTTGACCGTCGACGCGATGTAGGCAGAAACCAGCCCACCCGCTCCGCCGCCGATCACGATCAGATTGCGGTCGAATCGTGCAGGAGGATTCCATTTGGCATAAACACGACGGCGTTGCAGCCAGGTCGTGATTTTTTTGGCGACCATCGGAAAAATTCCCAGCAGTACGAACGAAAACAATATTCCCGGCGACAGGATGCCGGACAGACTTTGCAATTGCGCGAGTTGTGTCCCCGCATTCACGAACACCAACGTGCCCGCCAGCATCCCCACCTGGCTGACCCAATAGAATGTGCGGGTGCGCATCGGCGTAAGCCCCATCAGCAGGTTGACGAGAAAAAACGGAAACACAGGAATCAAGCGCAGGGTAAATAAGTACAGCGCTCCATCTTTGGCTATTCCGTTGTTAATCGCTTTCAACTTGTCGCCGAAGCGTTGCTGCACGGTGTCGTGCAACACAAAGCGCGAGGTGAGGAAAGCCAGTGTCGCGCCGATGCTGGAAGCGAATGACACCAACAGCGTACCCATCACCAAACCAAACAACGCACCCATGGCCAGGGTCATGACCAACGCGCCCGGCAAGGAAAGCGCAGCGGCGATTACATATAAAGCAAAACCAACTGCCGCGACCAACCAGGGCGACTGCGCCTTGAGCGCAGAAAAATCATGCTGACTCTGCTTGAGCGATTCCAGCGTCAAAAAGCGCCCCAGATCGAAGACAAAGAAGCTGACGACCAGCACAAGAATCAACAGACCAAGAAGCGCGCGTTTCATGCTGCGACGTTTTCCTCTTCTTTCAATGCGCCGCCGCAACTGCTGCCCTGCCCGGCGGTGCAGCCGTAGCAGTGGCCGGCAACACGGATCGGATGATCATGCAAATCTTGCAGCAGCAGATCACGCAGATGCGGGCGACCCTGACCGGAGATAGCCAGTTCCAACTGCTGGTTGAAATCGCAGTCGTAAAGAAATCCCTGCCAATCTACGCTAACCAGATTGCGGCACATCACCGTATCAAGATTGGCAGCGGCAAAGTTTTCTTTCAGTAAGCGCAAGTAATCGTTGAACTGGCCTTTGGAGACCAACGTTGAACCGAAACGCTGGATCGGCATATTGGTGATGGCGAACAGCTGGTTGAACACGATGCCAAAATGCTCGAACAACTCGCGCTGATAATCTGCTTGCAACGCAGCTTGATCTGGCGGCAGCGAAGCGCCCTGCGGATTGAACACCAGGTTCAGCGTCAGGCCGCTGCCAGGCTGCCCGTAACCCAGCACATTGAGTTTTTGCAGTGCGGCGATACTCTTGTCGAACGTGCCTTTGCCGCGTTGCTTGTCCACATTGTCCAGCGAGTAACAGGGTAGCGACGCGACAATCTCGACCTGCTGCGCGGCGAGAAATTCTGCGAGATCTTCCTGTCCCGGCTCGAACAAAATTGTGAGGTTGCAACGGTCAATCACCTTGCGCCCTTGCGCGCGAGCGGCGCGAACCAGATCACGAAAACCTTCATGCAATTCCGGTGCGCCGCCAGTCAGATCGAGCGTGTGCAAGTCGCGTTCCGCCAAAACCTGCGGAATCAGCGCCAGCGTTTCACTATCCATCATCTCGGTACGATTCGGTCCGGCATTCACATGGCAATGCACGCAAGTCTGGTTGCACTTGTAACCCAGATTAACCTGCAAAATCTCCAGCGTACGACGACGCAAGGCGGGGAATTCAGTAGCTTGTAGCAAAGACAGAGTGGCGTGCATGACTTGCTCCTGTGAAATATTTTATCCATCACAACTGTATCAGACCTACAGTGCAATACGTTCCTGAGTGGTAGTCGTTTCAGGAACCTGATTACTTACAAAGTAAAACTTTGCAGCAATGGTCAGCACCATTGTGTAAGGAACTACAGGATAAGTGCAACTATGGACATGTGTACCGGAAGCACGAAGACCGATTAGTCATTAATCATTAATAAACTGGGCGCGTTCACAACGTTAGATCGGTAGGTGGTGTTTCTTAAGAGGCACTTAATTGAACCCCGTCGTGTTTGACTCTGAGGTTCTCATTCCGCACTTACTGCTTAATACCCATCTGCTCATAAAACGCCAGCACTGCATGATCCACTTTTACATCACACATTGAAATTGGTTTGGTTAGAGTTATACCCTCAATGGTTTTAGCGCGTGACAGTGCCACATAGGTCTGCCCTTCGCAGAAAGCGCCATTGCCTAAATCCAGTGTCAAATACTCGATGGTCAATCCCTGTGACTTGTGGATAGTAATCGCCCAGCCCAAGGCGACAGGAAGCTGCTTGAAGGAACCCACTTCCTGACGTTCAATTTTTCGTGTCTCATAGTCATAGATGTACTTATATTTGCACCAAGTTTCCTTGCCGACGATTAGCACATTGTCGCTGCCCTGTTTTTTCACTCGAATGTGGTCATGCTCCAGTCCAACCACTTCACCCAAGTCACCATTGATCCACTGCGGTTTTTTGTTTTTTAGGAAGATGACCTTTGCGCCAATTTTCAGCTCCAGCCGGTCTGTTACATTCAGCTTCCATTTGTTGGCGGGCAAATTGCCAGTGACAGTTGCCTCGTAAACCTGCTCATTTCCAGGCAAGACATCCAGTTCACGGGTGTTGATCTTCTTTGCGGCCACATTCGTGGGCACCAGATAAATGCCCGCAGCAGAGCCCTCAGGTTTATCCCTGAAGCAGCGTCTGTTGATCAGTGCCACATGCTCCCGGCAATTGTCATTCAGGCGGATGTGGTTCAGTGCTTCGATAAATTCCACATCCGTCTGCCGCCTGACTTTAGTCAGGCTAACTGAAATGATTTTATGTTCTTTGAAAACATCGGCTGAATAAAAATGATGCGACCTGTAGCGGTGCGAGAAATAAACGACTTCTTCTTGGCTGCTTACTATTGGCGGCAATTGAAAAAGATCGCCAATAAATATCGTGGGCACACCACCAAATGGCAGGTTGTTGCGGCGCACACTCTTCAGAATATTGCTCATCGCATCAACCATGTTCGGCAACACCATAGAGACTTCATCCACAATCAGGTAACGGATATTCTCAAGAACAAGACGGCTTTTTTCTTTGGGATGAAACTCATCATCCGGGTCAATATGAACTGGCGACAAGCCGAAAAATGAATGGATGGTGTCGCCTTGCACATTGATTGCGGCAATAGCTGTGGGAGCCACCACTGCAGAGCCATCCAGCTTTTGGCACAACCACTGTATCAGCGTGGATTTACCCGTGCCGGCCTTGCCCGTAACAAAGATAAATGGACACCCCTGCTGTAATGCCTGGTAGATAAACTCGTATTCTGGAAGAACCTCAATATCCTGCAACGGCACAACAAAAGATGTGTATTTCTTTTGCTGGCGCTTGCCATGCTCAGGAATAATGGTCGCTTCAACTTTTGAGAAGTTTTTAGACTTGGGCGCTGCATCACCCAGAATCTCCCTAGCCAGTTTCTCGATCTTTTCCCAGATGCTCATCTGAATCCTGTTAAAGCAATAACGAGTTTTAGCAACATGCCATTTAGCTGTAAATCAATTTCGCCGCGAAAATACGCAGGTGAGTTGCTTAACGTGGAGGTCACCGGCGCTGCGCGACTTTATCGCGTAGCGTCCGGTGGATCAAAGGTTATGCCATTGCAGGCACGTAGAAGAAGTGACCATTACTCAGCCTCCTTTGCTTGCTTGGCAAAATCACTGATTGTAAGTTCCCTTCGTTTCCATGCTTTTCCTAGGTTGATGTCTCTATACAGGATTGGGAATACGGTGTTTTGAGCAGTGTGCAGAAATGCATCTCGATTGCAGAGCCGTCCATCATAGATTGGCGGGGCTTCACATATTTTTTTGATCTTGGGGTGCTCGAAGTTGGCATCTATGTGGTGAGCAAAGACATTCCTGACGTTACGAACTGCATCAATGCGCCTCAGTTCGTCTTTTGTAATGAGGCCCATTACGTATGCTGCCTTGGTTTTTCCTGAGAGTGAACCAAATGGCGCATATGACCCCTCAAACAGCTTTTCAACTTCACTGGAGTTGATTAAGAAAGACTCAATCAGGCGACGCAAACATTCTTCAATATGGGCTGCGATGATCAACGTGATGCCGCGATCGCTCTCATTCGAAGAATGCTGAAATGTTTGCTGTACCTCTTGATTTCGCTGCCAGATCAAGTCTTCCGCCAACTCACTCATCGCGCATCCTGGATGTAATTGCATAATGAAAACAGTTTATCTGCCGCCTTCCCCAAACTTATTAAAGCCGCGACCTTATCGGCAGCGGATAAAACTCGTTGGACTGAACCACCGGAGAACGGAACCTATAGGGATTGTACGGTCTTGAAGTATAGCGTCAACTCAATATCATGAGGGGACGGCAATGGGTGACCCCATTTTTCATTGCACTTTCCGTCGTTGACAACTCAGCCCGGTAGGTGAGCTCAATTGCGTTTTGAGCATTTCCATATGGTGCTCAAGGGATGTTTATGTTTGGCGTTTGCTTAATTCTTCGCGAACCTTATCTATCATCCTTTCCGTTTCCTCTGGGGAAAGATTGAATGCTCTACCAAGTTGGTCAAGGGTTTGATCTTCTTGAGGGGAAATCATTCCGTCGGCAAAAGCCTTGCGAAGCTCTGTTTCAAAAATAACTCTACGTCTTGCCATCTGATTTGCAAATGCCGAAGCCACGATACCAGTCAGGATGGCAACAGTGCATACGCCGAGAAACGCGGTAAACAGCGATATGACACGGCCAAGCCATGTCACTGGCGTGAGATCACCATACCCAACCGTGGTCAGCGTGATTACCGCCCAGTAAATCGCGTCGGGAATGGATGCGAACTTCTCTGGCTGTGCTTCATTTTCAGCAAAATACATTAGAGAAGAGGTAATTAAGATTGTGATCAGCAACAAATACAACGTTGCGGCAAATGAGCGCCGCTCGTCATAGATGGCCTGCACCAGATCTTCTATGGCAGTACTGTAATGTGAGATCTTGAACACGCGAACCAGTCGAACCGCACGGACAATACGCAAATCCAGACCGGGAATGAGCACTTGCAAGAAATAGGGGGCCAAAGCTATTAGATCGATCAGGCCATAAAAGCTCAGGATATAGGCTTTGCGGCCTCGCCACGAATTACCCTGGCCCGGTGGAAAGCGGGCTCCACTCGCCCAGATTCGTAGCAGGTATTCGACAGAAAACAAGATGATGCTGAACCACTCGAAATAATCAAAATAGATACTCCACCGTTGATGTAGGGTGTTCACGGATCCAAGCACGACAGCAATGATGTTAAGCAAGACTATTATGGAGATAAAAATGGAGCAAAACCTCGCGGAGAGGTCGTGCTTAACCTCACTTGCGAGTATTTGAAACAGACGAACTTGTATGGGGTAAAGGTTCATATATGATTATTACATTAGCCCGGTGGGCTGAATGAAATGAAGCCAAATCCACTGGGCTTCGAATTTCGGGAGCGAATCCGAATCTCGGGGCCAGGTCTAAAAAGATAGCATGAGGAGATGTGCTATTTAGCTAATACCTCCGCGTGCATGTACTACATTGCTAACCCCCATTTCCCATTGCACTACGCCGATGACGCCTCAGCACCAGGCTTGCCTAGAGTAGCGTTTTCAGCTAGTGCTTGATTTGCAGCCTGCGGCTCTACCATAGATGATTCAACGCGGTTGCGTCCGCCAGATTTGGCCTTGTACATCGCTTCATCGGCGGCTTTGAACAGGGTTTTGAAATCCACTATCATGCCCTTGGCTACCGTGGCCAAACCGATGCTCCCCGTGACAAAAATTCCCTCGGGCAAGCTGACCTCAATTTTCTTTAACAGGTTTTCGGCGAAGCCGATGGCGTTGGTCCGGTCACGGTTAATCAGGGTGACACAAAATTCTTCGCCACCCGCCCGCGAAGCAATGTCCCCACTCAAACAACACTCGCGTATCACTTTAGCTGTCTCAAACAGGACGATGTCGCCTACGTCATGGCCCATGGTGTCATTGATTTTCTTGAAGTGATCCAGGTCAAGCAGTAAAAGGCTAACCGGAATGCCATACTTCATCGCATCGGTCATCCGCCGGGAACCGACCTCTGACATATAATGCCGATTAAACAGACCAGTGAGCTGGTCGGTTAGCGCCAGACGGCGCAGGTGATCACGTTGGGCCTCAACTTGGTCAAATAATTGTTTATGCTTAACCATATTGTGTACCCGAACTTCAAGCTCCTTTGGAGTGACCGGCTTTGCTACAAAATCGTTGGCACCATAGCCAATGACGTCAAACTGGCGCTCTTTGCTGGTGGTGCCGGAAATGGCAAGAAAAGGTACACGGCAGAAGGGTTCGTCAAGCCGCCTGATGGCACGCACCAGGCCCAGCCCGGTGAGATCGCCCTCTAGCTCAACATCCGAGATCACGATGTCGAATTTTCGTTTCCTGAAGATTTCAAAGGCGTCTTCTGCATTCGCCAGTGTCGTCACCGTAAGACCCATATTGCGTAATATTTCGCTCAAAAAATTGGAGATTGTTGGGCTATCTTCGACCAATAGTGCATTACCTGTTAGCGCTCCAGCCGTCCGGCTAGCCTTCTCATATTCGGCGATGTAGTCAGCGAGTGCATCAAGGTTCGCTTTGTAAAACATCTGGGTGATGCCTGCCGCCTTAGCATCTATTTCAAGATTTGGATCTTCTGACCCGGTGAGTAATAGAATCGGGATGTTATGTCCTGAGGGGTGTTTCCTAATTTCCTTGCATAACTCCATGCCTGATCCATCGGGCAGTATGCCTTCGACGCAAACGACGTCCATTTCGCCCGCCACGATAAACATCCGCGCTTCCTGAACAGTATGGACAAAAGTAAGCTCATCTGAAAGAAATGACAAATGCCTCCGGATGGCATTTTGCGAAAAATTTGATGAAACCAACATTAAGACTTTCATTGTTCATCTTTTCCAGAAAGTATTTGAGTAAATGTAGCTCAAAATCAATAGCTGCCGATTAAATCATTTTTCGCTTACTCCGACGCCAATATGACGCAAGATTGAGTAAGCATTAGAAACACACTTTTTCTTGTCATGCCTCGCTTAATCTGAATCGAATTTCTCGATGTTCACCAATATGTTACCCGAGGAGAAAAATGATGCATAGGTGGATACTACATTACTAGAACCGATATTTCGAGAAATGACGATCGAAGTTAGAGGATTTCTATTGAATTGAGTAACACATCTCGGCAAAAACTCCACCCCTCCTCTTTATCAACTGATCATAATTAATCAGCTTTCGCTGAAAAACGAGCCAGCACTTCATAGCAAGCGCCTTGATCATCGCTCAGCGAATGCACTAACACAAAATCACTTACCTGCCAGCAGACTTTGGATTGTCTCGGTAGAGGTGCATCGCTCCATTGGGCATTTCGGAGCAGTGTCACATGCGGCTTATATGGCCGCTGCTCAAATTGAAAACGATGGGTATGTAGCTTGCTTTCAAGTTCGTTCACCAGAGACTTGTGCTGGAACGAAACCATCTCCGGTGCAGCATACACAATGTGGTTATGCCCCCAATAACGCGCCTCTACCAATTCTAGGTCAAAACGCTGAAAATCCACTTCTCGCGCCGCCAACTGCAATGCTTCCAGACGATTCTCTGCCACCTCGCCGAGGAACACTAACGTGACATGCAAAGTGTCAGGTCGCATAGCCCTGCCACCGCACATCTCATGCAATAGTGGTTGCCATGAGGCCAGCGCAGTGTGCTCTGTTTCACTTGGCCATATCGCGAAGAACAGCCGCCACTTTTTTTCCTGAATTGATGTCATGCTGGAATGTTAACCCCATTCCTTTGTCATGGTCGAGTCACTGCACGTGTTGCAGAAAAAAGTTGTACAAAAGGAGGCAAATCTAGCTAAATGGCTGGCCAGAGCCAATTTTCTGCTCTACCCATTTTCCTTGACCCCATTTTCATTTTTCGGCGACACCAAAATGCCGCACAAACTGTCGGTCCACAGCGCTAATCATGTTGCATGAACGAGCGCATATGGTTGGTGTTGCACTCTAGCGCGCCAAGCCAAGCTTCTGAAAACACTTACCTTGGGACCCGCACAGCATCATAGTTCTCATCAATATTGTGGATTCGGTCATACCCCAGAACCCTGAAGGTGCCCTGCCACTGATTACCATTGTCAAAGGTTAGAGTTAGGCGGAATTGATCTCGAGCCAGCTTCATGAAATCCCATGATCCTCTAACTTGCACACGCCCGCCTTTCCCATTAATGAATTCCTCTTGCCGCCCAGAAAAACTGCCATCCTCCGAATAATCTATGAATGAGCCACCTTCAATACCAGCTACTTTTTGTTCAACCTGCCAACGGCCACTGACAAACTGACGCGTTGCCTCTGGAATCGGGCTTGACGAACGTTGATTGAGAATGGCATACCCAAACCCAGCGACGCCGAGAAGCAACATCGCGAACACAAGTACCTTTGCACGGATTGAAGCATCTCTAAAAAACGCCAGTGCGACAATGCCTAAGATTAAGCACATAAGGGACAGGGTCCCCAGAGTACTTGAAGCCGCCGCTCTAATGACTTCAGCATTCAACAACTTTTCCACGTTCACCTCTTACTTAGCGCAGCCTAACGAATGGCGTTTATCTACCGCTCTCCCAAACTTGATAATCCTGCGACCTTATTGGCGGCGGGCAGACCTCGTTGGACTAAACCACCGGAGAACGGAACCTGTGGGGATTGTAAGGTTTTGAAGTGTGGCGTCAACCCAATATCATTAGCATCAATATTTCCTCGATCACCTTCTCTCTATAAACTGCTCAAGATGCGCAAGAAAGGCGCGCGTCTTGGCAGGTAGGTAGCGGCGCATGGGCATCACTGCCCAAGCGGGCACGGCGGGAAGACACCATTTCGGTAATATCCGCACCAAACGCTTGTGGCGCACGTCTTCTGTCGCGAAATAATTTGGTAACGCGCCTATACCAGCACCGTCCAGCAAGAGCTGCTGGATCATGTCAGGTGAATTCAGGGTGAGACGTCCGCGTGGAACCCCTTCCCAAACATCCTTGCCACGTATTAGTTTCCAAGAAACTGCACTTCCACGTGCCGAGAGCAAACGAACCGCCGCATGATGCTCCAGCTCATCAGGATGCTGCGGTGCAGCATGAAGTGCGAGATAGATGGGGCTGGCGTAAAGGCTGAAACCAAGCTCGTCTATCTTGCGTGCCACCAGTGTGGAGTCGTTTTCCAGCGTACCCATTCGAATGGCAAGATCGAAGCGTTCACCGATCAGATCAACACGCCTGGAAGTCAGATCAAGATCAAGTTGTATCTCGGGATAGATTTCGATGAAGGTGGAAATGGCGCGCGAGAAATAGTGTCTGGCATAGTCGCCCGGCATGGAGACGCGCAAACGTCCGCGCGGCTGTACATCCTGACTACGCAAGAAATCTTGCGTGGTAGAAACTTCTTCTGCAATGCGTCGGCAATGATCAAGAAATTCTTGCCCGAAGTCTGTGAGTGTGAGGCGGCGAGTGGTGCGCAACAGCAGCCGCTGCCCAAGTGCTGCTTCAAGATTCGTCAAGCGGCGGGAAACTGTGGCTTTGGGCATACCGAGATGTTCTGCTGCACGCACCAAACTTTCTTGTTCGACGATGGCGGCGAACAGGATATAGTCGTCAGCGGAGATGTTCTTTTGTTCCATTTGTGGAACAGTCTATCCCAATTTAATAGCTTTATCTATTTTGTTGAGCCGACTATGATGCACTCACTTTCTTACTTTGGATGAGTACACAATGAAATTATTAGCTTTTGCAGCCAGCAGTAGTAAAAAATCCATCAATAAGCAATTGGTGATCTATGCCTCCAGCCTGATAGAGGGTGCTGAGGTTGAGGTGCTGGATCTAAATGATTACGAGTTGCCATTGTTCAGTGTGGATAAAGAAGAGGAGCTTGGTCATCCAGAATTGGCAAGAGCATTCTTGTCAAAAGTGGCATCCAGTGATGCTGTGATGATTTCTTTTGCCGAGCACAATGGCTCCTACAGTGCAGCTTATAAAAACCTATTTGATTGGTGTTCACGCATTGGTCCAAAGGTATTTCAGGATAAGCCACTTGTCTTGCTTTCTACATCACCCGGTGCGCGTGGTGGGGCAAGTGTATTGGCTGCAGCGACAACTTCGGTACCATTTTTTTCGGGCCATGTTAAAGCCAGTCTGTCTATTCCGAGTTTTTACGAGAATTTTGATGTCGAGCGTGGCATGCTCAAAAATGAAGAATTAAAAATTAAATTAATCGAAGCGGTAAACCAATTAAGAGGGTTGCCACCTGCTGCCTGAGTCAATGCTTACATTCTTTAAGTAGAGGAGCCATCATGAATACCATCAAGCCCATCGCACTTCATCAATCGCGCGGCATCGACCGCATAATCGAAGGTGTTGCCACCTCGGACGGCGCAGGCGTAAAGCTGACCCGCGTGCTTACGGGCAAGGTGCATCACCGCTTGGATCCATTTTTGATGCTGGATGCATTCGGCAGCGACAACCCGGACGACTACATCGCGGGTTTCCCGGATCACCCGCATCGTGGTTTCGAGACGATAACTTATATGCTCTCCGGACGAATGCGACATCGCGACAACGCAGGACACGAGGGGCTGTTGAAACATGGTGACGTTCAGTGGATGACTGCTGGACGCGGCATAATTCACTCTGAGATTCCCGAGCAAAAAGACGGCGTGATGGAAGGTTTTCAGCTGTGGCTCAACCTGCCCGCAAAGCGCAAGATGGCCGAGCCGTGGTATCGCGACATCGCAAGCCAGGAGATTCCAGAATACGTAACAACAGAAAATGTTACCGTGCGTGTGATTGCTGGAACCAGCAACGGCGTGGCGGGCGCTGTTACACGCGAAGATACTGAACCGATGTATCTGGATATTCACTTGCCTGCGGGCGCTTCGTTCTCGACGGCATTGCCTGTCTCGAATAATGCTTTCATTTACGTCTATCGCGGCGCTGTGAGGGTTGGTGACACGCTGGTGGAATCGCATCGCATGGGGATCTTGAGCAACACAATGAAAGCCGATGGCGTGACGCTCACAGCAACGAAAGATGCGCGTCTGCTCCTTATCGCCGGCAAGCCGCTTAACGAACCGATCGTGCAGTACGGGCCGTTCGTGATGAACACGCAGGATGAGATCCATCAAGCGATGGACGATTTCCGCAACGGCCGCTTTATATAAGTTTCAAATTTTTTTATGGCTCAATTCAAAAAAAGGAAAATAATATGACCACTACCCTGTTCACCCCCACCACGCTGGGCAAGCTGCAACTGAAAAATCGCATCGTCATGTCACCACTGACGCGTTGTCGCGCCATCGGCAATGTTCCGAACGAACTGATGGAAAAGTATTACCGGTTGCGCGCCGAAGCCGGACTCATTATCACTGAAGGTACATCGCCTTCGCCAAACGGACTCGGCTATGCGCGTATCCCCGGACTATTTAACGACGCGCAAGTGCAAGGCTGGCGGAAAGTAACCGACAGCGTGCATCAGGCAGGTGGCAAGATATTTGCGCAACTGATGCATACCGGGCGGGTTAGCCATCCCGCCAATATGCCAGCCGACGCCAAGGTTCTTGCGCCTTCTGCCATTGCCGCGCCGGGTGAAATGTGGACAGACAGCAATGGAATGCAGCCGCATCCTGTGCCCACCGCAATGAATGAAGCCGACATTGCTCAGGCCATCGCCGAGTATGCAAATGCTTCAAAGCGAGCGATGGAAGCTGGATTTGATGGTGTAGAGTTGCATGCGGCAAACGGCTACTTAGTCGATCAATTTCTTAACACAATTTCCAATCAGCGCACTGACCGTTGGGGCGGCAGTGTTGAAAATCGCATCCGCTTTGCAGTGGAAGTTGCCAAGGCTGCTGCCACAGCTATCGGTGCTGATCACATCGGCATGCGCATTTCACCTTATGGTGTTTTCAATGGTATGGCTCCCGATGCTGAAATGGACGCACTGTACGAATGCTTGATCGCCGAATTAAACAACATCGGCTTGGTGTATATCCACATCGTGGATCACAGCTCGCAGGGCGCACCGGAAGTTAGCCCCGTGTTGAAGGCAAAGATGCGAGCCGCGTTCAAAGGAAAATACGTTATGTCAGGCGGCTATGATTTGGCTCGGGCGAATGCCGATCTCGATTTACAGCGTGGCGACCTTGTCGCATTCGGCCGCCCATTCATCTCCAATCCTGATCTGGTAGAAAAATTACGCAATGACAGCCCGTTGGTATCACCAGACTCCAGTACCTTTTATACACCCGGGGAAAAAGGATACACCGACTATTAATGCTAATGATGGCTATGGCGGAGTCGTCGCTGCTAGTCTGCTATTCTATGTTTAGCTGCTATCTTATGATTTGACTCTGACCAGCTATTTTGTTTTTTTTGGTTACACCTAATGGAAGAATTCAAGAAGAATCTGCGCATCATAAATTCCGCAACCAGTTCTACTGAATATAAAGGCTATGCATGAACACTAATACCAAGACAGTGGCACTGATTATAGTCGGGGGTGCCTTGACGGCAATACTTGCTTTTTATTTCAAGGATAATCTCGCTCCAGCTGTGCAGTGTTCTGATGGTATGCGTAATCCTGTAAACATCGATAATTTCACCACAAAATATTGGGCTAACTCTGCCGAGTTTGAAGCCAGCATTGCGGAAAAGGGAAAGTTGTCTGGAAAACTAAACCCGACGCAACTTAAAGCTTTAACTGATGCCTTGCAGCAGGCGAACAAGTTCAGGAAAGTTTTAGTGGCTAGGTCTAATAGCTGCGCAATAACGAAGCTGCAATACGCCGAATTCGGTAGCCGTTTTCAACAGTTGGATAGCTTGTCGAGACGGATCGACAGTCTAGCTGCTGTTCCGAATCCGACTGATAGCGACAAAGCCGGGCTAACCCAGCTGATAGACGAATATATCGCTTTTAGCCAGCAGCTAGCGAAGAGCTCCAAAAGCCAGTAGTACTCATCAGCCGTACATTCACCGACGGCGCATCCGCTTATTTCACGCGAGGGAAAATGGTTAGAGTAGAGATGGCTCTCACCTGCCCTCCCTCATCAGTAGTGTCGAGAACTCATGAGCAAGGGGGACAAATCTTGACATCACGCATCCGGACTAAACTTTGCGTCAAGATTTGACCCATTGATGTTGTGTTCGGTACCGCACTGACCGACTTTAATATTACTTTTATTATGCGTCACATCATCGAGCTGAAATTTCAGATATTTGCCTCGGGGTTAAGCGATCCCGAACTTGTCAGAACGCCGCTAACTTCCGCGGCACCGACATGCGCGGCGGGGCTAACGGGGCGCGCATTCGCCTCGAACCCCATAGAAATTGGGAGGCTAATAATCCGGATGAGCTGGCAAAGGTGCTGAAACGTCTTGATGGTATTCAAGCAGACTTTAACCGCGCGCAATCGGGCGGCAAGAAGGTATCGCTCGCCGATTTGATTGTTCTGGGCGGAGCCGCAGCTATTGAGCAAGCTGCGAAAAAAGCTGGTCATGATGTGCAGGTTCCTTTCACACCGGGACGCACGGATGTATCGCAAGAGCAGACTGATGTAAAACCTTTTGCTGTGCTTAAACCGACTGCGGACGGGTTTCGTAACTACTTCAGTGCGAATAACCGTAGATCGCTGGCGGAAATGCTGGTTGATCGGGCGAGCCTTCTGACCCTGATAGTTCCTGATATGACCGTTATAGTTGGCGGCAAGCGGGCCCTAAATGCAAATGCCGGACAATCTGCACATGGCGTGTTAACCGACCGGCCCGGGACGTTGAGCAATGATTTCTTCGTTAACCTGCTGGATATGTCGACCAAATGGGCGAAGTCATCCAAATCCGAGGGAGTTTACGAGGGGCGCGATCGCGGGACAGGTACGCTTAAATGGACGGCCACCTCCGTTGACCTTGCTTTCGGGTCGAACTCCGAGCTACGCGCTGTCGCAGAAGTCTATGCAGCTGACGACGCACGAGAGAAGTTTGTGCGCGATTTTGTTGAAGCGTGGACTAAAGTGATGTCCCTCGACCGCTCTTAACCGTGATACTGGTGGAGAAAAAGGCTAGAAGTTTTGATCTTACGGTCTAAACTTATCCATTTGCACGGCTTTGTGTTCCAGGCTGCAGTGACTCGCTTATACCCTGGCGGTATGGCATCGCTTGCAAGCCAAAAATGGACTCAATCTTGCTACTATCGAAGCGATAGTCATGTTCAAACTGGTACATCATTTCCTCGTTTTCGCGAAGCACTGGCATGAAGATACCCATGAGCCTCAGTATCCAACGAGGTGGAACTTGCAGCTTGTAGGGCTGATTTGCCAACTCGCAAGCCAAACGTATGAAGCCTGCCCCCGTAAGTGGTTCCTTGGCCGTAGGCAAATGCCATGTTTGGCCATATGCCTCCAGTGATCTTCCTAGCGCTGCTAATGCATGGCCGATGTCCGGCGTATACGTAAAGGTGTGAACGGCATGCGGATTGCCTATCCACTGTGGCGATTTTCCTGCCTTGAGACGCTCAAATACCATGGCATGTGGAAAGCTGTTTACTGCATTAGGACCATAGAAGTCGGCCGCACGCACAATCATCGCCTGCAGATTGCCACTCCGCATTTCCTCTAGCAGCATGGTTGCAATCTTTGCCCTGACTTCGCCCTTCTTGCTGATCGGGTTGAATGGCGTATCCTCAGTCATCAATCCATCCACGCGCCCATAGGCATATACGTTGTCCAAGAACACCAGACGGACGCCATGATGTATACAGGCATCAATAACATTGCGCATCACATTGGGCCATTGCTCTTGCCAGACAGACGTGTCGTACTTCAAGCCAGCCACCAGGTAGGCGACTTCACTTCCTGAAACGGCATTGTCGGTCGCATGCGCATCCAATAGATCGGCTACAAAGGTCTCATCGGTCGGATTGACCTTCCGAGGATTGCGACTCACCTGTCGGATGGCCGGGGAAAATGAAACAAGTGCCCGGGATAGCTCTCGAGCAATGACGCCATTAGCGCCGAGTATCGTGTACATCGCTCTCTACACTCCTTAATATCAAGACCTACGGACGCCCAGCGACGTTCTAATCAACGAGAGACACGAATAGGTTGCATCAGCCATTTTTAAAAAACTCGAACGTTGCATCGTCGCCGCAATGAGCTACATTAAACCTGAACCAAGGTGAAGACTCCTGGTGTGGCCGGAACATCTTTCCGGGAGCAAGCATGATTCCCTCTTTTGCTGCAAGGCTTGCAATTTCGGCCGCGTTATTTTGGTCATTCAATTTTGCCCAAACAAACATCCCACCTTCCGGCTCACAATAAAGCGTAAAGCCAATATTTTCGAGTTTTGTAATCGTGTTTTGTCGCGCCAGTTGCAATTTTGCTCGAAGCTTATCCAAATGTTTTCGGTAATGACCGTCAGTCAAGAGTTGATATATCAATCGTTCGCTCACTTCCGAAGTAGTAAGACCTGTCAGTAGTTTAACGTCACAGAGGCTCTCTGCGATTTCTCGGTTACATGCAAAATATCCAACACGCAGACTTGCTGAGACCGATTTCGAAAAGCTGCTTACATAGATCACCCGATTGAGCTGGTCAAGCGTAGCAAGACGAGTTGCCGTCGCAGGATGAAAGTCACCATATATGTCATCCTCGACCAGCATCATGTCGTATTTTTCGGCCAGCTGAAGCATGCGATGAGCGACAGGCTGACTAATGCTGGCACCGGTCGGGTTGTGCAAAATCGTATTGGTAAAAAAGAGCTTGGGATGATGTTCTATGATCAACGCTTCCATCGCACGGGTGTCTGGGCCATCATTGTTCCAGGGTACCCCGACGATTTTGGCGCCAAATGATTTCAGCCCACCAAAAAGAATGAAATATCCCGGATCATCGACTAAAACAGCATCCCCTGGCCGTACGAAGTAACGAGTTACCAGATCCATCGCATGTGTCACTCCTGTTGTCAGGATGATCTGCGAAGTATCCGCTACCACACCGATATTGGATAACTTTCTTTGAAGTAAGTCCCTCAGGGGTAAATAACCACCCGGCGTGCCATAGGCAGTAAGGAACTCTCCATCTTTCAGTGACAATGCCCTCAAACTTTTTTTGATGCCTGTTTCTACCATCCATGAGGCAGGGAGCCACCATGCTCCCGGCATAGTCTTGCTAGCACGATCCTTAAGAGAATTCCGTAACAGCCAAACGACATCTATTACGCTATCGAGTTTGTATGCCGCTTCCGATGAATCACGAGGTGCCGGACGAGATGAAACATAAAAACCAGAACCTTGCCTCGAATGCAGATATCCCATCGCCACCAGCTTGTCATATGCCTGGACAACAGTGAATCGGCTTATCCCGTGATTTTGGGCGAAACTTCGAATCGAAGGCATGCGCGCGCCCGAGCGTATCGCCCTGTCATCTATCATTTTTTTGACGGCATTAGCGATCTGGTCAATCAGGGGTAACGGATCGTTTGAATCTAAACTTAACATTGGCATGGTTAATAAACCGGTACAGGTTGGTAAAATATAAAAATAATTGTACCTGTATTGTCAGATTATTGTTCTGTAATGTAAGGGCTGAGGGATAGGGATTGACGCGAAATATCTCTTGATCAACTGGCTTCTTCAGAAGACTTTAAAAAAGTGCGTAGCTTGACTGAAAAAGGAGTAACAAAATGAATTCTCGATATGTTAAAGGATTTCTTGCTGTGCTGGTTGGCATGGCACTGAACTATTTGGGAGATAAAGCATTAGGGGTCAATATCGAAGTATTTACTGGCATTTCCACATTTACTATTGCCTGGATGATAGATATATTTTTGGTGCCTTTCATCGTGGGTTTGGAGGTATCCTGGATTTTTGGTCTAGGCGGGAAATGGTTGGCTTGTTTACCTCCACTATTTGTGCGCTGCATCAGTTTTGTCTATCTAACCTATTTTGAAAATTCTTCTACGGATGCAGACATGTTTTTCCAAGTTCCCCTCGCCTACTGGGGACCTTGTCTCATTTTAGTAGTGGAAGCTGCCAATTTTGGAGGAATTATCGGAGAGGTTTGGAAAGGTGTATATCGTCGTCCGAACAATGGAAATGGGGAAATAAATATGACTACCACCACAAATATAACAACTTAATCATTTTGTTAGTTAGTATATTTCAGTATTGCCGGGGCAGTACATTGCCATATGAAAAGCCACCCCTTGTGACTAATTATTGTCTTAATAGAGAGGCCGACTGTAAGCCATTAGAAAGGATGAATATTTGGCATACATTTATCGTAACCGATAGTATTGGGCAGAAAATGGCCCAATATACGTCTGAGCGGCCCCGTCTGGCGCAGTTTTAGCGTGGGATGCTCTACCCTCCGCCCCTAGTAAAAATGGGGCGCTATCCATTTAATCACTCTTGGATAGACGAAAGAAGATTGTAGCCATGCTTCACGAAAAGTGTGGTCACCCCTTTTTTCATTTTTTGAGTGTGCCATTATTCACTCATGATGCTCATTTTTTTTCTTCGCATAAGCACGCGTCATCAATCTGAGCGTATTCATCTGATCTTTGAAATTGTGGCAACCGCTGCACATAATCAGATGCAGCTTCAGTGAGATTCGCTCGGTGATCGAGAGGGGTCGTTCTTGCGCCTCGGACATTAGACGCGTAGCGTTATGGCAATTCATTATTTCGCTCTCCTTGCAGGTACCATTTGTTTTCGATGCACTCGCGCAAACGCAGACGCGAGCGATGCAACAGCACATGCAGATTGCTAATGGTCAAATCAACAGCGACACAAATCTCATCAACATCTAGCTCAATAAATTCGCGCATCATGAACACCCGCGCTTGTTTGGGCGGCAAGCGTTCCAGACATGCTTCAAACATGCTCCAGAAATGAGTCTCGCGCAAGGATGCTTCGGGATTGCCCCATGCGACTGGTCGTTCATCTTGCTGCCAGTGTCCTTTTCGGTCGAATAGCAATTCAGAAAAATCCTCGTCCTCATCTTCCTCGCGTAACAAGCTGCTGGCATTCACAACCCGTTGCTTGTGTCGCAGCGTATCCGCGATCTTGTTTTTCAGAATGGCAAATATCCAAGTCTTGAGTGCGGCGCGCCCACCAAATGAAGATGCGTTCTTCAACGCACCGATCAATGCTTCCTGTACCGCATCTTCTGCCAAGTGACTGTCTCCAAGCTGGAGTGTAGCGAACTTTATCATCTGTCTGCGCATATCCTCCAGAAATGCCGCATCAGCCAGAACATTTTCGGTCAGCTTGGCGATTTCCGTGTGGTCTTGATTGGCAGTCATTACTTTCCTTCAGTTCAATCTCATTCTTCGCTCACAAAATTCAGCAGGCTAGCCAATCACCACCGCAATCGTGAGTGCGTTGATGATGTTATGCCGCGTCGTCGCGATTTAGTACGCCATACTTGTGCATGAAACGACGATCGATCCAGTTCTTCCAGACCCACACCCAATGGCCTTGCGCGCTGAACGCGCCCCAGGATGCGATGGCGTGTTTCGGGCCGGTCGCCAGTAAATACAAGGATTTTTTTCGCGGCCGGTAACTTTCAAGTGCATGCCCGTTGATGGCGGCGATCAGATTATGCGCCAATACCGCCCCGGCAAATACCGCGTGTACACCCGAATGCCCGAGATGAATGTCTCCGCGCATGCACACATCTCCGGCAGCAAATACGTTGGGGTGGGAGACGCTACGGTGATGCGCATCCACGAGGACGTAGCCCTGTTCATCCAGCGTAAGATCGGAGTTGCGCAGCCAAGCGGGCGGACGCGCACCGGTCGCCGCAATGATGCAATCTGCAGACAGGGATTGCCCGTTGGAAAGCGCGACCCCTTCCGAGGTACCCACTGCTTGCGCCTGAACAAGCGTGATGCCGCGCTGATCCAACAGCGCACGAGCGCGATGCTTTACCCCGTTCGCATGACCCGGCAAGATGCCGCTCTCCGAAGCGACCAACACAACTGACGCTTGCCTGCATCGCTGCGTGGCAAAAACATATTGCGCGGCAAATGCCAGCTCGACGCCAGCCGCACCGCCGCCGACCACCACCAGTTGGTAATGATCCTGTTGCGATGCAGCGTTGAGAATATTGGGCCAGCGTTGTATAAAATTCCCCAGCGGCTTGATCGGCAGTAGACACTCTCCCGCCGCCTCCAACAATGACAAATCGGTCTCGCTACCCACGTCGAGTGATAAGCCATCGTATTCAAGGTGCGTGCCATCTGAGAGCGAGACTCGGCGCCGCTTGGCATCTATTCCAACGACTTGGGCAAAGATCAGGCGTGCCCCGGCGGATTCTGCCAGCGGACGCAGATCGATCCGACATTCCGACAGGTTGTAATGTCCGGCCATCCATCCCGGCAACATGCCAGAATAAATTTGATAAGGACTGGGGGTAATCAGCACGGCATCAATGCCCAATGGCTTTTGGGCAAGTGCTTTAAGCACGCTGAGTTGCGCGTGTCCGCCGCCGGCCATGATCAAACAATACATTGAGTAGCCTCTTTCAACGAAAATTCAGTTCAAGGTTAAACATTAACAAAATAATATTGCCCATTGTATTTTTTAATAAATTTTGTCACGCTAGTACTGTCGTACAACAGGTACCATTTCTTACAGCTTCGAGTGCAATGCCTGAAGCCACGCTAGCACGCGAAAAATTTCATTGGTCGCTGCGCGAACGTTCCTCCTACCAACTGAATCTCATGGTGCGACAATTTGTCGCATTTTCACGCTTGATGAACTGAGTTACTCTCTAGCCCTATTGTACAAATGCAGACATTGGCTTATGGGCACCTCTATAAATCCAATTTTCGTCACAATACGGCGTTACTCGAAAAAAAAATCGCTTACATATTAACTATATGCCGCGCTCAAATTTTTTACTCGTGCCTTGTCTTGCCTAGAAACTTGAATTTATA
Source organism: Betaproteobacteria bacterium (assembly GCA_021413765.1). Lineage (GTDB taxonomy): Bacteria > Pseudomonadota > Gammaproteobacteria > Burkholderiales > Gallionellaceae > Nitrotoga. Next base: position 46,030 of record JAIOPT010000107.1, read on the forward strand.
GAGGCGCCCTCATATCGCAATTCAAGAAAAATAAACAATATGAATCTATGAATGTCTGTTCAATAGGTAATTGGCATTCCAACACTATAAATCATAGGGATCAGTTATGAGTCTTTCGAAGAAAATTCCGCTGGTAATGTATTTAGCATCAGCATTCGCCATTTACAGTAACACCGCTCGGGCCGATCATGGCTCCATGGGTTTCGGCATTGGTACCGCATCTCCAATTATCACTCAAAGCGGCATAACGCTTCCTGTCGGTATGTGGGCAGGTGGTTTAATTACCCAATTCACCCGATTCAATAGTGCCTCGGATTCCACGCTTCTGGGTTTAAAAAATAACGCAGTCGATGATGCGCACGGTGATGTCCACAGTGTGAAGTCTCAGGTACAGCCATCGGTATTTGCAGCCTATGGCGTGACCGATAATTTGACTTTGGGTGTCAGACTGCCCTATGTGCAGCGCAACGATGTTCGCTCACCGAATGAGGATGGCGATGCGGTCAATAACTTGGGAAATGCCGGAGGATTTGGTGGGATCTCCCTTTTTAGTCAATATCGTTTTTTTCACACGGCTGATAATTTAAATCATCTATCGGTGGTTGCAGCGATCAAAACTCCATCAGGCGCAAGTAATGTCCAGACGAATCAGGGCGCCGCTTTTGAAACGCACCATCAACCTAACAGTGGCTCATGGGATCCTGCTCTTGGCTTCTCCTTCACTCGGGCCATGGGGAAGTTTTCACTCGACAGCAGCATTCTCTATACGGTCGCGAACAGAGGGACCCAAAACACCAACCTCGGCAACTCTTTCGACTATAACGTTGCGCTCTCCTATGCTTTCGTTGGTATGGCTAGAAACAATCTTTTCGTCGACAGTAACAATGCGCCGTGGACAGGCGTCCTGGAACTTAATGGGATGCGGCAGGATCGTCAAATAACTGCTGGCCTGACTGATCCAAACTCGGGTGGAAATATCATTTATATCTCACCAGGAATCAGATATTCTGGTGGCAAGAATTGGAATACTGCCTTGTCGATAGGCACACCGATAGTCAAAAACATTAATGGCTATCAAACACCACCGGATTACCGGGTTACTTATCGTTTGGTTTTTGTATTTTAACGTTTCTTAAGCAGCGACCATTGCAAATTCCGGACTGATTATTAATGACAACTTTGCCTGATTATTCGATTACAGAAATAACCGGTCGCACCAATAATAAAAAAGCTTTAAACGGGTTTCTTGAGCGCTTCTCACTGAGCAGTGGTCGGCTGCTCGGTTTCCTGTTGCTGCTCGGCGCAATGGCATTTAGCGCAGCTAGTTATGCCCACCATGATGATTCAAAGGCCGGCACAATCGATTCAAAACGCCATCCTCAGGGCGGGAGCCTGTACGTTACCGCCGCTTTCGGTCCCGATAACCGTTTATGGCGGGTCGTGCCGGATAAATGGCATGTATATGTTGATTATTCAACTGACCTGGGCAAGACCTTCAGTACGCCTGTGCGTATTAATAAGGAACCGCATCGTATCAAGGTGAGCGGTGAAAATCGGCCCGGCATCGTCGTGGATCGTAGCGGAAGAATTTCCGTCATCTATTCGGCTGAAGGCGTTCAGCCAGTAGCAGTGTATTTCAGCACATCTACCAATAATGGCCGCAGTTTTTCAACGCCAAAACCGTTGAGCGACCAAGCATCCGAAGCAAACTCTTTTCAAGGTCGGCTGGTTTTAAATTCATCCGGTCAAGCCTATGTCTTCTGGCTTGACGAACGCGACCGAACCGACTGGAGACAACTTGGTAACGCGGTTTATTACACCACCATTGACGGCGAGAGTAATCAAAATTACATCAACCGAAAATTCTCCGACACCCTTTGCGAATGTTGCCGCATAGCCCCTGCTTTTGACATTGATGGTCAACCGGTTTTATTCGCGCGCTTCATTTATCCAGGCGGCATCCACGATCATGGTCTTTCCCGGACGCAAATTGATGGCAAAAATCCGCTATCGTGGCGCGTCACTTTTGACGAATGGAAAATCAAGGGCTGTCCTGAACATGGACCTGCAATTTCTATTGGTGATGACGGTCGCTACCATATTGCCTGGTTTACGCAAGGCAGCGCCCGCCAAGGTTTGTTCTATGCATATTCATCCGACCGCGGACAAAATTTCTCAGTTCCGTTATCGTTCGGCACGCCGAAAAATTTGCCTAGTCATCCTGATATCCTAGCCCTGGGGAAGCATGTCATCTTGACCTGGACTGAATATGATGGGACCAAAACGCAACTGATGGTAATGCAGTCAACCGATGGGGGGCAAACTTGGTCGGCTGCCAAATCAATTGCAGAAAGTGCAAGTGGAACTGACTTTCCGTTTTTATTAAGCAATACCCGAAGCGTTTTCGTATCGTGGAACAGCAAGCATGAAGGTTATCGGTTAATTCAGCTGGATTGAAACATATAGAGTTACGCAGCAGTAAGCGTATCGCTGCGTTTGGTTCCTTACCTCACATTTCAAGACCGACGCTTCAGTGCATCGGCCTTGATGTTTTTTATTTGACTAAGGTTTCGATCACGTAGTTTTGTGACTGGAAAGGAGCGTGGCAGGTGAAACAGGTCTTGCCATTATCTTTCATGGTGTTGGTAACCACACGTTGATCGGGGTCGCCACCTTTAAATGCTTCAAACGCCCAGCCGCCAGTATCGGGATGGTTGGCGGTATCTTTGACCATGACGCTGAGCACTTTGCGCTTACCAGGTTTGATGGTGTGGTCACTGCCATTGACGAACTCAAACCGATCCATCGCGAACGTGGCACCATCCTCATACTTGCCAGTTTTTAACCCTTCTAGCGCCAGAGCATTAGCGTAGGTGGCTTGAATTCCCTGTTGAGCTTCCATCGCAAAGCCAGTATGGTTGACCTGCATATGATTGTGATACCAGTTACGGTAACCATGTGGAAAAGGGACTAGTTTGCTTTCTTCAGCTTGGGAGAACATGGGTGCAGCCAGAGATGCGATACCTAGTGCCAGCGCGATGAGTAATTTGTTCATGGTTGTTTTTTCCTTGTGGGTAAGTGAATAAAAATCCGCCTAGTTGTTAATCATATGGCGGGAGCCACGGAGATTTTAGGTAAATCCGTGGCTCCAACATTAGTCGAAAACAAAATGAAGTTTGTTACACTAATACGGTGAAAAACATGATGAGCATTGACTCGACGATGGTTGACGATGATTTGTCCCGGGAGATTGCATCGCATCGCCCTTTCTTGCTGCGGATTAGCCGCCTGCAACTAGGAGATGCGGCACTGGCTGAGGATGTGGTGCAGGAAGCCATACTGGCAGCACTGGAGTGCCGATCAGCTTTTAATGGGCGTAGCACACTACGAACTTGGTTGGTAGGTATTCTCAAGTACAAAGTACTGGATGCTTTGCGTGACAAAAAAAAGCATCTACCATGTCCAAGCACAGGCATCCACGAAGAAATTGCTACCGATGATTTCGATGTGCTGTTCGATATGCAGGGAACTTGGCGTGAGCCGATGTCGGTCTGGATTGATCCTGAGGCGGTTGCCATGCAGACGGATTTTGCACGTGTGTTGCAAGTCTGTCTCGACAATTTGCCACCCAACACGGCACGGGTATTCATGCTGCGCGAATTTCTGGAAATGGAAACGACAGAGATTTGCAGTACTACCTTGCTGAGTTCAACGAATGTGCGAGCATTGCTTTACCGTGCGCGCATGGGATTGCGAGCTTGCTTAGACATCAAATGGATTCAATCTAGGGATGAGAAAGGAGGCATACAATGAATTGCCGTGAACATAGTAAACTGGTGCTGGATGCGCTAGATCATCCATTGTCACCGCAAGATCAGGCCCGCGCGGACGAACACTTGGCGGATTGCTCGTTCTGCCAGGGCGCCTATCGTCAGTTCACTATCATGCAACGCGAGATCAAGCGTTTTTTTTCTGGGGATGTTGCCGAGAAAGAAGGCAATTCCTAGCATGTGTAAAATTGAAATAACGGCAGAATTGTGAACTTCAAATCCGGGACTGGAGCACTCACCCTGTTGCTTGGCTACATGCAACATTGCATTGCTACACTGAGCGGGGAAAGGCAACATCGGGTTGGGGGTGGACAGATAGGTGATGAAGTGAGCAGTGAGATGTTGGGCTTCATTTCATTCAGCCCAACCGAGCTGTAAAATTTTTCGACACGCCCTACGGGCGCGAACCCAAACACCGTGGGGGTTTCCCCCCACACCCTCTAAAAGGGCCGAATCACTCAAATGACCAAAGAATCAACGCCGCCGTGCCCAGCCCAGTCCCGCCAACCCCATGCCAAACAACGCCAAGGTAACCGGCTCCGGCACAGACACAGGTGCGGCAGCTACTTGTCCGGGGCGAACAGCCAAGACGTAGAAAGCGTCGGCCCTATCCTTATTGGCTGCGGTCTGCAAACCTTCGGTCATAAGGAAGTACCACGCGAGGTTGGTATCCGGCGCGTACTCAGTACCGTACCAGTATCTTTCGAACCGAAGATTGCTAAAGGAGCCGATGTTTCTCAGGCCCCGGCCCGACTGGGGCCCAATGCCCGAGGTGTTGTAGTACGCCTTGTTACCCAGTTCGTCGTAGAACAGGTGGGCTATCTCACCGGTAGCAGTATTGACGTTGAAGCCACAATCAGTGCCATTGAAGGCAAAATTACAGCCCGACGTGCCAGTGTCGGTCAAAGTGGGCAGACGCCAATCGTTATAACCCAAGTAGTTGGCGGTGTTCATCGCAGCTATCCAGAGTCCCGCAGTGTTCCAATTCATCGTTCCATTTGCATTGATGCCGCTTACGCCAAAGGCTTGGGTGTCAGCCAGATTGGCGTTGGCCAGCCAGTTGATATTGAGGTCGGTATCGTAAATCGTTGAACCGTTGTTGATCAGCGAGGCATTGGCGGTAGTGGCAGATAACAGGCCGACACTAAGTGCAATAGCGGCAAATAGTGATTTTGTAGTTTTATTTTTCATGAGCATTCCAAGTTTTGGTTAGTTTTTATTGATGTTATGTTGGCAAGCATTTGTATCTGCTACGGATTGGGGTGGACAGATAGGTGATGAAGTTAGCCGTAAGATGTTGGGCTTCATTTCATTCAGCCCAACCGAGCTGTAAAATTTTCGACAC
>JAIOPT010000089.1 GCA_021413765.1 Betaproteobacteria bacterium
CGCATCTCTTGCTGAAACTATCTTGTAGATGCTGGCGGAAACGGTGCTGTTAGGATTTGAAAATCGCACGTAGCTGACATAGCCAACTAACAACACAACCAGCAGTCCCACCACCGCGGACCCAAGAGCCCCGGTTTCTCTCGCAGTGGCTGGCCGTCCCGCATCGACGAACTGCGCTTGCCGCACCTGCATTCGGCCCTTTTCGTCTTTCCCGAGCTCATACGTAATTAAGTTTCCGACCGTTGGGCACCTAGAGCCACCATTGAGTTCAGATGCGTGAAGAAAGGTTCGCGCACCAGTTCCGTTCTGCGTTACAAAACCAAAGCCACGTTCGTTGTTCCATTCGGTCACTCGGCCTTGAAGACGCATGTATTACTAAGCCCTAGTTTAATGATATACGGACCCACCGGTTAGTACTATGGATAATAATGAAGCGCATCATTTTTTATTAACGGTTTGATTCTTAAGTGCTGTGATTAGATGCAGTATCCGCATATGTCATATTACTGCATATCAACAAAATCCGTGTGATAGCGAGATATTTAACTGCCAGTAAAGGAGTGGCAATTATGGGGTCTAAGTAATCAACCACCTCAAAACAGCTACGCCAACTCACCACACCTCATGGATCAAATTCATGCAACCAGTAGACACCGACACCTCAGTAGCAGATATTCAGAAGTCATACATTAGTCGCTGCCATTCTACAAACCCATTTTAGTGCGCCTCTAAAAATAAAGTTTAGCGAGCAGCCGCTTTGCTGTTTGCTTACTTACTCCGTTGCTTCACGATACGGCGTTACTCGAAATAAATTATCACGTACATATCAACTTATATGCCCCGCTCCAATTTTTTCTCGTACCTTGTTTTGCTTAGAAACATGAATTTTCAGAGGCGCTTTTGACTTGATAAGCTACGTGTAGAAATACGCGTAGGCGAAAAGTCCTAGCATTGATTATCCGTAGTATCCAAGCGAATATCATCCTCGCTACGCAGAGGGTGCTGAACAGAAGTTGGTTATTATGATTTCTTTCGTGCTTTGGTAAAGTCAGGCTACCTGTCATATCCAAGAGCAGACCTGCAGTATTTCATTTTTTCAGGAAGGCCGTTATCTCGGAAATTACTTCTTTATGGTGTCCGACCAACAGATGACCGCCACTTGGGTAACCGATGAAACGTGCGCGCGGAATATGCTCGGCACTATAGCGGGCACCCTCGTATGTTCCGAACAAATCATCAGACGTGCTCAGGATGAGTGTAGGCACGGTAATTCGCTCAAGCTCGTAACGCGTCAGGGCGGAGGTAACCGAGGCGTCATTGAGCAAGCCAAGCCGCCGTGGACTGACTGGCAGAATGTGGTCCAGAACTTGCGCAACTCGCGCCTGCTCATCGGCGCTTGCGTTCTCTACCACGGCTGGCGGAGTGGCAAGCAATGCCCGTATCACGGTTTGGCGAGCAAGCCGGGGCGTGGCCCAGAAAAGGAAATCAGACTGGAGTGCGGTATCGAACAAAAATTCGGTTCCGGGTGGTGTCCGCATCGGCGGCGCGCCTCCCGGCCGAGGAACATAGGCAGCCGGAACCAGGAGGACCAGCGCGGCAGTGCGTTCCGGATGTCGCAGTGCAAACTGCATAGAAGAGGGCGCCCCGGCAGAAACGCCAATGATCGCGACGCGTCGAATATGCAGAGCATCAAGCAGGCAGGCGTGCGCATCTGCTTGCGCAGACGGAGAGGCGTCTGCGGGGAGAGGTGTGCGTAAGTAGCCAAAACGTGACATGGCGATGACCCTGAAGCCGTTCTTAGCCAGCACCGCAGAAAAATCCATGCCCTGATCATATCCGCCACCGGCTCCATGCACGGCTAGTACCGGTGTGCCATCGCCGACAACCGCATACTCGATATTTCCGCAGGGCGTCTCGGCGATTTGGCTCCCAACCAAGATGCGTTCGCGCGCTTGATGAATGTCATGTTGATAGTTGGCATAGACTAGAGCGAATAGTCCGGTAATCAGGAGGCCTATAAGAATTGCGACTGCGCGTCCAACCTTTGTTCTTATCATTTAGTACCCCTAGTCTGGTTTGCAGTCTAACGAGGTTGAATAAAAACGCAAAAGTATCCTTATTGCCTTAAAAATATGATAGTAAAGCACAAAGAATTCAGGCCATTATTGAATTCGCAAAATCATGAACACGACATGAGTATGAGCATGAGCATCATCTTGTTTGATGCTGATCCTGATCTGCTAGATGTGTGCAATGGTTCCTGTAGCTGAAAACAAGGCAGTTGAAACAAATAACGCTTGAGTGAAGGTATTAAAATGAATTAGCGTTTCATTCGATCTGACTGCGCAGCGCCGAATGTGGATGTGTAGTCTTTCCGATATCCAGCCAGATATGCACAATCTGAAAAACAATAAGGCAGGGCATTTCGCCCTGGCTTATTGAATGCAGATCTGCTAAATGTTACTTGGCGGCCTTTTCTTCAATCTTGGCTTTATCTTTCGTGGCCGTGGCTTCGGCGCCAGCCTTGGCTTTGGTAGCTTTGGCTTCGACCCCAGCCGATTTTTTCGCTGCCTTAGACTCGGCTACAGCTTTTTCCATTACTGCTTTCGCATCAACGATTGCTGTATCCCTGGCAACCTTAGCATCCTTCAGGCAGGTCTCCTGTTCGGCAGATGGCTTCTTCTTGCAATCCGCGCTTGCTGTTTTGTAGGTTGCCTTGGCATTCTTTTTGGCGAGCTTGTAGTCTGCCTTGGCGTCTGACTTCCTCTCTGTCGCATCAGCTTTTTTCTTGGTTTCCTTGGATTCAGCCTTGGCGTCCTTCTTCATTTCTGTCGCTTCTGCTTTCTCAACTTTGACTTCAGACTTGGTGATGTCTGTTGCGGTTGCGTTGAAGCTCATTGAGGCAGCAAAAAATGAAGCGATTAATACTGATAATAATTTGCTCATGATAGATTTACCTGAAAACGATACGTGAAAAATATGACCCGGTCGTACCTTAAGTAATAACGCACGAAAATCAATCTAGTTGACATAATGTCCCTTGCCCACGGGCCGGGAGCTTGCTTGTGGATCTGTGGCGTGCATCCACTCGTGTTCCAGGCGCGCGGCCTTGCCTAGTGAAATTGGATAATAGAGAAAGTACAATATGCGTAGTGCCATTAGCATGAAGCCTTCAAAATTTGGCATGTATTTCGGGCTGGTTAAACCGGCCACGCCGCAGATCTTACGCCATTCCTTGACTATGTTTTTGCTTGATTCTGGTTACAATATCCAAATAGTGCAGGAGTTGCTTGGGCATACGGATGTAAGTACGGTGATAATTTATACGATTCACAAAAAAATTGGTTAAGTGATTAGCTCAAGGCGTTGCTCAAACAAGGCGTCCAGATTCAGAATGGGAACGTTTTCGTCTACCAGCTGGAAACAAGAGTGGGCAATAGCTGGCCATGCGGATGAATCTTGGGGAAGTGGACACGCTGTATCGTCCCCAACGCTCACTATGCGAAAATAGGCAGATAGCCCTAGGGCGCCCCATCGTTGCTCGCCGTTTGATCGGGCAAAGTACGTAACGACCAGTGCAAGTTCAATTTTCTCCAGTGAACGTTGGCCGATGAGCGGTGCTAGGTCAACGAATGGAATGGCGCGATCTTGCCAAATACAAAGTGAGTGGCAGTAATCTGGAGCGAGCGGTACAGGTACAAGCCTGGGCGACATAACGAGTTCGGCAATTTCGTGCAGTCCGATTGCCGCATGGCGGCCACTTGTGAACTCGAACAAAACAGCATCATGCCTTGCATTCATGTCTGCTCTCCGAGGTGTTGATGTGAGACCACAATTTACCGACATCACAACAGAATGCGATGCGCTCCTCGACTTGTACATAAGCTTTAATCGGTGATTCGGAAAGGTTCATGCATGCGGGTAAAGTATGCAGCTTTGGGTCTTGAATGGGGAGTGACTGAACCGAGTTCACGGTAATGCCGAAGCGCTGCTCATCTGCCTGTACTACGACAATATAGTGACACCGTGCATCGATCTTGTTTGCCACGGCCAGATGTGCGGTCAGTGAATGTACTTCGCATGCATTCTCTTCAATGACCTCGCTTGCCTTCACTTCATCATCTCCGTCTCGTACCATGACCATATTCTCGATGGAGACGATTGCATGTTGGTCGATGAGCAGATTCAGGCCGTCAAAACTAATCAACGCGTACCCGGCTGAGTCGGTGTTCATTGCAATCCGCCGATTGCGCTGTGGATGTGCCCGAGAAGGTCGGTGTCGGTGTAGGGTTTGGTCATGTATACGCTAACCCCTGCGAGCTCGGCCTGTTTACGATGTTTGTCCATGGAGCGAGAGGTGATCATGATTACCGGCAGTTCGCGGGTGTCGGGGCGTGCGCGCAGGTGCGAGGTGAATTCGAGCCCGTTCATGTTCGGCATTTCAAGATCAGTGAGTATCACTCCGGGCATGAAATCCTTTAGAAGCGCGATCGCATCTAACCCATCCTTCGCTGCTTTCACGTTATATCCTGCGTCGCTTACAAGCTGTACTAGCGATTTGCGCACGCTAAGGGAATCATCCACAACGAGAATGTCGCGTCGCGTCGTCGCTTCATGGTCACCTGAGGTAATGGAGGTTGCAGTCTCGATTAATTGCGGCATGGGAAGACGCAGCAATTCGGCTAAATCGAGCAGCGGTGCGACGGTGCCATCACCCAGAATCGCGATGCCGCCAACGCCATTAATTTTCTTTATATATCGACCCGGATCCTTGAGGATCAGGTCACGACCGTCAACGATGCGGTCGACCAGCACCGCATGAATATCTAGGTCGACGTGAACCAGTAATACGGACTTCGAATTCATGGTTTCTAGTGTCATCACGCCGCTGTCATAACCGATCAGCGCACTCAGAGTCTTTACTGGATAGGTGCGTTTTTGATAGCGCAGGTTAATTTCGCTGCCTATTGATATGAATTCTCCAGCGGCGGGTGGTAACGCTTGGTCCAGCGCGTAGCTTGGTACCGCAAAAATCTGAGTGGAAGATTCTATGAGTAACGCATGCTGAGCGACGAGTGATGCTTGGAAGCGAAGTAGAAACTCACAGCCTTTCCCGAACTCGGATCGTACTTCGACCATTCCTTTCATGACAAGAAGTCGATCGCGTACTACATCGAGCCCGACGCCTCGTCCCGATATTTCATTCGTGTGTTCTCGCGTGGAAAAGCCAGGAAGTAGAATCAAGCGTGACAGCTCTTCCTCGGAAATATCCTGGCCGGCTTGCATCAGGCCACGCTCGATTGCCTTGTTTCGGATCGCGCTATAGTTAAGTCCGTGCCCGTCGTCCCGGCAACGCACTGTGACCGTTTGGCCTCGCCGCGAGAACATAAGATGAATTGTGGCCACCTCCGGCTTTCCGGCGCGCTTACGTTCGTCGGGTGCCTCAATGCCGTGATCAATGGCGTTCCGCAGTATATGTAGCAACGGATCGACGAGGTTGTCCAACATGTCTCCGTCGATCAGGATGTCTTCCCCTTCGATTATCAGCTTTGCTTTTTTTCCTGTTTGCTGCGAGGTCTGGCGGATGTTGCGATGCAGACGAGGGGCGAGGCTTCCTGCCGGACTCATGCGAGTGGTCATAGCCATGTACTGAAGTTCGCGCTGTACTCGTTGTGTTTGCTGAAGTACGGCGCCCATCTGTGCCACGTCTTCCTCAATGCGCCGGCTGAACTCCCTTGTGTCGGCTGCTTCTTCTGTCAGCGCGCGGGTGTTACTTTGAAGTTCAGTGTACTGTTCCATTTCCAGTGCATCAAATATCTGGTCACTGTGAGAGATGTGTGTGTCACACAGACTCGAGAGTCCGCGGATGTCAACCAGATTCTCAAGATCAAAAATACGCTGCTGCACCTTGAGATTCTGACGTAATAAGCTGTTAGTGCGTTGCTGAGTCTGCTTCACTTGCTCGGTAAGTTGCCCAATTTTTACAGATAGCTCGCCCGTGAGACGGAAGAGTTCATCCATTGTTGCTACCGGGACGCGTATTATTGGAGCGATAGGAATCTGGCCGGTCACATTATTGGGCAGAGAAGCCTCGGGCAGAGAAACTTCTTCTTCCTTGACGGCTTCAGCCAGTACCCGGGGCTTTGTGTTGAGATGGGCAGCTTCGATCAAAGCAGGATGCGTCGTATCGAGATCGGCATTTCCAGTCTGGATCGGAGAGGGCGTGTTGAGATCAATGGTTTCTGTTTGAATTGCAAACGTTACATCGAGATCAGTGATCTCAGTTGGTACTGGGAGCGGCACTTCGAGATCTGCAATTTCAGCCTGGATCGGAGAGGGCGTGTTGAGATCGGTGGTTTCTGTTTGAATTGCAAACGTTGCATCGAGATCAGTGATCTCAGTTGGTACTGGGAGCGGCACTTCGAGATCAGCAATTTCAGCCTGGATCGGGGAGGGCGTATTGAGATCGGTGGTTTCTGTTTGAATTGCAAACGTTACATCGAGATCAGTGATTTCAGTTGGTACTGAAAGCGACATATCTAGATCGGCAAGCGCAGCGGCATCGATTTCGTCCTCAACACTTCCTGATCGAATCCGGTTCGCCCAATCGAGAACAGATTGCAGTATTTCCTTTGCCTGAGTCTGTGTGGGGGCATCCTCAATGCCGAGCAGGGAGCCTATCATTTGTTCCAGGCAAGCTGACGCGTCGAGCAATGCATTGGTAAGTGCCAACGGAGGACATGTCTGGTTCTGCTCGAACCATTCGAGGATGTCCTCTGTATGGTGTCCGAGCGTCGCGATGCCCCGGATGCCGACGATGTTCGCCGAACCTTTTAATGAGTGCGCAATGCGCTTCGCTGCGGCCATATCCTCGTTCGTGGCTTCGCCGTCGACAATATTACGGATGTAGTTGGAAAGTTCGGCGGCCTGTGTTGGTGCTTCTTGCAGCAGCGCCTCGTACACGCCCCGATCCACATCGGCTGGTAGGACAAGGGAGATGTCATCGTCAGTCGCCATGCGAGGACGTTCCAGTTCTTCGGCCTCTGCTTCTGCGCGCAAATACTCCGCTAGCACAGGCTCGGCGGTGAGCTCGATAATGAGTTCGAGGTTGCGTTCGGCATCCACGTGTGCCGGACACGAGGGCTGGGAAAAGTGTTCTGCCAAGTGCTCTGCGGACTCGAAGCTCGTGATGTCAGCGAGGTATGAGAGCACAAGATCGGGCCAGAGGTCGAAGAAGGCTTGCGCCGCGCCTCGCTCTTCCACTTTAAGCCCAACAATGACTACCAGGCATTCCTGAACCTGAGCGCAACAAGACTCCAAGCCGCGCAGTCCAAGCATTCCACAGGTTGAAGCCGTGCGTTCAACTTGGCCGACATATTGATCGAGTGCGTCGCCGAATGCGGGATCTTCGGGGGCAGCCGAACAGATCGTTGCAATCCAACCGGCAAGATCGGTGCGCACCTCTTCGATTTCGGTTCGTAGCGCTTCGATGAAATCGCTCATTTGCATTATCTATCGTCCTAGGGTCGAAGCACGACGGCACAAGCGTGCCGCCGTCATTGCAGGCTTAAACAACTGATTGGAGCTTGGGCATAGCGCTCGTACGCTCTGGCATGATCGACAATCCAAGAGCTTGTGCGCTAGGTAGCTTGAATACACCCACCGCTTTCACCAATTGTTCGGCGGATCGGGAGAGTAGGTTAGCTTCAGCTGTCTGAGTCGTAATCTGTTCTCCGGTCTTTTCCGCGCTACGGCCAAGATCATCAACTTTATTTTGCAGAATTTCCGCGCTCTTGACCTGTACTTCTAAGCTGGCGGCAATTTGCAGTACCAAGTCCACCAGATTGTCGGTTGCTTTTTGTGTTTCCGCCATTTGAACACCGGCTTTTTCAGCGAATTCGGTTCCTTGTACTACTTGAGAAATGGTCTTGTTCACCGTATTAATCGTGTCGTTTGTCTCGATTTGAATGTTATTTACCAACGTACCAATTTGCGCGGTAGCATTGCGTGAGGATTCGGCAAGGCGTTGAACTTCCTCAGCTACCACGGCGAATCCACGGCCGGCATCGCCCGCGACCGCGGCCTGTACGCTCGCATTTAACGCAAGTACGTGTGTACGTTCTGCGATGGTGTTGATCAAGTTCACGATACCGCTAATTTCTTGTGACCGTTCGCCAAGGCGCTTGATTCGTTTTTCAGTCTCGGCAATCATTTCGCGGATTGAGTTCATACCCTGCATTGTTCCTGTTACGGCATTTAGCGCGGAGAGGGTTGAGCGGGTAGCATCGCCAGACGCAATGTGGGATTTTGCGGTGAGCTGTGCCACGTTGTTCATGGCTTCGGTTGAAGTTGCGAGCTCGCGGATCATTTCCTCAACACCTTTCCGTTCTATTTCAGAGGTCGCTTGCACCTGGTCAGCTTGCCCTTTAAGTTTGACCGAGGCATTTTCAACTTGGCCGGCAATTTGCATTACCCGATAAAGCACTCTGCTTGTTTCTTCTGTGTGCTGGTTTACGGCGTCAGACACTGTACCCACGATGTCCTGGGTGACCGGCGCTTTGGCCGTCAAGTTTTTATCCGAGAGTTTCTGCATGGTTTGCAGGAGCGAAATTACCGAGTCATTGAGTGTTTCGGTTTCTGCTTCAGCTTTGCGTTGCGCTGCCATACGCTCTTCCAGCAGTTGGTTTACCGTCCGTCCTAGATCACCGACTTCGTCCTGTGCGTCGATTGAGCCGAGTGCGGTGTTATCTCCGTGCCGTACCTTTTCAACTGAAATCTGTAGTAAACGCACTGTTTCAGTAATGTTTCGTGTGATTAGCAAGGCGAGGAGCGCTGCAAATATAATGAAGGCGATTACTACACCTGACAAAATGAATGAACGTTTCAGCAGGCCGTCAACCTTGAGCTGTAATTCGTCATTCAGCGCCGCCGTCGCGGTATCGATTAATTTGAACTGATCGTTAATACCGCCAGTGAATTGTTTTACATACTCTGCAGAGCTAAGCTTGAGTCGTTGCGCATTAGAGATCTCTGCGGCAGCCAGATCGGCAAGGCGTTTGATTTGTTCTTCAGCGATCTGGTCTTTGCCTGCAATTTTGTCCTTGATGCGCGTTTCTTCTGCCTGTGCTTTATTTAGCTGAATAATCGCTTGATTGGTTTTGGTAACCAATGCCGAGATTAACGTTGCCATCGTTGCACGGTCGGTTGAAGTGAGCGCCTCTTTGTCTAGTTCAGCGCCGGAGCTTTGAGCGATGGTCAAACGCTCGGCTTCCGCGAGCCGAGCAGCTCCAAATGCCCGTGTTTGCCCGAGTGACTCAGATACTTGGGGCAAGTCGGACAGCGCGGCCTGAATCAAAAAGTGCGTTGCGGTATCTGATTCGAAAGAGAGCTTGTAATGATCCATAAGAAGATTAAGCAGGGTCATCTCGGTAGCGACCAATGTAGAGTGGTCAGTAAATGATTTGCGCGTATCTGTACGTTGGCTCGTGGTTTCGGCTGCGATTCGTGTCCAATTAGTCTTTATCTTGTCCCATACTTCGGTCTGCCTTGAATTGTTGCTGTTTTTTATATAGGGCTCGAAGGTGCTGATCGCCCGGACAACTTCTGCTTCCTTGGCGGCTCGGTCTGCAGCAACAGAAATATTTCCACCGATAAGAGCGGCGGATAACCCGCGGTGCTGCTGAGTGTTCTGGATTAGTTTAAGTAGTTTTGTTGCGGGGGCAATACCGCTGGCTTCAAGCTTGGCGGTCTGAATGGCTGCAGTGGTCTGCGTCAAGAACAGGTAAGCGGGCACTCCGGCAGCGGGTAGCGCGACGGCACCCAGAAGCAGGAACTTCTGCCACAGCTTCATCCGGGTAAGGAAGGTAATGTTCAGCCTGTTTTTCATTTTGTTTCTCCAGTCGGGTCGAAAGTTGGGGGCGGGTACGTCAGCTTGAAATTTTGCGCGCCATCATTTCGAAGAAGCGGACGTGGTCGAGCTCGAGCCACACCTGCTCTTCTTCTGCATAAGCATTTGATATGTAGTCGCGGATTGCCTCTGGGAACGCTGGAAGCGGTGTTCGATTCGAGGCACCGAAACGCTTGCGGTTCGGAATACCGTTAACAACGATGGCTGCGATCGCATCGCCGCGACCAAGCACGAGGAGCATTGTTTTCAATTTCGTGTCGCATGTGCCACCGACGAGCGATGCCAGGTCAAACAGCGGCACAAGATTACCGTGAAGGTTCACTAGACCTAGCAACCAGCGGCCCGTATTCGGAAGACGAAAAATAGGCGGCATTTCTGAAATTTCGCTTACTTGCGTGTGCGGAACCAGAAACTTAATATTCTCGACTTCAAAACCTATCCATTCCTGAGTTGCGGCAAGGGGGGCTCCGTGCCGCCGATGGAGTCCGATAGTCATATGAGCCCCCGCTGAGCGGGCTGGGCGCAGTGCCACGCTCGGCGCTAGCAGAGAATCAGCAGAGTTGATTTCGTTTTGCATGGCTGCCTCGTCCAGAATGGATCAGCAAAATGGCATTCAAACGTAAAAACGGAGTTGTCATAATGTGTTGACAAGCCTGACGATATCGTCGGATGTATAAGGTTTGACGATATATCCGCTACCCCCCTGCATTTGCCCCCACATCTTGTCTGCTTTCTGATCCTTGCTGGTCACGAATACGACCGGGATGTCTTTGGTCACAGGATCTTTTTTCAAAGCACGGGTCGCGGCAAAGCCATCCATGTCCGGCATGTTTACGTCCATGAAGATCAAATCCGGTTTCTCGGATTTAGTCATCTCGATCGCTTCCTTGCCGTTGGCGGCGGTGACGACAAAGCGGCCAGTGCCGATTACGATTTTTTGAATATTGACAAGATCAGTATATGAATCGTCGACGCAAAGTACTTTCTGGATTGTCATGATTGCTTCTCCTTTAATTGGATTGAGAAAAATATAATGCGGTCGGGATCAGGCATTCGTTTGCACGTATTTGCTGATTACTTCGAAGAGGCGGTTTTCGTTGACCGGTTTTGTGAGGTATGTATCGCAGCCAGACATGGTGCCCCGGATCTTGTCGAAAGTGGAATCTTTGCTCGAGAGCATGACAACTGCAGTTTTTGCGCCACCTTTCTTGGATTTGATAAGCTTGCAGACTTGGTAGCCATTGATTCCTGGCATCACGACATCGAGAAAGACACAGGTGTAGTGTTTAGTGCCGGTGAGTCCAACCGCCTGTTCTCCTGTCTCGGCGTAATCGACATTGAAACCAAATGGTGCGAGCTTTACTCGCATAAACTCACGTACAGTCATGTTGTCGTCGCAGACAAGGATCCAGTTTAATGGACGATCTAGTGGAGTCACGGGCGCCAAGTTACCTGTCAGGCTGTGATTTACTGAGATTGATTTCAGCGGTGCTGTATTTAATATTTGTTGTGGGGTTATCGAGGGCGCCAATGATCGCGGTGCTGGCATTATGGCGAACATCGGTTGGGTTTTTTCGTAGGGAGCTGCTATACGAACCGCAAGCTCTGGTTTGGGAATCTGGCTTGGTGCGTTAAGTCCCACTGAGAGATCAAATGCTTTGAAAATTTTTGTCCACTGCAATGGCCGTGACAGAGTTATGCACGAAATACCGTGATCGATGTCGCCGATCAGGATCGCAGGTCTAGTGTGTATGGCATTTTTTTGACGAAAATCCGCTATCGCTCCTGCGTCTTCAGCATCAACGAGAAAAACGTCCGGCGCCGAACCCATCGTCGGCATAAATTCGACAAATTTAGGTACGCGTCGTGCGGATAGACTAAAAATGCTCCTCAAGATAATCCGTTCTGTCTGGCTGAAGCCGTGGACATCGACGGTGTATTGGGGTTTCGCCGGTAATATAGTTATGGGTTCTGTCATCATCATAGATTTCCGATCAAGCCTGAGGAAATTACGTACTCGACGACTGCGTCGGCACTCTCAAAGCGTGCTGCGGCCGATTTGGCCATCATGCGATTCAGGATGGATTGAAAGCGTTCGAGGCCCACGGGCAAAATGGGAACTGGGAGATTTACGTGTTGATAAAGAATCGCTTGCACGGAACTTCCTTTGTATGGCGGCTGTCCTGTCAACATTTCGTAAAACATGGCCCCCGTGCTATACAGATCCGTCCGCTCGTCGACGGGTAGGTCTAACGCCTGCTCAGGTGCGAGATATGACGGTGAACCCATGATTTCACCGGGGCGGGTAGGTAACCTGATTGAGTCGGAGTGCTCGGCAATTCCGAAATCGGCAAGTGCGAGTGAGCCGTCCCTGCGAATCATCACATTGTCGGGTTTCATGTCGCAATGAATGATGCCCAGTGCGTGAATTGCGGAGAGTCCGCCCAGAATTTGCAGCAACGAGGCGATTGCGACTTGTGGTGAGGGATATTCTGAGATAAGACACCGTAAATCCCCACCGGGAAAAAACTCCATTGAGATATAAGCGTGGGTTGAAGTGAAACCCTGATGATAGATGCGTGCGACATTGGGATGATCAATCTGCGAGATTAGCGCGAACTCATGCAAAAAACGCTGCAATGTGTCGTCGCTGTCGATATCGATCGCTTTTGTCGGAACAAGCTTTAGCACTTGATGGGTATGAGTGACGAGATTCTCTGCGAGATAAACCTCAGACATCCCACCCTGTCCCAGCTTGCGCAATAAGCGATAGCCTTCCAGTTCAATCGGTTGATTTTGAGGAGTTGTTTCGGGTGCGTTTCCGGTGCTCGAAAAATGGTTTTGAATCGAGTCTGTCTGCACTCGTGCCAATTCGAATATTGCCGTATTAACAGCTACAGATTGCCCCAGTTTCTCGTAGAACGCACTATCATTGGGGGTGTTTGCCGTGCGCGGGTTGAGTCCTATGACCTCTATGGCTTGAATCTGTAGCGATTTCCCCTTCATGGTCACCGTGTCGCCACGGCCGAGCTGAAAACGGCCTCCGGCTATATTTGCGCAGGTGCTGCTCGTCGCTATGCTCCAGCCAAGAGCTTTGGTCATCGATTGCAGACGTGAAGCAATATTTACCGTATCGCCGATTACGGTGGTTTCAATTGCTGTGCCACTGCCCATATTGCAGATCATCACTTCGCCCGAATGTATGCCGACACCGACTGCAAACTCCGGCAATTTCCGTCCCGGGAAGCGTTGCGCGATCCAATCACGGAAGGAGTCGGCGGCGAGCACTATCAGGAGTGCCACTTTTAGTGCACGTTCGGCGTGATCATCAGGCTGTTCTACTCTTGGCTCAAACATTGCGACCATTCCATCACTAAGGAATCTCACCACCCATCCACATTGCTGACGGACTGGCTCATACGCTCGGTCAAAGAATGCATTCAAAAATTCAACAACTTCCTCTCCATGAAGTTGATCGGCAAACATAGTAAAGTTACGAATATCGACGAAGAGCACTGAACCATAGACTGTGATCTGGGCTGCAGGAGTGACAAATCCGCCGCTTGGCAGCTCACCACGGCGCAATCTGGTATTGGTGTACTCATTAGTTTGGTATGGCAACGAACTATCGCGGGTTGGAGCACACTTGGCGATATCACTAGCTATCAATCTGTGCATGGTTCCAGCTTGCGTCAGATGCTTGGAAACGGCATCAGGCAATGCGGTCAGGCTTGTCTCTAATAATGATGCAATCATTTGTCCACACCGAAATATAAGATTCTGTGGATAGATGAGAAAAGCTCAAAATTTTTG
The DNA here is from genome assembly GCA_021413765.1 of Betaproteobacteria bacterium. Lineage (GTDB taxonomy): Bacteria > Pseudomonadota > Gammaproteobacteria > Burkholderiales > Gallionellaceae > Nitrotoga. The sequence goes on from JAIOPT010000089.1 coordinate 13,721, forward strand.
ATAGCTGGATTCATGGTCTGCATTCTTAAGCTTGGATGATCATGGTAGTGCTGATTCGATATTGTTTTATGCGGTAAGGCACAATTAACCGCTGCTGTTTAGAATAGCGGATGGATTTGGAAGAACTTTAGCTAGACTTTGAGTTTTTACGCTCTATGTGATTCTTAGCGGGTAACCTTTTGTCAAGTGCAAGATGGACAACACCAAAAAATCAGCTGAAAATCCGTTCGTCTTGAGCCTGCCCGCCTAAGCCAGTTGAAGGTTGAGCGAACTTCTATTTAATTTGTCTTGTGTGCAGTAACATGGTGCCATCTTTACTTTGCTTAGGTGTGTTTGTCCATGTTTCAATTCACCATTGGTACATGTAGCGAGCTGAAAAAATGTTACGCTAACTTAATTGATGATGATTTGGGGAATGGTGGTGATCTGGGGAGCTGGAAGGCATGTCGTTGGCTTCTCATGCATACTTGGAGATTTTTGTATCAGTTGTCATTGATAATTTATTGGCGAGTCAAGTGGAAGTGCATTGTCATGCCTGCGTTGGAATGACTGGGAGGATCGTCTGTATGCGCCAAGTTTGCATGCATAGGGCAGTGGCCCTACGTCACGCTGTTGAAATACAATTTGGCGGGACTCTATATCGCGGCTACCCGCTTAATAGCCTTGAATATTATATCTTGTCACGCTTAAAATTTTGAATGTATAGAGATGCCCTAATATGGATATTGAACAGGCGCTAGAAATCGTTAGTCAGACTCACCCAGGTGTTGTGCGATCGCATAACGAAGATAGCGTTGCTTATGACGCGTCATGTGGATTAGTGGTGCTGGCCGATGGTATGGGAGGGCACAATGCTGGTGAAATTGCTAGCGGTATTACAGTTTCACTGATTCCAACCGATATGAGGCATAGCTTGGAAAGTATGCGCCCTGAAGACCGGGGTGACGGTGGTGAAGATGTTGGAGTGGTACTGTTACGCGAAAAAATTCAAAAAGCCAATGCCACTATCTATCATAAGTCGCAGAGTCAGTCGCAATATACTGGAATGGGTACCACGGTGGTGGCCGGGCTGTTTTACGATAACCGTTTAGCAGTCGCTCATGTTGGCGATTCGCGGATGTACCGACTGCGCGGTGAAATATTTGAGCCAATCACTCGTGATCATTCGCTGTTGCAGGAGCAAATCGATAGAGGCATGCTAAGTAAAGAAGATGCGCGACTATCCAAGAACAGAAATCTGATTACGCGCGCGGTCGGAGTTGATCCAGAGGTTGAGGCGGAGATTCATGTTCATTCGGTGCAAGTGGGCGATATATATCTACTATGCTCAGACGGTTTGAATGATATGGTCGTAGATGATCAGATCAGAACTACGTTGCAAATGCTGCGTGCCAATCTAAAGCTGGTGGCAGGACGGTTGATTGAAATGGCAAACGATAATGGCGGGCGAGACAATGTATCCGTGATACTTATTAAAATTAACGGTGAGTTTGCCGCGCCGCGAGGCTGGCTCGCAAAAATGCTGTCCTGGTTCAAGAATTAAATACGGGGATTGATGATATGACGTCGAAACTGATACTAAGCATGAATGGTGTGGTGTTGCAAGAATTTGGTCTGGACAAGGAGCACATGACGATCGGGCGCAAACCGCACAATGAGATCATTATTGATAACCTTGCTGTTAGCGGTGAGCACGCTGCGATAGTGACTATACTTAATGATTCCTTTCTGGAAGATTTGGATAGCACTAATGGGACCTTGGTAAATGGTACATCAATTAAGAAGCATTTTTTGCAAAGTAATGACGTAATTGAAATTGGCAAATATAAACTCAAGTATTTGAACGATCAGAAAAATCAATCCACTGCGGCAGATTTTGAGAAAACAATGGTATTTCGTGCATCTTCCCGTATCGCATCCGCCACCCCGGTAAAAGCTGATCTTAGTGAAATGACGGGGAAGTTAAAGTCTACGGAGCAACCACAATTATCAACCACTGAGAAAGTACCTGAATTGCGACAGACTGAGGCTGTCATACCGTCGCAGCCTGCTTTTGTAACCTCCGCCGAGAAAGTGGTTACTGACAGTGCAACGGCCTCCGATGGAGAAACTGTATCGCTCCCAGCTCTTGCAACCTCCGCCGAGAAAGTGCCTGACTCGGGGCAAGCAATGGGTGTAATACAGATACTTACCGGACCTAATGCTGGAAAAGAGCTTGAGCTGGTGAAGAATCTGACCACCGTAGGAAAATCTGGCTTTCAAGTCGTAGTGTTTACGCATCGTCCACATGGTTATTTCGTCACTTATGTGGAAGGGGCAAGCTACCCAAATCTTAATGGCAAGCCGATGGACGATCAACCGTGCCAGCTTAAAGAGCACGACATTATTGAGTTGGCGGGGATTAAAATGGAGTTTTATTTCAAAAGTTGAGAACACAGTTTAAGTGTCGACTTTATGCGGCACAAGCCGCTTCCTACACTATTACAACATCGAAATTGCCTTTGCCAATTAAAAAAATTGGCGCTGCTGCCCAAACATTAATGGCTCAATATGATTCGTAGTGGTAACGCTTCGAGAAGTGCAAGACTAATAACAAGAAATGGCCAGCTTAAAATCCGTTCGTCCTGAGCCTGTCAAAGGACGAGCGGATTTACTTCTTCTGTGGCGTTCTGTGGCGATTTAAAGTTGATTTCCTGCTCTATCCCACATAGAGCTGCATGTATTTTCCAAGCTGCTTGAGGGAGAAATGCTCAAATTCAAGTGGAATACGGCCTAGGAATCTACATCACCCATCAACCGGAAGAGGCAGATGTGGCCATGCAGGAAATCAGCGATGCTTAGATGGATTTACACTGGCGATGTTGCAGAACGGTCAAGTGTTCAACTTCTATCGCTGCAGGATCAATAAATAAAGTTGCACAGTTATCTATCCGGAATATCGCAATTGTGATGCTGGCCACTTAATTTTTTTGCTATTCAGTATCTTATTTTGTGGGGTGTAAGTAATAACACGGCAGCCCAAATATGGGTGGCATAACCCGTCCTTGTTTCAAAATCGCATGGAGAATTTTCGCTAAATGCCGCTATTTTAATAGCAAGTAACGAAGTTACGTAATCTCGCCATGCGGCAAGTCACATTTGGAGTTATCAGGGAGAAGTGAATGGATAATGCACCAACAATACAACTAGAACGGCGGGCCAATGCTAGCCAGATTGAGGCGCAGCTGGTGTTCACGAAGAATCTTAATCATGTCATAAGCAATATACATGATCAAATCATTAGCAAGATTACTACTGCATACGATTTCGACGAAATTATGCTGGAAGTTAGCAAGGATATCTGCACGACATTCAATGCTGATCGCCTCACCATTTACTCTCTGGATAGAGATAAGGCTACGCTGATTTCAAAAATAAAGACTGGGGCAAATTCATTCAAGGATCTCAAACTACGCATTACTGAGCAGAGTCTTGCCGGGTATGTGGCGCTACAAAAAAAATTACTGAACATCACGGATGTATACGACGAGAAAGAGCTGGCTTCACATAGTGTCAATCTACGCTTTCTACAAGACGTGGATAAGCGCACTGGCTATCGTACCAAGCAAGCTCTTGTGGTACCCATACTTGACCCAGATAGCAATGATTTAGCGGGTGTCATCCAGGTTCTCAATAATAAGGACGACAAGCCTTTCTCGAGGATGATAGTAGATGGGATACTGGAGCTAGGGCAGAACTTGGCAGTAGCGCTACGCCAAAGCCAGCAGCAACCTGCTGCTAAAACCAAGTACGATTATTTGGTTTATGACGATGTATTGTCTGCCGACGAATTGGATCTGGCCTTATCCACAGCGCGCCGCAAAAATGCTGATGTTGAGGATGTGTTGCTCGACGAATTTCATGTTAAACCGGCCGCACTTGGTAAAGCGCTTTCACTCTTCTTCAGCGTGCCCTATGAACCATTCAAGACTGATCGCATTAAACCGTCCGATTTACTCAAAAATTTTAAACGGGAATATATAGAAAGCAGCCAATGGGTGCCGATAGATGAAATAAAGGAAGGCTTGGTGATACTTACCACTGATCCAGAGTGGATACAAACCTCACGTGTGGTAAATAACGTTTTTCCAAGGAGCAGACTGGTTTATAAAGTTTGTTCGCAGCGCGAATTCAATGCGACCCTTAACTTATTCTTTGGCGGAGGTGGGGTCGGTGGCATGGCCGGTGGCTCGGAAATGGACAGCACTTCAATGAATGAGATGCTTACCGCCATGGGGGGAGATGAAGAAGAGGTCGATGACTTTAACCAGGAGGAAGCAAGCGAGGCGGCAGATAATGAGCTAGTCAAGCTGGTTAACAAGATCATCATGGATGCCCACAAAATGGGCGCTTCCGACATTCACGTCGAACCTGCACCGGGCAAAGGCAAGACCGTGATTCGTTTGCGAAAGGATGGTTCGCTGCTACCTTATATCGAAGTGCCATCAGCTTTCCGCAGTGCGCTAGTAACGCGTATAAAAATCATGTGCGACCTTGATATTTCGGAGAAGCGCAAACCGCAGGACGGCAAGATCAAGTTCAATAAATATGCGCCCCTGGATATTGAGCTGCGTGTTGCCACCATTCCCTCTCAGGGCGGCATTGAAGACATCGTGATGCGTATTTTGGCCAACGGCGAGCCGATAAAGCTTAATGAGTTGGACCTGTCGGCACGAAACCTTGAAACCCTGAAAACAGTAATTAGCAAACCGTATGGCCTGTTTTTTGTATGCGGTCCGACTGGGTCCGGTAAAACTACTACTTTGCATTCCGTACTGGGCTACATTAACAAGCCTGAAACTAAAATCTGGACGGCAGAAGACCCGGTAGAAATTACACAGAAAGGTCTGCGCCAGGTGCAGATCAACAAAAAGGCCGGTATGGATTTTGCAACCATCATGAGAGCCTTTCTGCGCGCCGATCCGGACGTGATCATGGTGGGTGAAATGCGCGACAAGGAAACGGTTTCCATCGGTATAGAAGCCTCACTTACCGGCCATTTGGTGTTCGCCACCCTGCACACCAACAGCGCGCCGGAATCTGTCGTACGATTATTGGATATGGGCATGGATCCATTTAATTTTTCCGATGCTCTGTTAGGTGTTCTGGCACAACGTTTAGCCAAACGTTTATGCAAGAAATGTAAAAAACCGCATACCGCCAATCAAGATGAGCTCAAATCATTGCTTGCTGAATATTCGATAGAGCTTATGAACTCCGCTCCCTGGAAACAGGATGCCAATGCTGCTTACAAGGCGTTGTACGCCGAATGGGTCAAGTTGTTCGCTGATGAAATGGGGAGATTCACGTTATATGAACCGGTTGGCTGTGAGTATTGCGCCGGCACAGGTTATCGCGGACGGGTGGGTTTGCATGAGTTGATGGTGGGCACCGACCTGATAAAAAAGAATATTCAGGAGCACGCTCGCGTCGCGGAAATATTGTCTAACGCTCTCAACGAAGGCATGCGCACCCTGAAGCAAGATGGCATTGAAAAGGTATTATCCGGTATCACCGACATGCACCAAGTACGTATCGTCTGCATGAAGTAACCACGGCTCACACAGAAGAAATAAATCCGTTCGTTCTGAGATTCTATGGTTCGCGTCAAGCATTTTTTGTAATCCTTTCCGGGTCGAAAGTTGAATGGTAATGATGAATAGACCAGGCTGCGCGGGCGATTTTGCGGGCGATGATTACCAGTGCTGCGGTAGTGCTCCAGCCTTGGGCGCGGTAATGTTCATAGATAAGCTTCCAAGCTTTGGATTTGGAGGCGGCCATTGCAGCGTTAAACAGCAGGCGGCGCAACTCGGCGGGGCCTCGTTTAGATAGGCGCGTTGGCTCTCGGGTCGAAGCCCGTGAATGCGACGAATGCATCCGCATTGCGGAAAAGCACGCGCTCCAACGTATTGGTCAGCGCCATGCCCACCACGGGGCCGACACCTGCAATGGTTTGCAAACGCTGTTGCGCTTCCTTGTGTTGCGGGGAATGCGCCGCAATCGCGGTCATGGTGGAATCGATCTTGGCAATCAGGGCATCAAGCTTGTTCGAGACAGCTTTGGGTTCGGCGGTAAAACCACTCAGGTTGCTCATCGTCAGCGTGAGCGAGCTTTTGATGCGAACGATATTGGCGCGCCGTCGGATCATGCGATCCAGCTTGCGCTGGTCGGCTGTAGGAGGTGTGTAAGGGCGTAAGCGCGTATGTTTTTGAGCGATGAGACGGGCGATCAGTTCGGCATCCACCCGGTCCGTTTTGGCGCGGTTACCCATGGCGCGGGCATAGTGCTTGGTATCCAACGGATTGAGCAGGAATACGACATGGCCTTGCATGCATGCCAGATCGGCCAGTAATTCGTGATAGCCGCCCGTGGATTCCAGGCCGATGCGGCTGCCTGTGGGCAGAGATTTCAGCCATGCCAGCAAAGGAGTGCGCTGGTTTGTAACACTGTGAGTAGAAAAACTTTGCGCGGCACAAGCCACAACGACCGCGTCTTTGGCAACATCCACACCTATGTTCGGAAAAGTTTGCATGATAGTAGCCTCCAGAAGTAAAGTAACACCGCTGGGGTGGCACACACCTACGTTAGCTTGCGTTCAAATCGGCGGTCAATCGCAGCCGCTAGATTCTTCATCGACGT